>NZ_BAAAQN010000004.1:0-315879 GCF_039531695.1 Catenulispora yoronensis
ATCGCCCTACTCAAACTCACCGGCTGGACCAACATCGCCGCCGCCACCGACCACATGCGCGACCACCGCAACCACACCCTGAAACTACTAGGCATACAAACCAACCCATGAGAACGCAAAAGCCCTGAGTACCGCCGACCAGGTGTCAAGTTCATGCAAGCCCAACCGCAGCACTAGAACAACAAGGTTCCGGCATGGACTTGATACCTGGGCGGCGGTGCTGTACCCGTAGGGCTGCCGACGTGAGCGAGGGGAACAAACCCCCACCTCACAAACCGCCAGCGCAGGGACTGACCGGGCCCTCCTATGGACTAGCGCCAGTTCTCCGAGGGATCAGAGGTCCTCGCCGGAGGCGCCTGCCTTACCCAGCTCTTGACTTTGCCTGGCCCTTGCTTCCCCATCTCTCATCTCATCCCATCTCCCATCTCTGCAAGAAAAGCCCTGCCCAGGATCACCCACCCCTCACCCCCACACCCCCTGACCTGCCCCTCCCTGAAACTCCTTGCTGAATATTGCTGAAGGATTGCAAGGCGAGTAGTTTCGCGCCCGCACGCTGCCCAGGAGCCGTGCCCGCCGCCCACGAGAGGGAACCACCGTGCCCCCAGCCCGCAGAAGGCGCCTACGCCGCAGCGTCATAGCAGCGGCCACAGTTATCGCCACAGCCGCCGCGACAGTCGCTGGACTGAGCCTCCCCGCCTTCGGTTTCGGTCAGCCGCAGAACGCCGCAGCGGGGTTGACTACAGCACCGTTGGTGGCAGCCCCCTCCGACGCCTCGCTGACGACCGCACTCGCTGACCGCCCCGGCCTGACCCGCGAGCAGTACTACTTCGTCCTCCCGGACCGCTTCGCGAACGGTGACACCGACAACGACACCGGCGGGCTGACAGGTGGCCTGACCGGCGATCGGATGTTGACCGGCTTCGACCCCACAGACAAGGGCTTCTACCACGGCGGCGACCTCAAGGGCCTGGCCTCGAAGCTGGACTACATCAAGGGCCTGGGTACCACCGCTATATGGATGGCACCCATCTTCAAGAACAAGCCGGTCCAGGGCACCGGGGCCAACGCCTCGGCGGGGTATCACGGCTACTGGGTCACCGACTTCACGCAGGTGGACCCCCACTTCGGCACTAATCAGGACCTCAAAGACCTGATCAAGGCGGCGCACGCCAAGGGGATGAAGGTCTTCTTCGACGTCATCACGAACCACACCGCTGACGTCATCGACTACAAGGAGGGCCAGTACGACTACCGGTCGAAGGCCGCCTACCCCTACCTGGACGCCTCGGGGCGCCCCTTCGACGACTCGGACTACGCCGACGGCTCCAAGCCCTTCCCGAAGGTCACCACCGCGTCGTTCCCCTACCAGCCGGTGTTCGACACGCCGAGCGATGCCACGGCCAAGACCCCGGCCTGGCTCAACGACCCGACGTTGTATCACAATCGCGGGAACTCCACCTTCGCCGGCGAGAGCGGTGACGAGGGCGACTTCTCCGGCCTGGACGACTTGTGGACGGAGCGCCCCGAGGTCGTGAAGGGCATGGAGCAGATCTACGAGTCCTGGGTCGACTTCGGCGTGGACGGCTACCGCATCGACACCGTCAAGAACGTGGACCTGCCCTTCTGGACCCAGTGGTCCACAGCGTTGAAGTCCTACGCCGCGAAGCACGGCAAGCCCAACTTCTTCATGTTCGGCGAAGTCTATGACGCGGATCCGACCGTCCAGGCGCCGTACGTCACCCAAGGCAAGCTCGACGCGACCCTCGGCTTCCCGTTCCAGGACGCGGCCCGCGCGTTCGCGTCGCAGGGTGCGTCGTCGCAGCGGCTCTCCGCGCTTTACGCGAAGGACTCGCTGTACACCTCCGCCACCAGCAACGCCTACGAGCAGCCGACCTTCCTCGGCAACCACGACATGGGCCGCATCGGCTCGTTCCTGAAGCAGGACAACCCGAACGCGTCGCAGTCGGAGCTGTTGCAGCGCGACATCCTCGCCAACCAACTCATGTTCCTGACACGCGGCCAGCCGGTCGTCTACTACGGCGACGAGCAGGGCTTCATCGGCGCCGGCGGCGACAAGGACGCACGCCAGGACATGTTCCCCTCGCGGACCCCCGACTACCTGGCCGACCCGCAGATCGGCACGACCCGCACCGACGCCACCGCCGAGTACGACCCGACCCACCCCCTCTATCAGGCCATTGCCACGCTGTCCCAGCTCCGCAAGACCAACCCGGCACTCGCCGACGGCGTCCAGGTCGAGCGGTACGCCGCCGACGGCCCCGGCGTCTACGCCTTCTCCCGCATCGACCAGACCCAGCAGATCGAGTACGTCGTCGCGGTGAACAACGCCACCACCGCGCAGACCGTGCGGATCCCGACGTATTCGGCCTCTGCGACCTTCGGCCAGCTCTACCCGTCCGGCACGGCCTCACTGACCACCGCCACCGACGCGACGCTGACCGTCACCGTCCCCCCGCTGACATCAGTCGTCTACAAGGCCGGCGCCCGCCTCGCGGCCCCGACCACACCCCCATCGCTCACCCTGACCACCCCCGCAGCCGGCGTGACGGGCACGGCCACCATCGGCGCCACGGTACCCACCCCCACGTCCGGCACCACGGCCACCCCTACCTCCACCAGCACCCTCAACCGCGTCACCTTCGCCGCCGCCATCGGCACCGGCCCATGGCAGATCCTCGGCACCGCCGACCACGCCCCCTACCAGGTGACACAGGACCTTTCGAAAACCGCCCCAGGCGCCGTCGTCCGCTACAAAGCCGTCGTGACCGACAGCGCCGGCAAGACCGCGTCGGCCACCGGCTCGACCACCGTCGGAACCGTTCCACCGGCACCACCGCGCAGCACCGTCCAATACACCTACGCGGTCGTGCACTACACCCGTCCCGACGGAAACTACGACGGCTGGAACCTCTACACCTGGGGCGACATCGACCCCTCGATGCAGACCACCTGGCCGGCCGGGCAGCCGTTCGTCGGCCGCGACGCCTACGGCGCCTTCGCCTACGTGAAGTTGAAGCCCGGCGCCTCCAGCGTCGGCTTCATCATCGAGAACAACGGCACGAAGGACGTCGACAGCGACCGCTCCATCGACCTCACCAAGTCCGGCGAGGTCTGGGTGAAGCAGGGCGACGCGACGGTGAGCACCACCTCGCCGATCACCTACCCGCCAGTCCCGCCGGACACCGCCGTCATCCACTACCACCGCGCGGACGGCGCCTACGCCGGCTGGGGCCTGCACGACTGGACCGGCGCGGCGAACCCCACCTCATGGTCCGCACCCCTGGCGCCGTCGGGCACCGACGCGTTCGGCGACGTCTTCACCGTGCCGCTGGCACCCGGGGCGTCGAGCCTGTCCTACATCCTGCACAACGGCGACACCAAGGACCTGCCCGACGACCAGTCGCTGACCTTCGCCGACCACGGCCGCGAGATCTGGATCCTCGGCGGCCAGCCGGGATATCTGCTGCCGCTGCCGGCCGCCACCACACTGGACGCCGACCTGACCAAGGCGCAGGCGCAGTGGATCGACGCCACAACAGTGGCGTGGAAGAAGCCGCTGTCGGCGTCGCTGCACTACCAGCTCGTCTACGCACCCTCCGGCGGGATCACCATCGCCAACGGCGACCTCTCCGACCCGGGCTACTGGATCCGGCTGAACCAGGTACCCGGCGGCCTGACCGCCGCGCAGCTGGCGAAGTACCCGAACCTCGCCGGATACAGCGCCTTCACCGTGGACCCGCGCGACGCCGCCCGCGTGAAGCCCGCCCTCAGATCGCAGCTGCTGGCCACCGAGCGCGACGGGAGCGGAAACCTCCTCGCCGCGACCGGCGTGCAGATCCCCGGCGTGCTGGACGCCCTCTACTCGGCGGCGAGCAGCGCCGCGCTCGGACCGGTGTTCGACCACAACAAGCCGACCCTGTCGGTCTGGGCGCCGACCGCGCAGTCGGTCAAGCTCGAACTCTTCGACGACGCCAAGGCCACGACCAAACCCACCGTCGTCCCGATGGACGCCGACGACCGCACCGGCGTCTGGAGCGTCCGCGGCAAGCCGGACTGGAACGGCAAGTACTACCTGTACCAAGTCACAGTCTGGGCGCCCTCGGTCCAGAAACTCGTCGTCAACGAGGTGACGGACCCCTACTCGCTGTCGCTGTCCGCGGATTCCACCCGCAGCCAGATCGTCGACCTCTCCGACAGCAAGCTCGCGCCGGACGCCTGGAAGAAGACCCCCGCACCGCAGCCGATCCCGGCGGCCAAGCAGGAGATCACCGAGCTCCACGTCCGCGACTTCTCAGCGGCGGACACCTCGGTTCCGGCGGCCGACCGCGGCACCTACCTCGCCTTCACCGACAGCACCTCGCTGGGCCTCCAGCATCTCAAGGCCCTGGCCCAGTCCGGCGTCACAACAGTCCACCTGCTGCCGGTGTTCGACTTCAGCTCGGTTCCGGAGCCGAAGTCCGAGCAGTCGACCCCGCCCTGCGACCTGCCGTCCTTCCCCAGCGACTCCGACCAGCAACAGGCCTGCGTCACCAAGACCGCGGCGACCGACGCCTACAACTGGGGCTACGACCCCTACCACTTCACCGTTCCGGAGGGCT
Organism: Catenulispora yoronensis; assembly: GCF_039531695.1. Classification (NCBI taxonomy): domain Bacteria; kingdom Bacillati; phylum Actinomycetota; class Actinomycetes; order Catenulisporales; family Catenulisporaceae; genus Catenulispora; species Catenulispora yoronensis. The sequence continues at coordinate 4,620 of NZ_BAAAQN010000004.1, forward strand.
CCTACTCGACCGACCCCAACGGCACGCCCCGGATCGTCCAGTTCCGCCAGATGGTCGCCGCCCTGCACGCCGCCGGGCTGCGCGTGGTGCTGGACGTGGTCTACAACCACACCGCAGCCGCGGGCCAGGACCCGCATTCGGTCCTGGACCGGATCGTGCCCGGCTACTACCAGCGGCTGTCGGACGCCGGCGCGGTGACGACCGACTCGTGCTGTGCGGACACCGCACCCGAGCACGCGATGATGGACAAGCTCGTCGTCGACTCGGTCACCACCTGGGCCCGGCAGTACCACGTCGACGGCTTCCGCTTCGACCTGATGGGCCTGGACCCGAAGCAGACAATGCTGGACGTGCAGTCCGCCCTGGGCAACCTGACGCTCGCCCGCGATGGCGTGGACGGCAAGGCCCTCTACCTCTACGGCGAGGGCTGGAACTTCGGAACCGTCGCCGACAACGCCCGCTTCGTGAACGCCTCGCAGACCAACATGGCCGGCACCGGCATCGGCACCTTCAACGACCGCCTCCGCGACGCGGTCCGCGGCGGCGGCCCCTTCGACGCCGACCCCCGCATCCAGGGCTTCGCCTCCGGCCTCTACACCGACCCGAACGGCGACGCCGTCAACGGCGCCACCGCCGACCAGAAGGCCCGCCTGCTGCACGACCAGGACCTGATCAAGGTCGGGCTGACCGGCGCCCTGGCGTCGTACGCGTTCACCGACTCCACCGGCAAGCCCGTCACCGGCGCGCAGGTGGACTACAACGGCTCACCCGCCGGCTACGCCGCGAACCCCGCCGACGCGATCACCTACGTCGACGCCCACGACAACGAGATCCTGTTCGACGCCCTGGCCTACAAACTGCCGGCCTCGACGTCGACCGCCGACCGGGCCCGCATGCAGGTGCTCGCGCTGGCGACCACGGTCCTCTCGCAGGGCCCGGGCTTCAGCGCCGCCGGCAGCGACCTGCTGCGGTCCAAGTCCTTCGACGGCAACTCCTACGACTCCGGCGACTGGTTCAACGCGATCCACTGGGACTGCGCGACCGGCACCGGCTTCGGCCAGGGCCTGCCGCCGGCCGCCGCCAACCAGTCCAAGTGGCCGTACATGCGGCCCCTGCTGGCGGACGCCGCGCTGAAGCCCGACTGCGCGACGGTCACCGCCACCTCGGCGGCGTACCAGGACCTGCTGCGGATCAAGCAGTCCTCGCCGCTGTTCGCCCTGGGGACCGCCCAGGCCGTGCAGGCCGCCCTGTCCTTCCCGCTCTCGGGCAGCACGGAGACGCCAGGCGTGATCACCATGCGGCTCGGCACCGGCGCGAAGTCCCTGACAGTGGTCTTCAACGCGACGCCGAGCCCGCAGACCCAGGCCGTCCCGGCGCTGGCCGGGACGACGCAGGTGCTGGACCCGATCCAGGCGGCGGGCTCGGACGCCGTGGTCAAGACCTCGGCCTTCGACACCGGCACCGGGACGTTCACTGTTCCGGCGCGAAGCGTGGCGGTGTTCGTCCAGGGCTGATCCACGGGGCTGATCCACGGGGCTGATCCACACAGCGGCCCCGAAAGAAAAGCGACCTGGTCGCGGCGGTTCCGACCGCCGCGGCCAGGTCGCACCCGGTAGCATGCCGTGTCGATTCCGAGGAGGGCACGATGCAGCACGGGTTGGCCTGGACACCGGACGACGTCGACATCGAGCGCCCCTCCGTCGCGCGCATGTACGACTACTTCCTCGGCGGCTCGCACAACTTCGCCTCGGACCGCGACCTCGCCAAGCAGGCGCAGGAGGTCTTCCCCGACGCCCCGCACGTCGTGCGCGCCAACCGCTCCTTCCTCGGCCGCGCCGTCGCCGCACTCTGCGCGCTCGGCGTCGACCAGTTCCTCGACCTGGGCTCCGGCATCCCGACCGTCGGCAACGTCCACGAGATCGTCGCCGCCCACCGCTCCGGCGCCCGGACCGTCTACGTCGACTCCGACCCGGTCGCCGTCGCCCACGCCTCGGCCCTGCTCCGCGACACCGACCGGGTCGCGGTCGTCCACGCCGACCTGCGCAACCCCGACGCCGTGCTGCGCGGCGCGGTCGAGACCGGGGAACTCGGCCTGAGCATCCCCACGGCGGTCCTGCTGGTCTCGGTCCTGCCCTTCGTGCCGGACGAGGACGACCCGGCCCGGATCGTGGCCGCCTACCGCGACGCCACCGTCCCCGGCTCCTACCTCGCCATCAGCCACGGGACCAACGACTACCGCCCCAAGCAGGTCGGCGAGGTCGAGAACGTCTACGCGAAGACCACGCAGCCGGGAGTGTTCCGCGGCAAGACCGAGGTGGAGCGCTTCTTCGACGGCTACGAGCTGCTGGAGCCGGGCCTGGTGGACATCATCCACTGGCGCCCGGAGCCGGCGGCGCTCGCTGCCGATCCGCTGGGCGGCGACGTGGCGCGGTACAGCTTGATCGCGGGGGTCGGCCGCCGACGCGGCTGAGGGTTTGCGGCTGGTTTGCGGCTGGTCTGCGGCGACTGGAGGCGGCCCGAAGCGGGATCCGCGGTGACTCGCGGCGACCCACGAGGAGACTCGCGGCGACTCGCGGCGAGAACTGCGGCGATACCCGCCGCCAGGCCCGAGGCTCCGCCCGCGACCAGGCTGGTTTGCAGCCCCCGGCCCCGTTTCCTTTGCCAGCGTTCGGATACCCGGTGCTTCGATCCGGACCACCGCCGGCACAGCAGAGGGAGGCGCCCCATGACCTTCGACCCCGACGCGCAACTGGACACCAGCGACGTCGTCGACCAGCGCGGCGGCGGCGGTGGTTTCCCCGGCGGCCGCGGCAGCGTCATAGGCCTGCTTCTGGCCCTGGTGGCCGCGGCGGTCGGCATCCCGGTGGCCACGATGGGCGGCGGCAGCGGCTCCGGCGGCAGCTCCGCCGCCCCGGGCGTCGTCGACTCGTCGTCGCTGGCCGCCAAGTGCCGCACCGGAGCCGACGCCAACGCCAACGACGACTGCCGCGTGGTCGCCGTCGTCGACTCCGTCCAGAACTACTGGACCAGCGAGTTCGCGAACTCCGGCAAGAAGTACGAGCGGGCGCAGACCGTCCTGTTCACCAACTCGACCTCCACCGCCTGCGGCCCGGCGACCACCCAGGTCGGCCCCTTCTACTGCCCCGGCGACCGCACCGTCTACCTCGACCTCGGCTTCTGGCAGGAGCTGCGCTCCAAGTTCGGCGCCAAGGGCGGCCCCTTCGCCCAGGCCTACGTCGTCGCCCACGAATACGGCCACCACATCCAGGACCTCCAGGGCACGCTCGGCCGCGCGCAGCAGAACGCGCAGGGCCCCACCGGCGGATCCGTGCGCACCGAGCTCCAGGCCGACTGCTACGCCGGCATCTGGGCGCACTTCGCGACCACCACCAAGGACGCCAACGGCCGGCCCTTCATCGACGCCCTCAGCCAGCAGGACATCGCCGACGCGCTCGACGCGGCGTCCGCCGTGGGCGACGACCGGATCCAGCAGGAGACGCAGGGCAAGGTCTCGCCCGAGAGCTGGACGCACGGTTCGGCCGCCCAACGGCAGAAGTGGTTCACCACCGGCTATCAGACCGGCGAGCTGAAGGCCTGCGACACCTTCGCCGGGGGAGTGTGACACCACCGGCGGCCCGGTCCGGGCGTCGGCGCGGACCGGGCCGCCGGTGCGGGATGCGGTGCGGGATCTGGATGATCGGGTGCGAGGATCCGCCGCAGGATGCGGACAACGAGACACAGAGCTCTGATTCACGCGGGTTCGGAGCTAGGCTCGGAGGCATGCCCTTGAAGCGTGGCGGCCTGCAGGTATCTTGATGCCGCCTCGGCCGCGTTCCTGCGCCAAGCACGCAGCGGTGAACAATCGCGACCTGGCGCAGCTCTGTTCAACGCTGCGCCAGGCGCGAGATCTAGTGCAGAACGCGGTAGCTGGCCACCAGGAACCCCGTCGGCGACGCCACACCGTGCAGCAGCTCCAGGCGGATCATCGGCAGCCCTTCCAGCAGCCGCCGTCCCTGGCCGGCGATGACCGGGGGAATGGCGAAGTGGGCCACGTCCACGAGCCCCGCGGCGAGCAGTGATTGCGCGACCGAGATGCTGCCGTGGATGCCGATGTCGCCGCCGGTCGAGTTCTTCAGGTCCTGGACGAACTCCGCCAGGTCGCCGTCGATCTTGATCGTGTTGTCCCAGTCCTGCTCCAGCGGAGTGGACGCCGCGACGTACTTCGGCGCCTTGTTGATGAACGTGGCGAACGGCTCGATCTCGCTGGTCGGCCAGAACGCGGCCCAGTCCTCGTAGGTGCGGCGGCCGAGGATGACGGCGTCCTGGGTGGCGATGACGTTCTCGCCGTGGGCGTCCACCACGTCGTCCCAGTCGAACGTGAACTTGTGGGCGTCCTCGGCGACGCCGTCGAGCGACAGGAACTCGGTCAGGACCACCTTGCGCATGCTTACTCCTCGGATCGAGCGGGTTCTTGTCCACTCAGTGGGTTCTCTGCCCACTCAGACGACTCGCCCCGCCGGAACTCATCGGTCCCTCCCGGCCGAGTTCTCACGGCTCCAGCATGCGCTTGGCCAGGAGCACGTCCGGCCGGATGTCGTCGCCGGCCCGCTTCGGCACGGCTCGCAGACAGGTGACCGAGCTGCCGGGCACCCTGGTCAGCGTGAGATCGGCCCGTTCGGCGAGGACCCGCAGCGGTTCGGCGGGGTTCTCGGCCGAAGGAGCGATATCGCGCAATTCCCGATTGATCTCGACCGTCACCGTCCCGGCGGGCCCGTTGTCGCGAAGGTCGCCGTGCCCGAACCGCTCCCGCAACCGCTGAGCCCCGGCGGTCGCGGCCGCCCCGGCCAGCGGCAGGAGCAGCTTCACGCCCAGCCGCAACGTCCAGCGCAGCAGCGGCGACGGCACCCGCCGCACCGCCTGCTTCGTGAGTCTGTCGACAGAGGAGGCCATGATTCGATGATCACACCCGAACAGTCCGGGCCGCGAGGTCGTCGACCACGTCCGTGAACGCCCGGCGCCGCCGGTACACGGCCCGCTGCCGCTGGGCCCCGGTTCCGCCGCAGGTCACATTGGCCAGCAGGGTGTCGATCAGCGCCACCTCGCCCAGTTCCTCCAGCGCCGGCGTCACCTTCTCCACCAGCGCCCACACCGCCCCGGACAGCGGCAGCGGCCGTCCCGTGCGCGGATCGTTCCAGACCCCGGCCAGACCCAGCGCCGCCGCCTGCTCGTGAGCCTCGTCGACGTCCTCGCCCGTCCCGGCCGGACCGGGCAGCCCGGCCCGCACCTCTTCCAGCAGCACCATGGCCAGCGCCCGGATCAGCAGCGCGACCAGCAGGTCGGCGTCGACATCGGCGTTGACGTCGGCGATCCGGACCTCCAGCGTCGGCTGGTGCTCGGAGGGCCGGGCGTACCAGTAGATCATCCTGCGGTCCAGCACCGCGCCGGAGGCGACCAGGTCCTCGGCGAGCGCCTCGTACCAGTCCCCAGCCAGCGGCGGCGTCGGCCCCATGGTCGGCCACGCCTGCTGGTCGTGATGCCGCCAGCTCGCGCACCGCCGGAACACCCCGGCGGCGAAGGGCGAGTTGACCGCCAGCGCCTGGAGCACCGGGAGCCAGGGACGCAGGTGGGAGGCGAGCAGGACGGCCTCGTGGCGGTCCAGGCTGCCGACGTGCACGTGGCAGCCGCTGGATTCGCTGTCCACGCCGAAAACGGCGTCCGGATAGCGCCTCGCTATCTCCTCGTACCGCGCGCCCTCGCTGATCGGGAACGGCTTCCCGGTGAGCACGGCGCTCCCCGACGCGACGATCAGACAGTCGTTCCGCGCCGCCGCCTCGGCCAGCACCCGCCGCCCCTCGGCCAGGTCGGCGCGCAGCTCCAGCGCCTCGGCCATCGGGCGGGTGTGCGCCTCGATCTGCGTCTCGTAGAGCTCGGACGACACCCGGTCGCCCAGGCGGTCGGCGCCGACCTTGAGGACCTCGGGGCAGCGCGGCACGGTGCTCCGGGTTGTGGGGTCGACGAGCAGGAACTCCTCTTCCACGCCGACTGTCAGCTTTTCGAACCGATGCTGATGTGCCATGGTCCGTCTCCGTTCTCAGCGGTGCTCTCAGCCCCGCCCGGAGGAGCCCAGCGCGGCGGTGCCCGTGTTCCCCGGCCCCGGGACACCAAACAAGCACCCTGGGCCGACGCACCGAACGGTCGTTTCAAGCCCGGCCGCCGGGGCACCGGGGCCCGGACCGTTCCCGGTGAGAGGACCGTGCCAATGACCACTGTGGCCGAACAGATCGTCACCGCCCTGGCCGACCTGGGCGTCCGCACCGTGTGGGGCGTCGTCGGCGACGCGCTGAACCCGGTGACCGACGCGATCCGGCGGGAGGAGCGCATCGAATGGATCGGCACCCGGCACGAGGAGGCGGCGGCCTTCGCCGCGGGCGCGCAGGCGCAGCTGACCGGAACGCTGGGCGTGTGCATGGGCACCGTCGGGCCGGGCTCGCTGCACCTGCTGAACGGCCTGTACGACGCGAAGAAGTCCCACGCCCCCGTCCTGGCCGTCTGCGGCCAGGTCCCGCTGGCCGAACTCGGCGCCGACTACTTCCAGGAGGTCGACAACGACCTGGTGTTCCGCGACGTCGCGGCCTTCCGGCAGACGGTGACCTCGCCGAGCCAGATGCCGCGGCTGCTGGAGCAGGCCGTCCAGGCCGCCTACGCCACCCCCGGCGTCTCCGTGCTCACCCTGCCCGGCGACATCGGCTCGCAGGACGTCGCCAAACACAGCGCCGTCCACATCACCCGGGTTCCGGCCCGCCCGGCCCCGGACGAGGGCGAGATCGACCGCGCCGCGCGGGTGCTGGAGGACGCCGGCAAGGTCACGATGCTGGTCGGCATCGGCGCGCGGGCGAGCCGTTCCTCGGTGCTGGCCCTGGCCGGACGCCTGGCCGCACCCATGGTCCTGACCCTCAAGGCGAAGGACGGCCTGGAGCACGACAACCCCTTCCAGATCGGCCAGAGCGGCCTGATCGGCAACCCCGCGACCCGCCAGGCCTTCGAGTCCGCCGACGCGCTGCTCATGATCGGCACCGACTTCCCCTACCCGCAGTGGCTGCCGGCCGGGACCCCGACCGTGCAGATCGACACCCGCGCCGACCACATCGGGCGCCGGACCCCGGTCGACGTCGGCATCGTCGGCGACGCCGGCCTGAGCGCGGACGCGCTGCTGGAGCGCCTGCACGCCAAGGACGACCAGAGCCACCTGAACCACGCCGTCTCGGCCTATCAGGACTGGCAGAAGAACCAGCAGCGGCTGACCGAGCCCGATTTCGACCACTCGCTGCTGGGCCGGGTCCGCGCGGTCTTCGACAACACCGAGGACAAGATCCGCCCCGAGGCGCTCGCCGCGATGATCGACCGGCACGCCGCCGACGACGCCGTGTTCACCACCGACACCGGCATGTCGACGGTCTGGCTGGCCCGGTTCGTCACCATGCGCGGCACCCGGCGGCTGCTTGGCTCGTTCAACCTGGGCTCCATGGCCAACGCGCTGCCGCAGGCGCTGGGCGCGGCCGCCACCGAGCGGCAACGGCCGGTGATCGCGTTCTGCGGCGACGGCGGACTGACGATGCTGCTGGGCGAACTCCTGACGGCGGTCGCCTACGAGCTGCCGATCAAGATCGTGGTGTTTGACAACGGGCGCCTCGGCATGGTCAAGCTCGAACAGGAACAGGGCGGCCTGCCGGAGTTCGGCACCGAGTTGGCGAACCCTGATCTGGCCGCGGTCGCGGCGGCGGTGGGGATACCGGGCGCGCGGGTCACGGACCCGGGCGACTTGGAGGCCGCGGTGCGGACGGCGCTCGCGGCGCCGGGGCCGTATCTGCTGGACGTGGTCACGAACCCGGAGGAGATCGCGCTGCCGCCGAAGACCAGCGTCGATCAGGCCTGGGGGTTCGCGATCGCCAAGGCCAAGGAGGAAATCGTCAGCCGGGGCATGAAGTGAGGGTGGTTCCGGCCCGCGACGGCCGAGGCTGATCGAGAACCAGAGTGATCGAGACCGGGGCTGATCGAGAACGAGGCTGATCGCGGCCGGAACGAGCGGGCCGACCAAGACATATGTCTTGGTCGGCCCGCTCGTCATGAGTCGTCATGAGTCCGTGCCCGGGTTCGCGGACCGCGCCTCACATGGGGTCCTGCCGGAAACCGGCCTCGCGCGCCTGCGGCGCCTGCGGGCCGACTTCGCCGCGCCACGCGCCGGTCTCGGTGTTGCGGTGCTCGATGAAGGTCTTGAACCGCTCGACGTCCGCCTTCACCTGCCGGGTGTCCAGGCCCACCGTGCTGCCGAGCTTCTCGGCCAGGCCGTCCGGCGTCCACTCCATCTGCACGACCACCCGGGTGTGCTCGTCGTCGAGCCGCTCGAACCCGACGTTGCCGACCTGCCGCACGTCGCCGCCCACGGTCTGCCAGCAGATCAGCCGGTCGGGCAGCTGCTGGGTGATCTCGGTGTCGAACTCCCGGCGCACGCCGCCGACCTTGACGACCCAGTGGTTGTGGGTGTCGTCGAGCTGGCGCACCTCCTCGACGCCGTTCATGAACTGCGGGAACGAGGTGAACTGCGTCCACTGGTTGTAGGCCGTGCTGATCGGGACGTCGACTTCCACGGCTGCTTCGACGGTGCTCATGGTGATCCTCCTTCTATGGGAGTTCTCCGCCTGCCCGAGCGAACTGCCGTCAAACGGGTCGATGCCTTCCGCGTCACATCGTGAATTCTTCTTGTTTCATCGGCGTGATGCCGGATAAGAGATGGCATCGAAATCGTGAGGCGGACCCCGGATCGCGAACGACCGCCGCAGTCCGCACGACAAGGAGGCTCATATCATGGGTGTCATATTGCTGGTTCTCCTGCTGGCGCTGGTGCTGGGCGGCCTTGGCTTCGCCGCGCACGTGCTGTGGTGGATCGCAGCGATCGTGTTCATCGCCTGGCTGGTCGGCTTCGGCCTGGGGCGCGGCGAGATGGCAGGCGGGCGACGCCGCTGGTATGGCCGTTGGTGAACAATCACGGCCGCGGTGGCCGATAAGCGATGCGCTATGCGCGCCGCTGAATAGCAATGCGATGGGCCGACAAGGTGCGAGTGCCTTGTCGGCCCGAAGTGCTGCCTGGCTGCTGCCCGAGGTGTTGGTGAGGTGTTGGTGAGGTGTCGCGCGAAGTGCGATCTCCTCGAAGTGCGATTACGGGGACCCGGCGTTCCGCCGTCACGCCGGGTTCTGCGACGCGGCCGCCTGCGGGTGCAGGTCGGCGAGCGTCAGCCGGTGCGCCGGCGGCTCGGGGAGCGCGATCTGGCTGACGATCCGCCGGTCCGGCCCCACGTGCAGCAGTTCGCCGGGCAGCAGCAGGCGCCAGGCCGGGTTGTCGTCGAGGCGTTCGCTGGCCACCACGACGGACGGCACGTCGGCCAGACCGTCGGCGCGCACCCGCAGCCGGCCGTCGCGGCCGGACTGGTCGAGGTGGCGGGTCCGGTGGTGGCCGCCGGCGCGGCGCTCCAGGACGTGGAGCTCGTGGGTGTCCGGGTAGCGCAGGGCCCACAGGCCGTCGGCGGTGGTCATGACGATGTTGAGGGCGAACAGCGGCAGATTGGCCGCCACCCAGCGGGCCGCCGTCCGCAAACCGGCTGTCACATCGCCGCCGGCCGCCTCGGTCTCCCGGTTGACCAGGGCGAAGAAGCGCTCCGAGTCGGTGTCGCCGCGGACCTGGGACCTGGCGTCGCCGAGGTACCGGTCGAGTTCTTCGAGGCCTTCGATGACGCCGTTGTGGGCCAGCATCCGGCCGTCGGCGCAGAACGGGTGCGTGTTGCGCTCGTCGAGGCCGCCGGTGGAGGCGTAGCGGACGTGGGCGATGAAGGTCGAGGACTCGGCGGTCCGCGCCTCCTCCGCGAAGGCACGGTCCTGATAGGCCGCGATCGGGGCCTTGTGGAGCACCGGGGTCCCGTCGCGGTCGAAGTGGCCCAGGCCGGTGCCGTCCGGGTCGCGGTGGCTCTGCTCGGCCAGGCTGTCCCGGGCTTCGAGGAGCCAGAACGTCGCTCGTACGCGGTCAGGGGCACTCGTCATCCCGAACAGGCGGCACATGGTGGCCGCGTGCCCGCGCTGGGGCGTGTCAAACGCTGCCGGACCGGCCGGCCGGCGCCGCGCTGCCAAGGCCTCGTTTCGCCAGGCCGATCCCGGTTACGAGGGCGCGGCCGGACCGCCGCCGCGCGCACGCGCGCGTGCTCGCCGCGTATTCCCGGCACACCGAGTAGAAGTGAGGACTTACTCATGCGAGTGAGATTGTCGGTCGTCAGCGTTCCCGTGGTGTTGACCCTCCTGACCCTGGCCGCGATCTGGGCCGCGGCGGCGTGGTCGCCGTGGTGGCTGATCGCCGTCGGGATCGTCGGGGCCCTGGCGCTGGTCGCCGTCCGGGACGTCCTCCAGCGGCGCCATTCCGTGCTGCGCAACTTTCCGCTGCTCGGGCACCTGCGCTATCTGCTGGAGGCGATCCGCCCGGAGATGCAGCAGTACTTCGTCGAGCGGGACTACGACGGCCGGCCGTTCGACCGCGACACCCGCACCGTCGTCTACGAACAGGCCAAAGGCATCCACGAAGAGAGCGCCTTCGGCACCGAGCTGGACGTGATGGCTCCCGGCCACGAGTTCGTCGAGCAGACCACCGCCCCGCTGGAGCCCGCCCCGGAGCAGCCGCGCGTCCGCGTCGGCGGCCCGGACTGCACCCAGCCCTACGACATGGCGATGCTGAACGTCTCGGCGATGAGCTTCGGCTCGCTGAGCGCGAACGCCGTCCGCGCCCTGAACGCCGGGGCGGCGCGCGGCGGCTTCGCGCACGACACCGGCGAGGGCGGCCTGACGCCGTACCACCTGGAAGGCGGCGGCGACCTGATCTGGGAGATCGGCAGCGGGTATTTCAGCGTCCGGACCCGCGACGGCGACTTCGACCCCGACCAGTTCCGCGACAAGGCGGCCCATCCGCACGTCAAGTGCACCTCGTTGAAGCTCAGCCAGGGCGCCAAGCCGGGGCTCGGGGGAGTGCTGCCGGCCGCCAAGGTCACCGCCGAGATCGCGCGGTTCCGGGAGGTGCCCGAGGGCGAGAAGTGCGTCAGCCCGGCCGCGCACCGGGTGTTCCGCACGCCGCGCGAACTGGTGCTGTTCCTGGCGCGGATGCGGGAGCTGAGCGGCGGCAAGCCGGTCGGGTTCAAACTGTGCGTGGGCCGGCGCAGCGAGTTCCTGGCGATCTGCAAGGCCATGGCCGCCGAGGGGGTCACGCCGGACTTCATCGTCGTCGACGGCGCCGAGGGCGGCACCGGCGCGGCGCCGCTGGAGTTCCAGGACAGCGTCGGGCAGCCGCTCACCGACGGCCTGATGACGGTCCACAACGCCCTGGTCGGCACCGGCCTGCGGGACCGGATCCGGATCGGCGCCGGCGGCAAGGTCGCCACCGGGATGGACATCGTCAAGCGCGTGGCCCAGGGGGCCGACTACACCAACTCGGCGCGCGCCATGATGATGGCGGCCGGGTGCATCCAGGCGCGCATGTGCCACACCAACCGCTGCCCGGTGGGGGTGGCCACCCAGGACGCGGCCCGCGCGCGGGCGCTGGACGTGGCCGACAAGACCGAGCGGGTCCGCAGCTACCAGCAGAACACCGTGGCCCAGGCCCAGCAGATCCTCGCCGCGATGGGGATGCGCGAGCCGAACGAGCTGCGGCCCCGGCACCTGCTGCGCCGGATCGACCGGAACACCGTGCGGACCTACGCCGAGCTGTTCGAGTGGCTGGAACCCGGGCAGCTGCTCGGCGAGGCGCCGGAGAGCTGGGCCGCCGACTGGGCGGCGGCGGATCCGGACCGGTTCGCGGCGGCCTGAGGCACCTCGCCCGGGGGCTCCGCGCCCTCGGGCATCGCGTGAAGCGGCTTCAGCTCAGGCAGAACGTGCCGAGGGGGCGCCCGACCGCGGGCGCCGCGCCCGGGGACGCGTCGGTGGGGCGCCGCGCCCCGGGACGCGTCGCCCGGAAGTTCACGACTGGTCCCGCCGCCCCACCTCGAACGACACCGTCTTCCCCGCCGCGTCGCTGGCCACCCGCAGGTGGTCCACCGTGGCCCGCACCATCTCCAGACCGCGGCCGCCGAGGTCCTCCGGGCCGGCGCCGCGGGCCTGGGGCAGGCGCGAGGAGCGGTCGGCGATCTCGCAGTGGGCGCCGGTGGGGCAGATGCGCGCCGCGACCGACACCGGGCCGGCGCCGTGCACCACGGCGTTGGTGGCTATCTCGCTGTAGGCCAGGACCAGGCGGTCGGTGTCCTCGCCCTCGCCCCACAGCTCGACCGCGGCGGCGGCCAGCCAGCGGCGGGAGCACGACACGTCGGCCGCGGTGCCGGGGAACGACCAGGACAGGGAGCTGACGCCCGGACGTCCGGCCGACTGGTGCGGACGGCGCCGGTCGGAGTCGCGGCGCGCCTGGCCGCGGCGCTCGGAGTCGCGGTGCTCGTGGTCGCGGCGGTCCAGCCCGCGGTGGGGGATCGGTCCGGGTGATCGGTGTTGCTGCGTCATGCGCCCTCGCAGGATCGGGATCTGCGTCGTCTGGTCAGTCGTCCATGTCTCGTCCGGTATTTCGGGATGTCCGGGATATCCGCGCCTAAACACCGCTGATCAGCGTTGATCCCCGCCCCGGATCTCAAAAGTCTGCGATCGCCGCCGCACCCAGGACGGTTTGACTCCGCACGTGAGGGACATAGCGGAGAGCGTTCGCACAGTCCGGCACCGGAGGGGGAGGCCCATGAGCCTCGGCAACCGCATCCAGGCCCTGACCCACCGGATCGACTCCTACCAGCAGCACCGCCGCTGGCTGGCCTTTCCGGTGGCGGTATGGCGCAAGCTCTCCGACGACCAGGTCGGCAACCTCGCCGCGCTCCTCACCTTCTACGCCTTCGTCTCCCTGTTCCCCCTGCTGCTGCTCCTGATCACCGTGCTCGGATTCGCCCTGCACCGCGACCCGGCGCTCCAGCAGTGGGTGCTGAACTCGGCGCTCGCCGACTTCCCGGTGATCGGCGGCGAGCTGCGCGGCGACATCCACGCCGTCGGCCGGGGCCCGGCCGGCCTCGTGGTCGGCCTGATCGGCTCGGTGCTCGGCGCGCGCGGGCTGGCCGACGCCGCCCAGAACGTCCTGAACCGGCTGTGGACCGTCCCCTACAACCGCCGCCCCGGCTTCCCCTGGTCGTGGCTGCGCAGCTACGGCTTCATCGCGACCGTCGGCGTCGGCATGGCGGCCACCAGCCTGGTGACCGACCTCGCCGCCGGCGCGGGCAGCGCGCCGCTGGGGATCGCCGTCCGCGTCGGCGCCCTGCTGCTGGCGCTGGTGATCGGGACGCTGACCTACTGGCTGGCCCTGCGCCTGGCGATCGCCGGCCAGGTGCCCGGCCGCCAGCTGTGGACCGGCGCGCTGCTCGGCGCCCTGGGCTGGCAGATCCTCCAAGCGGTCGGCGGCTACTACATCACCCACCAGCTGCGCCACGCCTCGGCCCTGTACGGCGCCTTCGGCCTGGTGCTCGGCCTGATCGCCTGGCTCTACCTCCAGGCCCGCGTGACGCTCTACGCGGTCGCGGTGGACGTGGTCCGCTCCCGCCGGCTCTGGCCGCGCAGCCTGTTCCCGCCGCCGGCGACGGCCGGGGACCGCCGGGCCTGGGACGCGGCGATGGCCGCGCAGGACCGGTCGCCGACCGAGGCGGAAGCCGTGCCGGAGAGCCGCCCGCCGGTCGACGCGGACCCGGTGCCGACGAGCCGGCCGCCGGCGGCCTGATCCCGCCGCCGACCTCGCCGCCGACTTCGCCGCCGCGATCTGCGGCGACGCGACGGTTTCTCACGGATCGCGTCGTTCCCCGGACGCAGCGTGACCGCCAATGGTTGAATGGCGGACGGCGGGGCGGGGCCGTCTTCCTGTCAGCGTGATCGCCGTCTACGCCGCCGGAGGGTTCGAATGCCGTTCGATGGTGAGGACTTATCGGTCGCCGACGGAGCGAGTGAGCTGGTCGACGCCGAGAAACGCTTCCGCGCCCTGCTGGAGGCGGCGCCGGACGCGATGGTGATCGTGGAGCGGACCGGCCGCATCCTGCTGGTCAACGCGCAGACCGAGAGCATGTTCGGCTACGCGCGCGGCGAGCTGCTGGGGCAGCCGGTCGAGATCCTGGTGCCGCCGCGGTTCCGGGCACCCCACCAGTCGCACCGTGAGGGCTACAGCTCGCACCCGCAGGTGCGGCCGATGGGCGCCGGGCTGGAGCTGTTCGGCCTGCGCAAGGACGGCTCGGAGTTCCCGGTCGAGATCTCCCTGAGCCCGCTCCAGGAGGACGACGGGCCGCTGTTCTCCGCGGCGGTCCGCGACGTCACCGAGCGGATGGCGGCCGACAAGAAGATCCGGGACCTGGCGGCCATCGTCTCCTCCAGCCAGGACGCCATCATCACCAAGACCCTGGACGGCCGGATAACGTTCTGGAACATGGGCGCCGAGCGGCTCTACGGCTATCAGGAGTCCGAAGCGGTCGGCCGGACCATGGCGATGCTCATGCCGCCGGAGCGCTACGACGAATACTCGCGCCTGATCCACCGCCTGGCCTCCGGCGAGCAGGTCGAGCACGTGGAGACCCTGCGGGTGGCCAAGGGCGGCCGGCCGGTCGACGTCGACGTCACCCTGTCCCCGCTGCGCGACGCCGCCGGCGAGGTGGTCGGCGCCGCGGCCATCGCCCGCGACATCAGTGAGCTGTCCCGCGCCCAGCGCGAGCTGACCGCCCTTTACCAGCAGCAGCAACACATCGCCCTGACGCTCCAGCACGCGCTGATGGGCACCCCGGCGCGCATCCCCGGCCTGCAGTCCGCGCACTGCTACCTCCCGGCCACGGCCGGCGCCGGCGTCGGCGGGGACTGGTTCGACCTGGTGCCGCTGCCCGACGGCCGGATCGGGGTGCTGATCGGCGACGTCATGGGCCGGGGCCTGGAGGCCGCCGCGGTGATGGGGCAGCTGCGCTCGGCCGCCAACGCCCTGGCCCGGGCCGGCGCCTCCCCGGACCGGCTGATGCAGATCCTGGACACCATCGTCGCCGAACTGCCCGACCAGCTCGTCACCTGCTCCTACCTGGTGATCGACGCCGACCAGGGCAAGGTCACCGGCTGCTCGGCCGGCCACCTGCCGACCCTGGTGGTCACCGAGGGCGGCCGCGGCGTCTACCGGCTGCCGGTCCCGACCTCGGTCCCGCTCGGCGTCGGCGGCTCGGTCTACCGCGAGGCGCGCTTCTCCATCCCCTCCGGCGCCATGCTCGCCTTCTACACCGACGGCCTGGTCGAGACGCCGCGCAGCGACATCGACGACCGCATCGACGCCCTGGCCGCCGCGCTGTGCGCGTCCGCGGCCTGCGGCCACAGCCTGGACCTGACGGTGAAGTCGGTGGTCGACACCGTCACCGCCGACGGCGACTGGTGCGACGACGTGACGCTGGTCCTGATCCGGATGCCGGAGACCCCGACCGAGACCGCGGCGGTGGACCTGCCGTGCAAGCACCGCAGCGTCGCCGTGGGCCGCCAGTTCGCGGTGGAGACCGTCGACACCTGGGAGTGCCCGGACACCGACACCCGCGACACCATCGAACTGCTGACCTCCGAGCTGATGACCAACGCGGTCCGGCACGGCCGCGGCGCCGGGTCCGTGACGCTGCGGCTGCTGTGCTTCCACGACCGGCTGACCGTCGAGGTCACCGACCACAGCTCGCGCGAGCCCCGGGCCCGTACCGCCGGGGTCGGCGACGAGTCCGGGCGCGGGCTGATGCTGGTCGAGGCGCTGGCGCAGGCGTGGGGGACGAGGCCGACCGGCGGCGGGAAGACGGTGTGGTTCACCGTGGTGCCCGAGCGGGTGTGAGGACTGCTGGCGGGCTGTCCCTGGGCCGCTCCGGGCCGCCATCGGGCCGCTACCGGGCCGCTGGGCCGCTACCGGGCCGCAGGGCCACCGGGCCGCAGGGCCGCTACTGCTACCTCGGGCTCCGAGTCCCCGAGCCGGGCGCGCTGGTGTCGACCACGATCGCCAGCAGCCGCCGGCTGATCGCGGCGTCGACGGCGTTCGCCCGGCAGGTGACCTCCAGCTTGCGGTAGATCCGCTGCAAGTGCGTCTTGACCGTCTCGCTCGACAACGACAGGCACCAGGCCACCTGCGCCGAGGTGAGCCCGTGCGCCAATCCCGCCAGCACTTCCCGTTCCCGCCGCGACACCATCGGCCCGGGCGGCTGCCGACGCGCCGTGATGATCCCCGAGCCGTGGGCCAGCGCCACCGCGTGCGCGGCGTTGCGGGCGCCGAGCGCCCGGTAGATGCGCGACATATGGCTGGCCACGGTGCGCGGCGTTATCCCCAGGCGGCGGGAGATCTCGTACTTGGTGCTGCCGCCGGCGATCAGCGTCAGCACCTCCAACTCCCGCACGCTCAGGTCGCGCCGCTTGGTGTCGTCGGCGCTCACCTTCAGCCGCACCAGGCCGGTCCGCGGCGCCGGGGCCCCGGACCGCGCCGGACCGCGCACCACGACGCGCGGCGGAACCGTGCGCGGCGGAGCGCTAGGCGAAGGAGCCGTGCGCGACGGAACTGCGCGCGACGGAGCTGTACGGGACGGAACAGCGCGGGTCGGAACGGTACGGGGGGAATCGATGACCGTCATCGAGGAACCTCCAGATTCAGGGGCGTGCGGCGCGCGCCTCTTGTCCGGGCCGCCGGAGATCATGCGCGCGGATTGCGAGAGCGGCTCGCGGATGGCGGATTCCCACCGCTCACAAAGCGACCTGATTCCGCGCCACCCACCCGTCGATCCGCGCCCAGTTGTCCTCCAACCAGCCCATCCGGGTCTCAGGCTGCTGCGGTATCTCGGTGGCGGGCACGGCCCACCACGTATAGACCACCGGTTCGCGCAACGGCAGCGCACGCCACACATCGGAGGCGGACTGCAGATGGTCCAGACCGGTGTGGGCGACGAACACCACCGCGGCGCGCGGCGAGGACTCGATCGCGGCGAAGACGCCGTCCGGATGCGGAGGCATGACGTTGTGCAACTGCTCGGCGCGCGCCGCCGCCGCGCCGAGGCCGCGCCGGCGCAGACGCCGGATCGCGCGCAGGCGCCGCCTCGGCGTGAAGTTGCCGCCCTCGGGAAAGATCAGCAGCGCGTCGTCCGCAGCCATGCCCTGCGCGAGTTCGCCGACCCGGGCGGCGGTCGCGCCGTGGTCGCCCGGCTGGGGGTCGATGAAGGCGTGCGGGATCCGGCTCAGCAGCGCGTCGATCAGCGGGTCCCAAGCCAGGGTGTCCTTCAACACGACGCGGGGGAGCCGCCCGTACTCGGCCAGCAGGAGGTGCGCCAGCAGGAAGGCCCCGCCGACGCCGCCGTGCCGTCCGCACACGATGAGCGGGCCCGGAGGCATCTCCGGCGGCGCCGATCGCTGGTCGGACGACGGTGCCACGAGCAGCACGTCGAGTCCGCCGTAGCGGCGTGCCGCCCGGCGCAGGCCGTTCAGCGCCGTGGTCAGCGACCGGCGGCGCTCGTCCCGGTCCCGGACCGCGTCGTGGTCGACGTGGAACCGGATCCAGCGCCATGCCGCCACCGCCAGCCCGGTGATCTCCAGCGCCGCGTAGATCACGGCGACTGCGAGGACGCGCCGATAGCGTCCGACGCGGAGTCTCAGCGGGGTTGTGAGAACGGTGTACAGGCCGGCCACGACCGCGACCGGGACCACGATCGCCGACACGAAGATCAGTAAGCAGATTCCCAGCAGCCGCCGTCCGGCGGCCCGCATCCGGCTTTCAGGCCCGCTGTCGCCCTCGTCGTGGCTCACCGCGCGTGCCCCTGCTTCTCCAGATAGACCGAAGAAGCCTGATACGCCCGCTCGATCCGCTCCTGGACCAGGCCCAGCCCGCGTCGTCCGTACCGCAGTCGCGGATCGGCCGCCGAGCCCTGCGCGCCGGTGGGCAGCACGTGGATCTCGACGCCCGGCACCGGGTTGTTCAGGGCGTGCACGAACCGGTGCCGCCGGGCGATCTCGAACGCGACCACGGCGACCTCGCGCGGCGTCCGCGGCGGCTTCAACGGCTGGTCGATCCGGCCGACGTGCAGCACGTAGACGGTTCCGGCGCCGGAGGTCAGCGCGCGGTCGACCGGCACGCTGTCCACCAGCCCGCCGTCCAGGAAGTGCTCCCCGCCGATCGGCACCGGAGGCAGCAGCCCGGGCACCGCCGAGGACGCCAGGACCGCCTCGACCAGGGATCCGGAGCAGAACCAGTGCTCCGTGGCGCGCTCGATCGAGGCCGCGACGCATTCGAAGGGCACCGCCAGGTCCTCGATGCGCCGGTCGCCGAACTCCCGTTCCAGCAGCCCGCGCAGCGCGGCGTTGGAGAACAGGTGCGTCCGGCTGCGCAGCGCGGTTCCCATCTGCGCGAACAGGGTGTCCTTGAAGACGCCGCGCTCGCGCAGCGACACCCACAGCTGTTCCAGGCGGTGCACCGCCGCCGGGCGCGGGTCGGCCGCGACGACGGCGCCGTTCAGCGCGCCCACGGACGATCCGAGCACCAGGTCGGGCTGGATGCCCCGCTCCATCAGCGCCTTGAGCATGCCCACTTCGTAGGCGCCGAGCGGCCCGCCGCCGCCGAGTACGAAAACCACAGGTCCGGTCATAGTCGGGCCCGCGTACCCGGCGGCGTGCGGATCATGCAGGCTCGTGATGCTGTCCGCGGGCGCTGTTTGAACTCCGGAGGCCCAGGTATCAGGAGGCGGATCAGAAGGAGGTACGGCATATGATGACCGCCATTATGGTGATCTTCGTGCTGGCCCTGGCCGTGCTGCTCATCGGCGGCGCGGTGAAGGCCCAGCGGATGCAGAGATCGGCAGCCAACGGCCCGCAAGTCACCGACTACCGCCAGCGCCTCACGTCTGACGACCGTCGGTACATCGAGGAGTCGTGGAAGCACGCCGCGGGCATGTTCCCGCAGAATCCGAAGGTCGCCCTGGACGTGGCCCACAACGCCGTGGCCTCCGTCCTGAACTCGCGGGGGATCGACTCCGTGCGCGTGCCCGCCATGCCTGACAACGTCGACTCGGCGAGCCCGGAGGAGCTGCGGCAGGAGCTGCTCCGGTACGAGGCCATCGTCAACGACCTCACCGGGGCCGGGGCCCTCAGTGGCGCACGAGACAGCCGAGAGGCCGTTTAGCCTCCGGGCTCGCGGTTAACAGGCACCCGGCCCGCCGACAACCCCTGAGTCGGCGGGCCTCCACGCGCCCGAAACACCCCGAAACGCCCCGAAACACAAGGAGAACACACGCTCATGGCAGCGAAAGGGAAGGGCTTCCGCCAGTTCGTCCTCCGTGGCAACGTCGTCGACCTGGCAGTGGGCATCGTCATCGGCGCGGCCTTCACCGGAGTGGTGAACGCCTTCGTGAAGGCGTTCCTGACACCCCTGATCGGTCTGGCGACCGGTAATGTCGGTGACTTCAGCGCGCGCACTGTGCGCGTCGCGGGCACGGATTTCCCCTACGGCGCCTTCATCAACAATCTTATAGCGTTCATACTCACGGCCATGGCTCTGTACTACTTTGTCGTCGAGCCGGCCAACCGCCTCCTGACCCGCTTCCAGGGCGAGCCGGACTTGCCGCCGACGCCGAAGCGGGACTGCCCGGAGTGCCTGAGCTCGATACCTGTGGGCGCGAGGCGGTGTGCGTTCTGTACAGCGATTCTGCACGACGAGTTCGAAGACAAGGACAAGGACGACAAGGACATAGTTAGGGCGCGGTGATCACCGCGCCCGGGGTCCTGCAAAGGGTTTCGCTCATCTAGCGTTTCGCGTCCGACTCTCCCGCTCATACGCCGCTGCTGAGAGCAGCTCCTGGTCGGTGAGAATCTCCTGCGCGCGCGTCTTGGCGGCTTCGGCCCACGCGATGCGTTCCCGGTCGGCGAAGCGGCGGAGGCTGTCATGGCGGTCGCGGACGCGGCCCAAGGCCTGCTGGGTGGCTGCCAGTTCCTGGTAGCTCTCGGAGAGGCGGTCGGGGTCCTGGCCTGATTTGGCTGAGCAGTAGGCCTCATATGCGGTGTCGCGTATGTCGGTGCAGACGCGTTTGGCGGTTTCGGCCTGGTTCTCGGCGTCGCGCAAGCCTTCCATCCACGCGCCGCCGACGATCTCCTCGGCCGCCGCGACGACTTCGTGCTCGGATATCTGCGCGACCAGCCGGGAGTAGGCGGCTCGCCTTCTTCTGATTCTCCACGGTCCCATGGTTGCTCCTGCTTCTGCTCCTGGTCCCTGGCTCCGGTGGCAGCCGGGTACCCAGGCGCGCGGCTGTCTAACGCCTGATTTTCGAGCCACGTCGCTCAGTGGTTTGCTCTGTGCCGTGCTGGCTATACGAGGTGTCTACAAACAACGCCGAGAGGAATCCGCCATGCAGGACACCCTCGAATACGTAATAGGCACCCGGGTTCGCTGCGCCGCTGACGACTCGGCCAGTGCGGACGTCGCAGAGGTCGACAACAATCTCGGTCTGGCGCAGACCGTCGAGTGCGGCGTTGTCGACTTCATCGTCGTCGATCCCGTCGTCGGGCGGATCACGCACCTGGTGGTCCGGCCCGACGAGCCCGGTGCCGCGTCGCGCCTGGTCCCCGTGCACATCGCGGTGCCCGGACCCGATGGTGGCACCATCGACCTGAACTGCACTCGCGCCCGGTTCGAAGAGTTCGAGGCCGCGGTGCAGACGCGGTTCCTGCCCGGTGCGGCGACGCCGCTGCCCGGGCGTGAGCGGGTGCTGGAGTGGCCCTTCTTCGGGCTGGCGCTGACGCCGGCCGTCGCCGGCGCCGCGCCCGGCGCGGACCCCCAGCCGGCGACGACCGTCGTGGAGCGGATCCCGGTCGGCGAGGTCGGTGTCCGGCGCGGGGAGCGCGTGCACGCCACCGACGGCGAGATCGGCCGCGTGCAGGGCCTGGTGGTGGTCTCTCCGGACAGCGCCGTGACGCACGTGCTGCTGGACGAGGGCCACCTGTGGGGGCGCAAGCGGGTGGCCATCCCGATCCGCGACGTCTCCGGCATCGACGAGGACGGCGTGGCCGTGCGGCTGAGCAAGGACGAGATCAAGGATCTGCCGCCGGTCGACGTCGAGGGGGTGGACTCCGGCGAATAAACGTCGGCCCCCCGTTTCGACCCCAGCAAACCGGACAACCGAGATGAGCGGCCCCTCGCATCAGCGGGAACCCTGTCAGGGTTCGAAGGGCGCCGCAGGGAGGTGAACAGCACATGGTGATGCATCACACGACGTCGCGGGTCGGCTCGACCGGCGTCACGTCCCGGATCCTGCTCGCGGGCCTGGGTGCCGCGGGCCTGGTCGTCGGCGCGTTCCTGGACTGGACCCGCGACACCCAGGGCACCCACGTGTCCTGGCACGCGGTCTATCAGGACACGTTCGGCGGCACCGACAACATCGTGAAGTCGATCGGCGGCGCGTCGATCCTGGTCGGCCTGCTCGCCGTGCTCGGCCTGGCCGACGCCAGCGGCTGGCTGCTGCGCTTCGCCGGCGCGGTCGGCATCGTCGGCTCGATCTTGTTCATCATCCAGGTCCAGAGCTCGTCCGACCACAGCCTGCAGACCGGTCTGTGGTTCGCGCTCGCCGGCTCGGTCCTGTGCGTCGCGGCCGGCCTGAGCGGCTTCGGACGCGGGCGGCCCGTGATCATCGACGAGTGACGGTCCGGCGCAGCGGCTACACAGGAGGCAACGACATGAACCAGAGCATCAACGACGGCGTTCACGCCGTCCGCGCGGCCGGACAGCGGGTGCTGGACCGGGTCGAGACCGCGGCCGGCGAGGTCCGCCACGAAGCGGCGGAGGCGGGCGACCGGCTCGTCCACGCCACCAAGAAAAGCAAGAAACGAGACCGGGCGCGCGGCCGGAAACGGGCCGCCGGGATCGTGGCGTCGACGACGTCCGTCCTCGCCTTCCTCGGCGCGCTGGTGATGCGCCGGAAGAACAAGAAGGCGGCGTGACGCGCGGTCGAACTGATGTAGTGCGTTGAAGACGGCCACTGGGCCGCCGAACAGCCGAAAAGCTGTTCGGCGGCCCAGTGGCGTTGGCGTTGGCGTGTCGTGCCGCGACGACTCGCCGGCCGCTCGGACCCCTCCGTATCCGCGCCGGCCCCGGTCATGCCCGCGGCCTCGGACCGATCACTCGGTCCGAGGCCGCGGGCCCCACGGTGTTCCGCCTGAGCGGCGGAACATCCGCTCAGGCGGCCATCCGCGCCGCCGTTCCCACCAGCGCCTCACCCAGCTTCCGGTACCGCTGCGCCACCGCCGACCACGCCAGCGTCGGCGCGATCAGGCCGGACTGCGTCGCCATGTCCGCCGCCACCCCTGGCACCGTCAGCACCCGCCGCAGCGCCCACGCCATCGCTACCGGGTCCTGGTGCGGCACCACCGCGCCGGCCCCATCGCCGAGCAGCTCCACCGCGTGCGGGAAGGCCGTCGCCACGATGGGGCGCTGCGCCGCCACCGCCTCGATGAGCACGCCGGAGGTCACCTGCTCCCGGCTGTCGTAGGGCAGCAGCACGACGTCCGAGGCGTCGACGATCTCCTGCAGCCGGCGCTCGCCCTCGTACTCGGCGTCGAACTCGACCAGGTCGTCGACCCCGCGGTCCCGGGCCCGGGTCTTCAGCGAGTCGCGGTACGCCTCGCCCTGCCGCTCCAGCACCTTCGGGTGGGTGCGGCCCACCACCAGGTAGCGCGCCTCCACCCCCATCGCGCGCAGCTCGGCGATCGCGTCGATGGCCCATTCGATGCCCTTGCCCGGGCCGATCAGGCCCCAGCTGAGGATCGTCGGCCGCTTCGCGTGGCGGATCACCTTGCTGCCGTAGGCCCGCTGGCGCGGGGGCGCCACGCGCGCGCCGTGCGGAATGACCTCGACATCGAGCGCCGACACGCCATAGACCTTGCCCAGCCGGTGCCCCGCCGTCCGGGACAGCACGACCACGCGGTCCGCCCGGTGCATGAGCCGCTCCAGCACTTCGCGCTGGTGCGGGGTGGGTTCGGCAAGCACGGTGTGCAGGACCACGATCACCGGCCGCCGCACCGCGTCCAGCAGGTCGAGCACCTGCTCGCCGTCCTGGCCTGCGTAGATCCCGTATTCGTGCTGAACGATCACGGCGTCGAACCGGTTCAGGGCCGCCAGCGCGGCGGTGTCCTCGCGGCCCTCGCCGCCGACCATCGCGACCACCTCGTCGCGGACCGGCTCGTCCGCGGGCAGCGCTCCGTCCAGGACCTGGACGACCCCGACATCGCAACCCGGATCGGCGGTGAGGTGGTCCCGCAGTGCCTTGCTGAACGTCGCCAGTCCGCACCGAGCCGGAGGATAAGTGCTGAGGATGCCGAAAGTGGCCATGATTAGTCCTTCCTACGGGAAGGTTCCGTGTAGCCAGTGGACGGACTGACTAAACAGGAGTATCAGCACCGCGACGCTCCCCTCAGTGCGCTGCGACCCCCAAATGCGTCGCCACCGGCGCCAACGGCCGCACCGCGGGCCCCTGCAACACCGCCCCGTCCGGGGCGAACCGCGACCCGTGGCACGGGCACTCCCAGGTCTTCTCCACGTCGTTGAAGCCCACGGTGCCGCCCAGGTGCGAGCACACCGCCGAGACCAGGTGCAGGATCCCCGACGCGTCCCGGTAGGCCGCGCAGTGCTCGCCGCCGATGTCCACGACCGCGCCCTCGCCGGGCTGGATCGCGGCCACCGCGGCCCGCTCGTCCGGCTCGATCCGGTGCCGCACCACCGAGCGGCCGCTGCCGGCCTCGGCGCCGCCGTCGGAACCGGCGTCCTCCAGCCGGCCGGGGGAGAAGGCCTCGGCCCACTCCGGCAGCCCGCCGCCGGCGATCCCGGCCGCGATCAGGCGCCCGGCCACCACCGCGTTGGTCAGGCCCCAGCCGCCGAAGCCGGTGGCGATCCAGGTGTGGGCCTGCTCCGGGGAGCCGGCGGCCCGCCCTATCAGCGGCACCCGGTCCCCGGTCTCGTAGTCCTGCGCCGACCAGCGGTGCGTCACCTCCTCCAGGCCCATCCGCGCGGCGGCCCAGCCGGCCAGGGCGGCGAAGCGCCCGCCGATGCCGCCGGCGCCGGGCTCGAACTTCTCCCCGGCCACGATCAGCAGCCGCCGCCCCGGCGCCAGCGGGGCGGTGCGCACCGAGCGCACCGAGTCCTCCAGCGTGATGTACATGCCCTCCGGCGCCCGCTCCGCCGGGACCGGGCCGGCCAGCACCAGCTCCCGCCGCGGACGCAGCGCCCGGCGCAGCGCCGGCGTGCTGCTGATCGGGTAGCCGGTGGCGATCACCAGGTGCTCGGCCGTCACCGACGCCCCGGCGCCGGTCACCACCACGCACGGCTCGCCGTCGTCGACCGCCACCACCCGGCTGTCCTCGTAGACCGCCGACCCGCGCCGCACCAGGTCCTGCGCCAGCGCCAGCAGCAGCTTGCGCGGATGGAACTGGATCTGGCCCTCCAGCCGCAGCGCCCCGGCGACCGGGAAGGGCAGGTCGATCTCCTCGCGGAAGACCGCCGGCACCCCGGACGCCACCGCCGCGGCGAGCTCGTCGCGCAGCTCCGGCAGGGCCTGGTCGCGCGTCACATAGACGTACGCCGCCCGCCGCTCCAGATCGCAGTCCACCGCCAGCGCGGCGGTGACCTCGGCGACCCGCTCCACGGCCAGCATCTGGGCCTGCCCGTACTGGCGGGCGGCCTGCCGGCCGGCGGCGCGCGCGATGGCGCTGAAATTGAGCGACTGCAGGGCCGAGGCCTTGCCCGTGGTGTTCCCCGTGGAGGCGGCTCCGACGCGCCCGGCCTCGATCACCGCGACGCGCCGACCCGCCTGGGCCAGCTCCCAAGCGGTCCACAACCCGGCCAGGCCGCCGCCGATCACGGCCACGTCGGCCGTGCTGCGCACGTCCAGCGCCGGGTACCGGGTGGTACCGCTGGTGCCGGTCCAAAACGACTCGTTCATGGGCGACCGGTAACCGCGCTCGGCGAGTTGAAACGTCGATCGCGGGCGCGCACGATCAAAGAGGAACCATTTACCCCGCCGGAGGGGCGGTCACACGGGCCGGGCCGACCGGAAGGAGCGTCAGCATGGCCGCCGCGCAGCGGTACGAGATCGGGAGCGCCGTCCGCTGCTCGGACGGGGAATGCGGCGAGCTGGCGTACGTCGTGGTCGACCCGGTGGCCGACCGGCTCGCCCATCTGATCGTGGTGCCCGGGCACGGCGGCGCGTCGCGGCTGGTGCCGGTGGAGCGCGCCGGGTTCCGGGCCGGCGCGATCGTGCTGGACTGCACCCGCGCGGAGTTCGACCGCTTCGAGCCGGCCGTGCGGACCCACTTCGTCGACGCCGCCGACGCCGAGGCCCGCTACGGCTACCGCGACGACCAGGTCGTGTCCTGGCCCTATTTCGGTCTCGGGCCGGCCCGCCCGATGGCGGGGTTCGGCGCCCCGGGGCCGTTCCTGACCCCGGCCATCGAGCTGGAGGACCGGGTCCCGCTCGGCGAGGTGCGGGTGCGCCGCGGCGAGCCGGTGCACGCCCGCGACGGCCGGATCGGCCGGGTCCGCGGCCTGGTGGTGGACCCGGCCGACGAGGCGGTCACCCACGTGCTGCTCGACGAGGGCCACCTGTGGGGCCGCAAGCTGGTCGCGATCCCGATCGGCATGGTCGGCGACATCACTGAGGAAGAGGTCGCGGTCCGGCTGTCCAAACACGAGATCAAGGATCTGCCGCCGGTGGCGGTGGCGGGCCTGGAGTGACGGCGCGGACCTGGCCCGACGCCCCCGATCGGCGGCCGCCGGGGCGCGGCCGGACGGCCGGCCGGCGGATCCGAGTGTCGGGGACCGGCTTCCTGGCGGCGCCGGTTCGGTACAGGATGGGACTATCGGGCGTGGCCGGCGCGCCCTGACGCAGGAACGGCGGAATTGATGGACTCCCCCCAGCACCGGCCCGAGCGGCCGGGTGTCCCGGACGCCCGTCTCGGACGGCTCCTCGGTGCGCTGCGCGCCATGCGCGACGGCGACTTCCGCCGCCGCGTGATGGTCAGCGGCGACGACGATTTGGCGCAGGTGTGCGCGCTGGTCAACGACATCGCCGCGGCCAACCAGGCCTATCTGGCGGAGCTGGAACGAGTGGGCTCGGCGGTGGGCCGCGACGGGCTGATCGGCGAACGTTTGGCGCCGGTGCCGACCGGCGGGGTCGGCGGTCCCGGGGCCGCGAACGGAAGCGGCCGTGGCGGCGGCTTCCCCGGCGCCGCCGGCTTCGGCTCCGGTGTCGGGACCGGTTCCGGGACCGGTTCCGGCGTCGGCTCGGGCGTCGGCTCCGGCGCCGGCGGCGACTGGGACCGGCAGCGCGCCGCCGTCAACGCGCTGCTGGAGGACCTGGCCCGGCCGCTGCTGGACACCGGCCGGGTGCTGGCCGCCATCGCCGAGGGCGACCTGTCGCAGGAGGTCGTCGTGGACGGCCGCGGCGAGCTGGCCGAGCTCGGCCGCACCCTGGACGCCATGCGCCTGACGCTGCGCACCTTCGCCTCCGAGGTCACCCGGGTGGTCGGCGAGATCGGCAGCGACGGCCAGCTCGGCGGCCAGGCCCAGGTGCCCGGCGCGGCCGGCACCTGGAAGGACCTCACCGACGCGGTGAACCTGATGGCCGGCAACCTCACCGCGCAGGTCCGCGACATCGCCCAGGTGGCGACCGCGGTGGCGCAGGGCGACCTGTCCCACAAGATCACCGTCGACGTCCGCGGCGAGCTGCTGGAGCTGAAGACCACCCTGAACACCATGGTGGACCAGCTCTCCGGCTTCGCCGACGAGGTCACCCGGGTGGCGCGCGAGGTCGGCAGCGAGGGCATCCTGGGCGGCCAGGCCCGGGTGCCCGGCGTGGCCGGCACCTGGAAGGACCTGACCGACTCGGTGAACCGGATGGCCGGGAACCTGACGGCCCAGGTGCGCAGCATCGCCAAGGTGGCCACCGCGGTGGCCTCCGGCGACCTGACCCAGACCATCGACGTGGACGTGCGCGGCGAGATCCTGGAGCTCAAGGACACCCTGAACACCATGGTCGACCAGCTCTCCGGATTCGCCTCCGAGGTCATCCGGGTCTCCCGCGAGGTCGGCACCGACGGCCGGCTCGGCGGCGTGGCCCAGGTCCCCGGCGTGGCCGGCAGCTGGCGGGACCTCACCGACTCGGTGAACGGCATGGCCAACAACCTCACCGACCAGGTGCGCAATATCGCCCAGGTGACCACCGCGGTGGCGCAGGGCGACCTGACCAAGAAGATCGACGTCGACGCCCGCGGGGAGATCCTGGAGCTGAAGACCACCATCAACACGATGGTGGACCAGCTCTCCGGGTTCGCCGACGAGGTGACCCGGGTGGCCCGCGAGGTCGGCACCGAGGGCAACCTGGGCGGGCAGGCGCAGGTCCGCGGCGCCTCCGGCACCTGGAAGGACCTCACCGACAACGTCAACGTCATGGCCAACAACCTCACCGGCCAGGTCCGCAGCATCGCGCGGGTGGCCACGGCGGTGGCCCAGGGCGATCTGACCAAGAAGATCACCGTGGAGGCCAAGGGCGAGGTCGCGGCGCTGGCCGAGACCTTCAACGGCATGGTGGACACGCTGTCGGCGTTCGCCGACGAGGTGACCCGGGTGGCCCGCGAGGTGGGCACCGAGGGCATGCTCGGCGGTCAGGCCCGGGTGCCCGGCGTGGCCGGCACCTGGAAGGAGCTCACCGACCGGGTCAACGTCATGGCCGACAACCTCACCGGCCAGGTCCGCAACATCGCGCAGGTGACCACGGCGGTGGCCAACGGCGACCTGACCAAGAAGATCGACGTCGACGCGCGCGGGGAGATCCTGGAGCTCAAGACCACCCTGAACACCATGGTGGACCGGCTCTCCGCGTTCGCCTCCGAGGTCACCCGGGTGGCCCGGGAGGTCGGCACCGAGGGCAAGCTGGGCGGCCAGGCCACGGTGGAGGACGTCTCCGGCACCTGGCAGCGGCTCACCGAGTCGGTGAACCAGCTGGCCGGCAACCTGACCACGCAGGTGCGCGCCATCGCCGAGGTGGCCACCGCGGTGACCACCGGCGACCTGACCCGGGCCATCACCGTCGACGCCTCCGGGGAGGTGGCCGAGCTCAAGGACAACATCAACCAGATGATCGGCAACCTGCGCGCCACCACCCGCGCCAACCAGGAGCAGGACTGGCTGAACACCAACCTGGCCCGGATCGCCGGCCTGCTCCAGGGCCGCCGCGACCTGGCCAGCGTCGCCGGGCTGATCCTGGACGAGCTGGCGCCGCTGGTCTCCGCGCACAGCGCGGCCTTCTTCCTGGCCGAGACCGACGACGGCCCGGTCGGCACCGGCGAGGACGCGGCGGCCGTGCGGCTGCGGATGATCGCCGGCTTCGGCTACGCCGCCGCCCCCGGCTCCGAGCCGGTCTTCGCCCCGGGCCAGGGCCTGGTCGGCCAGGTCGCGGTCGGCAAGAAGACCATCGCGCTGACCGGCGCGCCGGCCGGCTACGTGCGGGTGCGCTCGGGCCTGGGGGAGACCGGGGCCACCAACGTCATCGTGCTGCCGGTGCCCTTCGAGGGGCAGACCCTCGGCGTCATCGAGCTGGCCTCGGTGAACGAGTTCACCCAGGTGCACCGGGACTTCCTGGAGGCGCTGAAGGAGACCATCGGCGTGGCGGTGAACACCATCACCACCAACGCCCGCACCGACGCGCTGTTGCGCGAGTCCCAGCGGCTCACCGGCGAGCTCCAGTCCCGGCAGGAGGACCTCCAGGAGTCGAACAACGAGCTGGAGGACAAGGCCGCGCAGCTGGCGAAGCAGAACAAGGACATCGAGATCAAGAACGCCGAGATCGAGCAGGCACGCCTGACCCTGGAGGAGCGCGCCCAGCAGCTGGCGCTGGCCTCGAAGGTGAAGTCCGAGTTCATGGCGAACATGTCGCACGAGCTGCGCACCCCGCTGAACAGCCTGCTGATCCTGGCCCGCCTGCTGGCCGACAACGCCGAGCAGAACCTGACGTCCCGGCAGGTGGACTTCGCCCAGACCATCCACTCGGCCGGCTCGGACCTGCTGGGCCTGATCAACGACATCCTGGACCTGAGCAAGATCGAGGCCGGGCGGATGGAGATCCAGAACGAGTCCTGGCCGGTCGCCGACCTGGTGGAGGCGCTGGCCGCGACCTTCGAGCCGCTGGCCGCCGACCAGGGCCTGGCGCTGCGGGTCGACGTCCGCCCCGACGCCCCGGCCATGGTCACCGCGGACAACCAGCGGGTCCAGCAGATCCTGCGCAACCTGCTGTCCAACGCGGTGAAGTTCACCGACAGCGGCGAGGTCCGGCTGCGGGTGTCGGCGGCGAGCGGCTCGCGCGGCGAGCCGGCCGTGGCCTTCGCCGTCACCGACACCGGCATCGGCATCGCCGAGGACAAGCTGGAGCTCATCTTCGAGGCCTTCCAGCAGGCCGACGGCACCACCAGCCGCCAGTACGGCGGGACCGGCCTCGGGCTGTCCATCAGCCGCGAGCTGACCCGCCTGCTCGGTGCGGAGCTGCGGGTGGAGAGCGCGCCGGGCCGGGGGAGCACCTTCACACTGCTGCTGCCGACGGTGCCCTCGGCGCCCGAGACCGAGGCCTCCTACGCCCCGCGCGGCCGGATGGGGCTGCCCGCGCAGCCGCAGGCCCACGTGCCGGCGCACGCCCAGCCTCACGGGCAGTTTCCGGCGCCGTCCCACGCGCCGTCCCCCGGCCAGTCCCCCGGCCAGTCCCACGGCCAGTCCCACGGGCCGTCCCGCACGCGGCCCTCGGACGCGCCCTGGTCCGCTTCCGCTCCGCCGGCCGCCGGATCCCACCACGACGACGGCCTGCCGGTCGCCGCCACCGCCATCGTCGTCATGGAACCGCTCGGCACCACGGTCCTGGCCGACGCCGCCGCCTCCGCGCTGGAGAGCCTGGCCGGCGTCAAGGACCAGGTCGAGGTGGTCTCCCTGGCCGCCGCCGACGACCTGCGCCCGGCCCTGGACACGGCCCGCCCGATCTGCGTGGTCGTCGACGCCGGCTGCCCGGCCCCGCAGGTACGGGCCCTGCTCGACGCCGTCGCCAAGGCCGCCTCCAGCACCCCGGTGATGCTCTACGAGTCGGCCGCCAACGACGGCGTGGCCGACTCCCTGCGCCGCGCCGAGCGCGACCCGGCCCGCCTGGAGGTGGCGCACTCCATCCCGCAGGTCGCCGAGCGCCTGACCCTGCACGTCCTCACCGGCGGGCCCCGGCCCACCGGACCGGCCGGCGAGAGCGGCCGCACCGGCCGCGAACTGCCCCGGTTCGACGGCGAGAAGGTCCTGGTCATCGACGACGACATCCGCAACGTCTTCGCGCTCACCAGCGCCCTGGAGCTCCAGGGCCTCACCGTCGTCTACGCCGGCAACGGCCGCGAGGGCATCGAGCTGCTGAAGCAGAACGAGGACGTCGCCCTGGTCCTGGTCGACATCATGATGCCGGGCATGGACGGCTACGCCACCACGGCCCGCATCCGCGCCCTGGAGCCCTTCCGCGACCTGCCGATCGTCGCGGTCAGCGCCAAGGCGATGAAGGGCGACCGGGAGAAAAGCCTGGCCGCCGGGACCAACGAGCACGTCACCAAGCCGGTGGACGTGGACCTGCTGCTGCTGCTCATCAAGGACCTGATCAAGCCGGGGTGAGCCGGGGTGAGCCGGGGTGAGCCGGCCGCGCAGAGGCGGGCCCGCGGCGCGCGCCGAAGGTTGTGCGCCGCGGGCCCGGCCTTGCGCGGTGCTTCGTCGATACAGTGAACTCGTCCATGCCGCGGCCTCCCGTTCGGCTCCAAGGCGTACGCGTACGACCCTCACCGGGGAGGTTTCTCGTGCTTTCCGAATGTGCGGCCCCACCTGCCGTGGCAGCATGGGGGTCCGGTAGTCGGTCCGGCACGAGTCGGGAGGCCGAGTGAGCGGCAGCGGTGGGCTGGCGACAAGCCGCCAGACCTCGGAGACGGTGCTGGCTCCCGACGCGGACGCACCGCGCGCGGCCAGGGATTTCGCCGCGGGCACGGTCCGGCGGTGGGGCGTCCCGGACTGGGGCGAGCCGCTGGGGCTGGTGGTCAGCGAGCTGGTCACCAACGCCGTGCGGCACGCCGGCACGCCGGCCGCGCTGCGGCTGGTGCCGGCCGACGGCGGCGTGCTGGTCGAGGTCGACGACGGGGAGCCGCGCGAGCCGCGCCTGGTGCCGG
Organism: Catenulispora yoronensis; assembly: GCF_039531695.1. Lineage (NCBI taxonomy): Bacteria > Bacillati > Actinomycetota > Actinomycetes > Catenulisporales > Catenulisporaceae > Catenulispora > Catenulispora yoronensis. The sequence continues at coordinate 35,937 of NZ_BAAAQN010000004.1, forward strand.
CCGGCAGCCGCACCGCCAGCGGCGGCCTGGGCCTGGCGATCGTGGACCGGCTCGCCGACGCCTGGGGCTGCTCGGTGCGCCCCGACGGCTCCGGCAAGACTGTCTGGGCCCGGCTGAGCCTGCCGGAGGAGCCCTGGCCCGCGGCCGAGCCCGAGCTGGCCGACGAGGTCGTGCTGGAGCTGCCCTTCGACAAGGACATGGTCGGCATGGTCCGCTCGGCGGTCGCGCACCTGGCCGTGCGCGCCGGCTTCGAACGGCGCGAGATGGAGGACCTGCGGCTGGCCGCCGACGAGATCTTCGCCCTGCTGTTCGCGCAGCGGCCGGCCGTGCCGACCGGCGCCGCGATCACCAGCCGGTTCCTGGTCGGCCCCGGCCGGGTCGGCCTGGCGATGACCGCCGCGGTGCCGGCCCGACGCCCGCCGGACACCGGGGATTTCGGCTGGCATCTGCTCCAGGCCCTGGTCGACGAGATCGAATGGGAGGCCGGCGACCGCACCTGCGGCGTGCGCGCGGAGAAGCGGAAGGGTGCGTCATCGTGAGCGACGGCAGTGCGGGCGCCCCGGACGCTGAGCGGACCGAGGAGCGGACCGAGGAGCGGACCGAGCGCCGCGACGTCGTCGAGCACGGCCCGGACGCCGCGTCCTCCGACGCCGCCTCCGAGTTCGGCCACCTGCGCGAACGCCTGCTGCGCGAGCGCCGCGACCACCGCTGGGACGCCCTGGTCGACCAGGCCGCCGGCGTCATCATCGCGCGCTCCGGCTGCGGCTCCGCCGAAGCCGTCGCGCAGCTCGCGGCGGTAGCCCGCCGCTCCGGACGGCCGCTGCGCGCCATCGCCGCCGACGTCGTCGCCGAGGCCTCCGGCACCGCGGCCGACGCCGCGCCCGACGCGGACGCCCTGCGGCTGCACCCCGAGGTGGCCGGCCTGGACCGCTCCGCCGACGGCGACGAGCTGGCGCGCGGCCTGGTCACCGAGGCCCTGGCCTTCGCCCGGGCCGCCGCTGCGGTCATCGGCGTGCTCGACGACGACGGCACCATCGCCATCGTCGGCTCCTCCGGCTTCCCGGCCCGCGAGATCCGCCGCTGGCGCCGCATCCCGCCGGCCGTGGACACCCTGGTCAACCGGGCGGTGCGGGCCGGGGAGCCGGTCTGGGTGGAGGACGGTGACGAGGACCGGCCGGTGTTCATCGGCGAGACCGGCGCCGCCGGCGCGCACGGTCTCCGGGTCGCGGTCCCGCTGCGCTCCGGGCGGGTGCTGATCGGCGTCATCGTCGTGGCCTGGCCGCCCGGCGGCGGCTCGGGCGGTTCCGGCGGTTCCAGTGGTTCGGGCGGCTCCGGCGGCTCGGGCGCGATCGACCTCGACGAGCGCTCCCGCCGCGAAGTGGAGGCGGTGGTGCAGGCCGCCGGACCGGCGCTGCTGCGCCTGCTCGGCGACGGGCCCCACGCTGCCGCGATCCTGGCCGCCGTGCCGTCCAGGTCCGCCGGGCCCTCCGGATCACCAGGCTGGTCCGACCACCGGTCCGGCCGGTCCGCCGCGCCGGGTGTGTCAGGACCCTCCGAAAACGTGACCGGTCCGGCCGCCCTCGGCGAGTCCGCCTGGCAGGACGTCGTCGACCTGCTCGACGTGCCCGCCTTCGTCGTCACCGGCCTGTCCCCGGCCGCCCCGGCCGCCGCCGACCGGCTCCACATCGTCGCCCGCAACGGCGCCGCGACCGCGCTGATGGTCCCCGGCTCCACCGACCCGAGCCTGACGGTGTCCGCGCCCTGGCTGGCCGCCGCCGACCTGCTGGAGACCCTGTCCCTGGTCGCGCGCACCGGAACCCCGCGCCGCCACCGGATCGAGAGCGGCCGCCTCGGCGTCGAGGCGGTCTCCGCCGTGCGGGTCGCCGCCGACCCCGGCGCGGTGCTCGTGGTCGGGCACGCCGCCCCCGAGCCGGCCGCCGAGGTGGACGCCACCCTGGAGCGCCTGGGCCGGTTCGGCACCTGGACCTGGGACGCCGCCGGGGACCGGGTCCACTGGTCGGCCGAGGCGCTGCGGATCATGGGCGCCCCGGCGCTCGGCGACCCCAGCAGCATCAGCCGGCCACCGTACACCGTGCACCCCGACGACGCCGACGCCGAGCGCCGGTTCGTCAAGACCCTGACCACCGAGGGGCGGCCCGCCGAGGTCGAGTTCCGGATCGTGCACTACGGCGGGGAGCCGACCCGGGTGCGGCTGGCCGGCGAGGCGGTCGGCACGGACCGCGGGGACGCCGCGGGGGCCGTCGGCGTGATCCAGGACGTCACCGAATGGCGCCGCAGCGAGACCGCGCTGGAGGTGGCCCGGGTCCAGCTGGCCGCACAGCGCTCCCGCGCCGACACCGAGCGCCAGCTGGCCTCCGCGCTCCAGCAGGCCATCATCCCCGGCACGGCCCGCAACCAGCCCCCGCACGCCGGGGTCGAGATCGCCGCGCGCTACCGCCCGGCCAGCACCGCCGCCGGCGTCGGCGGCGACTGGTACTCCGTCTTCCCGCTGCGCGACGCCAAGCTGCTGCTGGCCATCGGCGACGTCGCCGGCCACGGCCTGCCCGCCGCCTCGGCGATGGCCGACCTGCACCACGGCCTGCGCGGCATGGCCCTGGCCGAGACCCGCCCGGGCCGCCTGCTGACCCTGCTCAACGAGCTCGTCGACGCCATGCCCGACTTCACCATCGCCAGCGCCTGCTGCCTGCTGTGGGACCCGGCGACCCGGACCCTGCGCTGGGGCAACGCCGGGCACCCGGCGCCGATCCGGGTCCGCGGCGGCGCGGCCGGCCCGATCGAGGACCACGTCGGCCCGATGCTCGGCGCCGACTCGCAGGCCGTCTACGAGGACACCGAGCTGGCCGTCGAGAGCGGCGACGTGCTGCTGCTCTACACCGACGGCCTGGTCGAGCGCCGCCGCGTCGGCGACGACGAGACCACCGCCTACCTGCTCGGCCAGGCCCGCGAGCCGGACGCCGACCTGGACCGCTACCTGGACCGGATCCTGTCCGGAGCCCGCTCGGACACCGACGACGACGTCTGCGTCGTGGCGGTCCGCTTCGACTGACCGGCGGCTCGGCGGCGGTTCGTCCCGGGCCCGGGTACGGTCCGGCGCCGGCGCGTTTGATCCGCCGTCGACGGGTCAAGCGGAGGCCAGCAGTACGCCCGGCGGATTCGCCAGCACGTTCCACCACCCTCTCCGCCGGGTCGGCGACCGCGGGAGAGACACGATGGCGCACAAGGCCCAGACCTTATTTGCGGACGGAACCGCCCTGGACGGGATCGAGTCCGTCCTGATCCGGGTGCCCGCGCACCGCGACTACATCGTCGTCGTGCGCTCGGCCCTGGCCCAGCTCGGCGCCCGCCTCGGCTACACCGTCGCGGAGATCATCGATCTGCGGCTGGCCGTCGGCGAGACCTGCAACCTGCTGATCGGCTCCGGTCCCCCGGACGGCCCACCGAGCGGCTTCCTCGAATGCCGGGTCGGCCTCGGCGCGGGCACGCTGCAAGTCACGGTGCTCGGCTCCGCCGTCGGCGTGCGCCAGCCCGACCGGGACGGCTTCGGATGGAAGGTGCTGACCGCGTTGGTGGACACCATGACCTGGGTGCGGGACGGCGCGATGGTGCGTGTCGACCTGGTGAAGCGCCACCGCACGCAGCTGTGCTGACGATGCCCGGCCCGCCCGAGGAGACGAACCTCCGACCGGACCGCGGCCGCCGGCGCGCCGCGGCCCTGGCCGGTCTGCGCAGGCTCGCCGGCCTGGCTCCCGACGACCCCGAACGCGCAGCCCTGCGCGAGCACGTCATCGGCGAGTACATGTCCTACGCGCGATACCTGGCCGGCCGCTTCCAGCACCGCGGCGAGACCTCCGAGGACCTTGACCAGGTCGCCTATCTCGGCCTGGTCAAGGCGGTCGACAACTACGACCCCGCCTACCGCACCTCGTTCCTCACCTACGCCACGCCGATGATCGTCGGCGAGATCAAGCGGCACTTCCGGGACACCACCTGGGACGTCCACGTCCCCCGCCGGCTCCAGGAGCTGTCCGCGGCCCTGCGCCCCGCCGAGGAGCTCCTGAACCAGAAGCTCGGTCGCGACCCGACCCTGACCGAGCTGGCCGCCCACCTGGGCGCCACGCCCGAGGAGGTCATCGACGCCCTGGAGGCCGCCGCCGTCTACAGCGCCGCCTCGCTCGACGTCCCGGTCGCCCAGCCCGACGGCGAGGGCGTCACCCTCGGCGAACTCCTCGGCGCCGACGATCCGGGGTTCACCATGGTGGTCGACCGCGAGAGCCTCAAGCCCTTGCTCGCGGCCCTGTCCGAACGCGAGAAGCGCATCCTGCTGATGCGCTTCTTCCGCGGCATGTCGCAGGCCGAGATCGGCGCCGAGTTGGGCGTCTCCCAGATGCAGATCTCCCGCCTGCTGACGCAGATCATCACCCGGCTGCGGGCGGGCGTTGATCCCGAAGCCGGGTAACGTCTTCTCCGTGGACGCAGACGTCATCATCGTCGGGGCCGGACTGGCCGGGCTCACCGCCGCGCACGAGCTGGCCGCGCTCGGCCGCAAAGTCGTGCTGGTCGACCAGGAGAACGCCGCCAACCTGGGCGGCCAGGCCTGGTGGTCGTTCGGGGGCCTGTTCTTCGTCGACTCGCCCGAGCAGCGCCGGCTCGGCGTGACCGACTCGCTGGACCTGGCCTGGAGCGACTGGCTCGGCAGCGCGCAGTTCGACCGGTCGGACGACGAGGACTTGTGGGCGCGGCGCTGGGCGCGCGCCTACGTCGAGTTCGCCGCCGGCGAGAAGCGGCCCTGGCTCACCGGCCTGGGACTGAAGTTCCTCCCGACCGTCGGCTGGGCCGAGCGCGGCGACCTGCGCGCCGACGGCCACGGCAATTCGGTGCCCCGCTTCCACGTGACCTGGGGCACCGGCACCGGCGTGGTCGAGCCCTTCGTCCGCTCGGCCCAGAACGCCGCCGCCTCCGGCCTGCTGACCGTGCTGCACCGCCACCGGGTCGACGAACTGCTCGTCAGCGGCGGCGTCGTCACCGGCGTCCGCGGCGCCGTCCTCGCGCCGGACGACGCGCCCCGCGGCGCCCCCTCCAACCGCACCGAGGTCGCCGACTTCGAACTCGCCGCGCAGGCCGTGATCGTGACCAGCGGCGGTATCGGTGCCAACCACGACCTGGTCCGCCGCTTCTGGCCCGAGCGCCTCGGCACGCCGCCCGCCGAGATGGTCACCGGCGTCCCCGCCTACGTCGACGGCCGGATGCTCGAAATCAGCGAGCGGGCGGGCTCCCGCCTGGTCAACCGCGACCGCATGTGGCACTACACGGAGGGCCTGCGCAACTGGGCTCCGGTCTGGCCCGGCCACGGCATCAGGATCCTGCCCGGTCCGTCCTCGCTGTGGTTCGACGCCTTGGGGCGCCGCCTTCCCGCGCCGTACCTACCCGGCTACGACACTCTCGGCACGCTGCGGCACCTCCGGACCGATCCGGACCTGGCGAAATTCGACCATTCCTGGTTCGTCCTCACCCGCAAGATCATCGAGAAGGAATTCGCGCTGTCCGGCTCGGAGCAGAACCCGGACATCACCGCCGGGGACCGCAAGGCCTTCCTGCGCGAGCGCCTGTTGGGCAAGGGCGCCCCGGCGCCGGTCGCCGCCTTCGTCGAGCACGGCGCCGACTTCGCCGTGGCGGACCGGCTCGACGAGCTGGTCGCGAAGATGAACACGCTGGCCCCCGACGCCCTGCTCGAGGCCGCGACCCTGCGCCCGCAGATCGAGGCCCGCGACCTCCAGATGGCCAACGCCTACAGCAAGGACGCGCAGGTCCAGGGCATCCGCAACTCCCGGCGCTACCTCGGCGACCGCCTGGGGCGCACGGCGACGCCGCACCGGATCCTGGACCCCGCAGCGGGGCCGCTGATCGCGGTGAAGCTCAATATCCTGACTCGCAAGACGCTGGGCGGCATCCAGACCGACCTCGAGTCGCGGGTTCTGGGCGCCGACGGCCGGCCGATTCCGGGGCTGTACGCGGCGGGGGAGGTGGCGGGTTTCGGCGGCGGCGGGATGCACGGATACAACGCTCTGGAGGGGACGTTCCTCGGCGGGTGTCTGTTCTCCGGGCGCGCCGCCGGGCGGGCCGCGGGGAGCGCTGTGGACTGACCGGGGGCTGGCCGGGGACTGACTGTGGACTGACCGGGGGCTGACTGGGGACTGGCCCGGGACGTCCGCGGGCCGAGCTGGCCCGAGTCATCGGGACACGGTCTGCTGGGCCCGGGTCAGCGCGCTGGTGACGCGCATCCGGCGAACGGCGATCGGCCCGAGTCCGGACAGCACCTGGAGCACCACGGACACCGACAGCGCGGACTGGGCCCCGGTGTCGGCCAGGCCCAGGGTGAGGACCGGGGCGAGCAGTTCCGGAGTGAGGCCGGCCAGGGCCGGGACCGGGATGATCCGGTGCGGCGCGGCGACGGTCGCGGTGCCGGCGTAGGGCAGGCCCGCGTCCATGGCCATGGTCATGCCGGTACCCGCGCCGGTACGCGTGCCGAGGCCCGGCTCCAGGCCCAGGCCCGCGTCCGCGCTCGGAGCTCCCAGCAGGATCACCGTGTCACAGGCGGCGGCCAACGCGGCAAGCATCGCGGACTGCTCGGAAGGCGCCGGGCAATAGTCCTCAGGGCTCTGCAACGGAATCCGCCCGAACCGCGACCGCAGGGCCTCGACCACCGGCGCCGCCTGCGCGAACGTCAGTCCCGGAGCGGGCACGTACGCCACCGCTCCCGGATCGGCGACATCCAGCGCGTGCACGCCGTCGGCGTCGACGACCGGCACCGTCCGCGCGGGCGCCTGCGCCACGAGCCGCCGCACCGTCGCCTTGGCCGGGGATCCGATGACCACCACGGTGTCGCCGCGCTCGGTGAAGCGGCGCACCGCGTCCAGCGCCTTGGGCACGGCCGGGCAGGGCGCGGCGCCGACGTCGTCGAGCGCGAGGCCGTCGGCGGTCAGGCACTCGCAGGACGGCCCGGCGTCGGCGACGATCACTTGGCGGGTGCGCAGCGCCGAGGCGTACGCGGTGACCGCTTCGCGTGCCGCGCGGGCCGCCACCGTGTCGGCCAGGCGCGCCGCGGCGGCGAACCCGACTGTGCCACGTTTCGGATCCAAATAGGTTGCGGCGAACAGAACCGTGTCCTGATACCCCGCCGTCCCGGTATCGTTCACGTTACGGACTTCGCCTGACACCACCGGAACACCCCCGACCGCCACCCGCGCCCGCACCAGCTCCGCAGCGTCGCACCGTACGGGACCCCGTTCCGGGTGGGTGAACAGGTCCGGTACGACCACGGTGCCGGCGGGGACCGGAACGGTCGTGACAAGGCGTTGGAGTATCAAGGAGCGGTTCACCGGGCGGGCCCTCCAAGCTGGTACGTGGAGCTCAACAGATTGTCGTCAGGGAAATCGCCACGGGGCGGCCACCCACACTCCCATGCGCCCTGTCCAAGCCCGGATTAGCCCGACATAGTGAATATCGCACCAGGTGGGGAGGGTCGTCCGATGCCGGAGAATCCTGAGCTGCGGCGCCTGATCGCCGCGTCCGGGTGGACGTACCAGAACGTGGCGGCCGCGGTGAACGCGGCGGGACGGGAAGCCGGGATCGCGCTGTCCTACGACCGGACCGCGGTGGCGCACTGGGTGGAGGGGACGCGTCCGCGGGCAGCGGTGCGCGGGGTGTTGGCCGAGGTCTTCTCCCGGGCGCTGGAGCGCGTCGTGGCCGTGGAGGAGCTCGGGTTCGGCGGCGGATCGGCGCAGCCGCAGGCGGGAACGCCGGGGGCCGCGGCAGGTGAACAAGGGGTTGTGGAGGTGAGCTACCCGGCGTCCGGCCACTACAACCACCCCGCCGCGCTACCTCCTGATGAAATGCCCCGCACGCCTGAGGACCTGGAAACGGTCGCCACACTGACCGCCTCCGGAGCACTGGCCGACGCCGCCATCGGCCCGTTCCGGGCCGCGGCCTTGGCAGTGCCCGAACCCCAGCTCTGGCCCGCCGCCTTCCAGGCCGTCGCCGACGGCGCCGTCGCGGCGCGCATCGGACGCCCGGAAGTCGAGGCGGCCACCGCGATACTGAGCTTCTTCTCCGACGCCGACGCCGCGTTCGGCGGCGGCCGCGCGCTGACCGCGCTGTCCGGCTACCTGTCGACAGTGGTTTCGGGCTGGTTGCGCCGTCCGTCCCGGGCCGCCGACCACCAGGCGCTGCTCAGCGTGGCCGGCAGCCTGTGCTACCTGGCGGGCTTCGCGTGTCTGGACCAGCGTTCGCAGGCTGCCGCGCAGCGCTACTACCTGCTCTCCCTGCGCCTGATGCACGAGGCCGGCGACACCGTCGGGTACGGCATCGCGCTGCGCGCCATGAGCGTGCAGGCCCGGCTGCTCGGCCACCACGCCGAGTCGGTGACCCTCGCCGAGGCCGCGACCGCCGCGGTCGGGACCCGGGCGCCGGCCCTGACCAGGGCGTTCCTGATCGGCCAGACGGCGGTGGCGCGCGCCGCCGCCGACGATCCGGCCGGGGCGGCGCGGGACCTGCACACCGCGGCGGAACTGCTGGCCCAGGCCACCCTGGAGCCGGTGGCCATCGGCCGCTACGACTCGGCCGCCCTGGCGCACGCCGAGGCCTCGGTCGCGGCGGCGGGCGGCCGGCGCAAAGCAGCCATCGAACGCCTGTCCGCGTCGCTGCGCGACCGCCACGACACCGGCCGGCGCTCGCGCGCGGTGCTGAGCGCGCAACTCGCCGAGATCCAGCTCGCGGACGGCCAGATCGACGCGGCGCTGTCGTCGTGGCGCCGGTTCTGCGACGACGTGCCGGCGCTGGAGTCCGGGCGGGTCGACGCCGCGCTGGCGTCGATGCGGTCCCGGCTGCTGCCGTTGCGGCGGCACCCGGGGGCCGCGGAGCTGCTGACGCGGGCGGCGGGGTTGTAGGGCGGCGGAGGGGCTTGCGGTCCGCTGCCGCAGAGCCCCGCCGGCGGGCCTGGCACTAGGCCACATCGGCCGCGCCGTGCGCCGGGTTCCGTGCCCTGTCAGCTGCACTGTCAGCTGCCCTGTCACCCGCCCGATCGCTCTGCCCGATGAGCTCGGCCAGCTCGACCGTCAGCGCCGCCAGCGTCCGATGGCGCACGACGAACGACGCCGACAGATGCAGCCCCAGGTCTCGTTCCAGTGCCTTCCGCAGCTGGAGTGCGAGTAGCGAGTCCACCCCGACGGCGGGCAGCGGCGCGTCGGCGTCGATCGGGGTCCCGGGCGCCAATCCGACGGTGTCCCGGATCACCGTCGCCACCCGGCTGCGCAGATCACGCGGATGCTCCGCGACCTGGCGCGCCGACGCCGCGTCCTTGTCCGGCCAGGTGTGGAAGAGTCCGAACACCGGCCGGTAGGCGGCTTTTCCGGTCCGCTCCTCCACCGTGCCGCCGAAGTAGACGGCCCGGCCGCGTCCCTGGGCGATCAGGTCGGCCAGCACGGCGATGCCTTCCGCCGTCCCGATGCCCTCGGCCGCCCCGGCAGCGCTGCCCGGCCCGGCGTCGCTCCACGTCCCCCAGTTCACGCTCAGCGCGGTCAGGCCCCGGGCCCGGCGCCACTCGGCGAAGGCGTCCAGCCAGGCCGCGGCGGTCGCGGTCGCCACCTCGCCTGCCGCCCCGGTCATCGCCGTCGCCGAGGAGAACAGCACGAACCAGTCAGGCGTCTGATTCGCCAGCGCCTCGTGCAGCCGCCACGCCCCCGCCACCTTCGGCCGCCACACGCGCCGCACCTGCTCCGCGCCGACCGTCCGCAGCGGGCCGCCGTCCCGGACGGCGGCGGCGTGCAGCACGCCGCACAGCCGCAGGCCGTCCCGGGTCGCGGCCGCCACCAGGTGTTCGGCGACGCCCTCGTCGGCGATGTCGCCGAACACCGCCACCGCCCCGGACGGCAGCTCGTCCACGGCGGGCGTCCACGACCTGCCGTTGACCACGACCCGCCCGGCGCCGCGGTCCAGCAGCCAGCGGGCGAAGGCCGAGCCGAGCCGGCCCAGCCCGCCGGTGACGATGTAGGCGCCGCCCGGGCGCACCACGGTGTCCGGGCCGAACGGCAGCACGGCGCGGATCCGGTCCTCCTCGGGCAGTTCCAGGACCACCTTGCCGAAGTGCGCGGCCCGGGCCATCGTCCGCAGGGCCCTGACACCGTGGTCGAACGGGTACGCGGTGTAGGGGAGCACCGGCAGGCGGCCCGCGTTGAGCTCGGCGAACACGCTGCGCAGCACCTCGCCGAGGCGGGCCGGGCGGGTGCGGAGCAGCTCGACCATGTCGACGGCGGCGAAGCTGATGCTGCGGCGGAAGGGCGCCAGGCCGATGCGGGCGTCGGCGAGGATGTCGCGGTTGCCGATCTCGACGAAGTGGCCCTCGTGGGCCAGGGCCTCCAACCCGGCCTCCAGCCCGGCGCCGGGCAGCGCGTTGAGCAGCACGTCGACGCCCGCGCCGCCGGTGACCTCGCGCACCGCGCCGGCGAAGGCCACGCTGCGCGAGTCGAAGACGTGGGCGATGCCCATCTCGCGCAGGCGCCGCCGCTTGTCCTCGCTCCCGGCGGTGGCCAGCACCTCGGCGCCGAGCAGCCGGGCGACGTGGACGGCGGCCAGGCCGATGCCGCCGGTCGCGCAGTGGATCAGGACCCGCTGGCCGGCGTGCAGGCGCGCGCGGTCGACGAGCGCGTGCCAGGCGGTGGCGTAGGCCATCGGGAGCCCGGCGGCCGCGGTGAGGGTGACCCCCTCGGGGCGGGCCAGGACGAGTTCGGCGTCGGTGGTGAGGAAGGAGCCCAGGGCGCCGGTGCCGAGGGCGACGACCTCGGTGCCGCGGGTGAGTCCGGGGACGCCGGGGCCCACGCGCTCGACGACGCCGGAGCATTCCAGGCCGAGCATGGGGGGCTCGTAGGTCGCGGGGGTGCTGGTGCTGGTGCCGGTGCCATTGCCAATGCCGGACGCCGTGGCGGAGGCGGATCCGAGCAGGTCCAGGGCGGCGAGCACGTCGCGGTAGTGCAGTCCGGCCGCCCGGACCCGGATCTCGACCTGCCCGGGACCGGGGAGGCGACGGCGCCCGACGGCGGGTCGGACCGAGGCCAGGTCCCCGGGCGGGAGCGGGCGCAGCCGGAAGGCGTCGCGTCCGAAGTAGACGGTGCGCACCGCGGGCTCCGCAGGCCGGGCCGGGTCGGCGGGCTCCAGGACGGCGGTCCAGCGGCGGCCGTTGCGGACGGCGATCTCGTCGTCGTCCCAGTCGTCGGCGAGTTCGGCGGCGACTTCGGCGGGGTCGGGGTCGAGCGGGTCGAGGTCGAGGGCGCTGAACCGGAGCTCCGGGGCTTCCTGGGCGGCGACCCGGACCAGGCCGCGCAGGGCCGCGAGGGCCGGGGTCGGGGTGCTGGTTCCGGCGCCGACCTGGTGGGCGCCGGTGGTGACGAGCCAGAGACGGGGCGGGCGGTGAGGCTGGATCTGGCCCTGGACCTGGACCTCGGCCTGGGCTCGGACCTCGGCCTGCTTCTGGATCTCGTTCTGGCCCTGGATCTCGGCCTGGCCCTGGACCTCGGTCTGGTGTCGGCCCTGGGTCTGGCGCAGCGGCCGGGATCGCGCAGCGAGCCGCCGGACCAGGTCGGTGGCGGCGAGGACCTGCTGTGCGGAGTCGGCGGTCGCCCTGGGTCCCGGGGGAGCGGAGGGCGCGAACACCACATGCTGCCAGTCGCCGGGCGGGAGCGGGTCGCCCGTGGGGATGGCGGCACAGGCCGCGCCGGCGCGTTCGAGGGCGGCGGCGAGAGTGGAGGCGGCGTCGGGATCGTCGGCGATCACGAGGACGCGGGTCCCGGTGAGGCGCGGGGTGAAGCGGCCGCGGGGGCAGGGGCGCCAGACCAGGCGGTAGTGGCGGTCCGTGTGCGGGCGGTCGGGGGCCGCCGGCAGGGGGCGCAGGTCGATGGACGCGATGTGCAGGACGGCCCGGTGCGCGGCGTCGTAGCAGGTGAGGGAGACGGCGTCGGACTCGGTGCGGCGGACGCGGGCGCGGGCCGGGGGACCCGCGGCGGGGTCGGTGGTTCTGGTCACGCCGGACCACGCGGTGGGGAGCAGGGGGCGGTGCGAAGCCGGGAGGACGGGCTGGAGCGCGGCTTCGAGCAGCACCGGGTGGAGGGTGAAGCCGGTGGTGGGGAACGTGTCGGGCAGCGCGAACTCGGCCACCGCCTCGTCGATCGAGTGGGAGGCGGCGGTGATCGTCCGGAAGGACGGGCCGTAGTGGTGGCCGGCGGCCGCCAGGTGCGCGTAGAGGTCCTGCGGAGAGACGGCCTCGCCCGACGGGCCGCTCGGCGCAACGGCCGCGGCCTGCTTGAGCGGCTCGGCGACGCCGGTCGTCGCGGCGGTACCGGTCGCGAGCTCGATCCAGTCGGCGCGGACGCGCGCGAGGATCGTCAGGGGACGCAGTCCCTCGGGGCTCGGAGGCGCCAGGACGACGCGGACGGGGCGCTCGCAGTCCGGTTCGAGGGGCAACGGATTCCGAAGGGCGAGATCGTGCAGGCTGCTGCCCGGGGCGGCGCTCTCGGCGGCGTGGACAGCGAGGTCGAGCAGGCCGGCCGGCGGAAAGACACAGGAGCCTGATACGGCGTGGTCGAGCAGCCAGGGATGCCGGCGCGTGGAGATCAGGCCGGTGAGCGTGGTCGTGCCGGCGGGATCCTCGTGCGGGAGGGCGCTGAGAAAGGGGTGCTGCTCGGGGGTCGGCGCCGCGACGAACATGAGGCAGTTAGCCGTGCCGACGCCGACCGAGGCCACCTCGGTGAGATCGCCGCGGGCCCTGGCACGGCTGATCCGGTTCTGGGCCCGCCGGGCCAGCGTCTCCCGGGTCGCGGCGGCGTCGTAGGCGACCGCCGAGCCGAGTAGGACGCAGTGCACGTGGTTGCCATCGGCGAGGGCCGAGGTCAGCGGCTTGAGGAGAATGAGGACATTGCCGTCCCCGGCGAGGGCGAGCGGGCAGTCGCCCGCGTCCAGGGCCTGCAGAGCGAGGTGGACCGCGACCAGCGAGGAAGACGCACCGGTGTTGACGCCCAAACTCGGCCCGGACAGGTCCAGGGCCTGGGAAAGGGCCTGCGCCACGCGGTGGGGGTCGCCCCGGGTGATGCCGATGAAGACGCCGGTGGTGGGAGGCACGGCGTCGGCGTCGGCGGGGGAAGGCGCGATGGCGGGATCGGCGTCGGGCACGATGGTCGCGAACGCCCGCCGCGCCAGCTCGGACAGCTCGACGGCCGGTTTGCGCAGGACGCCGTGGTTGGCCTGAAGCAACTCCCACAACGCCGGCAGCCCGTCAGGCTGCGGCGACCGGTACGCCATCCCGACTATCGCCATGGGTTCCATCGCTCACCCCTCCGCCGAGTTTCTTCCGTGCGTTATGTGGTGAGGCGATGCTGCCCTGTTATTGGAGCGATGGCCCCTGGCGAATCCGGGTGATGTGTTGAAAGTCTGGGGCGTGTTGAAAGTCGGCAAGATCAACGGCGGGAGTGGGTGGGGCGGGGAGAGCCGTTTCAGGACTATGTGTTCCTAGTCAGGCAGATCCACTAACGTCCGCGCCCATCGCCGAACCCCCGACTCCGGCGCGGATTCGCAGAACTCGCGGAACAGTTCCCGGCTCTCGTGCCGCAGAATGCCGCCCACCACGAGCGGGGCTCCGTACCCGGGTAAGTCGTTGTTGCCCGGATCCCAGGTCTGGGCGATCCGGGCGGCGCCGTCCGCGGGTGACTCCAGCCCGTAGTAGACCTCTGCGACTCCCAGTGACATCACCGCGCCCAGGCACATGACGCACGGCTCCAGGTTCACCGCCATTCGCAGCGGGTGCGCCCGGCGCTCCCAGCGCAGCAGTTCGTCGGCCTGCACCAGGGCCGCCAGGTCGGCGTGGGCCAGCATCCGCCGCTGGGCCCGGTCCTGCGTGAAGGCGCGTCCGACGACCTCCTCGCCCATCATCACCACCGCGCCGATCGGCAGTTCGCCAGCGTTCAGGCCCTCGCGGGCGACCTCCAGGGCGGCCGCCACCATCTCCTCGGGTGTCATTCGGGCACGGTAACGGGCCCGTCGCCGGGTGCCTCGCGGTGTCTCAGCACCCGGCGACGGGCTGTCCGAAGCGGTTGGCGGTTACTGGTTGTGCGGTACGGTCACCGTCGCCGAGCAGGTCGCGCTGTTTCCCGCCTGGTCAGTGCCCTGATAGGTGAGCGTGTAGATCCGGCCGGAGCCCGGGCCCAGCCGGTCGGCCCGCAGCGCGCCGGTGGTGGACGCGGTCCCCGGGGTGAAGCCCTGGACGTCGGAGGGGTCCAGCGGCTCGTTCGCCGTCACCGACTTCAGCGTGAAGCCGGCCGGGCCGGAGAAGGCGTCGTCGACGGTCACGGTGGCGGTCACCGGGACCAGCTTCTTGTTCGGTGGCCAGATCGTCGTCGGAGTGACGCTGCACGTCACCGTCGGTGGCGCCGAGTCCAGCTCCAGCGCGGCGGCGTAGTTCGAGCCGTCGGTGGCGCCGGTGTTGTGCGCGGGCGAGTTGTCGGTCGCCCCGCACACCACGATGTGCTGGCCGTCACCGGTGACGCTGAGCGTGCGGCTGGCCTTGCCGGAGGCGTCGACGCTCAACGGGCCCTCGGTCAGGCCGCCGAGCCCGTCGGAGCAGTCGATCGCGGTCACCCCCGACGGGTCGCTCGCCGTCACCGTTCCGGTCACCGGGGTCTGCGAGGCGTTGAAGACGCCCTGCTGGGAGCCCGGCGCGGTCGGGAAGGACAAGTCGACCTTGGGCGGACTGGTGTCGCCGCCGGGCGGAGTGCTGGTGATCTGGGTGATCGCGGCGACCAGCGCGCCGCCGACGCCGCCGGGCGCGTTGCTGCTGAAGGTCTGGCCCCCGGTGCCGGTGGCCAGGTTGGTCAGGAAGCTGGTGGCCGAGGAGTCGAAGCCGACCAGGATCGGGTAGACCGAGGCCGGGTCGACGGCGTTCGCGGCGGCGATCACCGACGCCGACGACAGGCCGCTGTGCGCCTCGGGGTCGTGGCCGGGCGCGTCGCCCATGGCGACGATGGCCTTCGTGACGCCGGGCCGCCAGGGGAAGTTCACGGCCGTCTGCACGCCGGAGAGCACGTCCTCCGGGATGTCGCAGCCGCCGCCGACCTTGCCCGGCAGCGTGCCCAGGGCGTTGACGATGTCGGCGCGCTTGGTGGCGAAGCCCAGGTCCGTCACCGCGTCATAGTCCGGCGGGCAGCCGGGGATCTCGGAGTCGACGTCCTTGTAGTCGACCAGGCCGATCCGGAAGTCGGCCAGGCGCGCCGGCGTGCCCTTGCCGGACAGGTCGTCCAGGATGGTGTTCGCCGCCGAGACCGTGGCGTTGATGTAAGGGCTCATACTGCCGGTGGTGTCGATCGCGAAGACCAGGTCCACCTTGGGCACGTCCTGGCAGATCGCCAGGATCATCCGGTTGCCGAGGTCGGCGCCGTAGCGGGAGATGATCGCGTTCTTGAAGTCCGACCACTGCCGGCGGGTCTCGGCGACGGCGCCGGACACCGCGGCCTGCTCGTTGGAGCCGACCCTGCCGCGGACGGTCTTGGGGTCGGTCGCGGTGCCCGAGACCGGGTCGATCAGCGCCTCGTCCT
Source organism: Catenulispora yoronensis (assembly GCF_039531695.1). Classification (NCBI taxonomy): domain Bacteria; kingdom Bacillati; phylum Actinomycetota; class Actinomycetes; order Catenulisporales; family Catenulisporaceae; genus Catenulispora; species Catenulispora yoronensis. Next base: position 51,584 of record NZ_BAAAQN010000004.1, read on the forward strand.
TGTTCATGCACGCGTGGGTGATCCGGGTCGCGCCCGGGCACTTGTCGCTGAAGATGCCGGCGTAGTAGCCGGTGGTCAGGTCGGTCGGGACCGCCGGCGTGGAGGTCCCGGCCAGGTCCAGGATCGGCGACGGGCCCGGCAGGCCCAGCCCCGGCGGGTTGGAGATGCTGATCGGCTTGCTCGGGTCCGACTGGTCGGCCCAGTTGCTGTGCGAGTAGAAGTCCTGCGCGCCGTGCAGCGCGCGGCCCAGGCCCTCGATCGCGTTGCACTTGGCCCGCCCGGAGAACCCGCCGCCGAACGTGCAGTCCGAGGTCAGGTCCACCTGGTCGCCGCGCAGGTCGCCGTTGGTGTCGAACAGCCCTGCCGCGCCGTCCACCCCCTGGCCGAACCGCTGGCGCAGGTGGTTCACGCACGCCATCAGGTTCGCGGTCGCCGTGGCGCGCGACTGCGGATACCCGGCCACGTTCAGGTAGTCGGCGTTGTCGCAGTGCGCCGTCGGATCGTTGAACTCGTCCAGGTCCGGCGACCCGACCGCGCCGAACGTCCCGGAGTGCCCGGCCAGCTGGTCCATCGAGCGCGGCTCGAAGCAGTCCCCGGTGGACTTCACCCCCGGCGCGCACGCCAGTGCCGCCCGCGTGATCCGCTCATGCTCGGAGCGCTGCCCCAGGCCGTTGATGGTGCCGAACGCCTGCGCGGCGGACGGTTTCACCGCCTGCGCGGCCAGCGTTCCGCCCAGCGCCAGCGCGATCACCGACAGCGCGGCGACCAGCCGTCGGCGCCGGGGTGGGACCCCGGCGGATCTGTACTGTTCCGTTGCGCCCATGGATCCTCCTGATGACGTCCCCGGGAGTTTCCCGGGGCTCGTCCGACGTCATCCTGGTGACGGCGAGGGACAATGGCTATATGGGAGAACACTGAGTTACAGAGCGTGATCGCCGCTGGCGGACCACCCCGCGAACCGGGTTCCGCCATGGCCTATCGTCGAAAGTCGTGGATGTGTACGAAGCCGTCGACACCCGCCGCTCGGTGCGGGCATTCAGCGACAGACCAGTACCGCGCGAGGCTCTGGACCGGGTGCTCGCCGCCGCCGCCCGGACGCCGTCCAGCGGGAATGTGCAGCCGTGGCGGTTGTACGTGGTCAGCGGGGAGCCGTTGGCCGAGGTGAAGCGGCGCGCGACGCTGCGCGCCCGGGCCGGTGATCCCGGCGACGAGCGGGAATATCCGATGTATCCGGAGGAGATGGGCGCGCCGTACAGCGAGCGGATGGCGGCCGCGGCGGCGCAGCGCTATCGGGCGCTGGTGATCGAGCGGGACGATCCGCTGCGGCCGCGGAAGATCGGCGTGTTGAACTCGGGCGCGTTCGGGGCCCCGGTGGTGCTGTTCTGCTACGTGGACCGCGTGATGGGTCCCGGGCAGTGGGCTGACGCGGGGATGTATTTGCAGACGGTCATGCTGCTGCTGCGCGCCGAGGGACTGCACAGTTGCCCGCAAGTGATGTGGACCATGTATCGCAAGACCGTGAGCGAGATCGTCGGCGCCGACGACGGACTCGTGCTGGTGTGCGGGGTCGCGGTCGGGTACGAGCGGCCGGACGTGCCGGCGTTGCGGACCGGGCGGGCCGAGGTGGGGGAGACGGTCCGCTTCGTGGACGCGCTGCCGGCGAGTGCGCTGCCGGCGCCGAGCCCGCAATCACCGAGCCCGCAAATACCAAGCCCGCAAATACCAAGCCCGCAGTCACCGAGTCCGCAGTCACCAAGCCCGCAGTTACCAAGCCCGCTTCCGTCGGCGACCGCGGCTCCGCCGGCCGCCCTACCGCACGACCACGACCGGGCACGCCGCGTGGTGGATCACCTGCCGGCCGACCGAGCCCAGGACGAGGCCTGAGAAGCCGCCGCGGCCGCGGGAGCCGAGGACCACGAGGTCGGCGTCCTTCGCGGCGTCGATGAGGACGCGGGAGGGGGACCCGTGGACGAGTTCGATCCTCGTCGCGGGGTCCGCCGGGTCCCCGCCGGCCTCGGCGACCGCCGCGGCGAGTTCGCTGAGGGCGGCCTGTTCCAGCGAGGGGACGGCGGGGAGCGGGTCGTCATCGTCGTCCTGCCCGGCCTTGGCGAAGGGGATCTCCCAGGCCGAGACCACGTGCAGGCCGGTGCCGCGGAGCTCGGCCTCGGCGACGGCCCAGCGCAGGGCGGCTCGGGAGGAGGGGGAGTCATCGACTCCGACGACGATGCCGCTCATGGTGGGCCTTTCGGTGGCTCCGTCCGGTCCGGTCCGTCCGGTCCGTCCATGATCGCCCGCGGGCCGGAGTCGCTCAATCGGGGAGGGGTGCTGGTGTGAAGGATTTAGATAACAGGCCTCATGATTCCGACAGGGATTCCGACAGGTCCGCCTCCGGCGTCACCCCGAACTCTGGTCGAAGCGCAGCCGCGACGTGATCCGGTACCGGTCGCTGCGGTACACCGACTGCGTGAACTCGACCGTGCGGCCGAGCACGTCGGCGGTGGTGCGCTCGATGCGTAGCAGCGGGAAGTAGACCGGGATGTCGAGCAGTTCGGCCTCGTGGGGGTTGGCGACGGCGGGTTCGAGGGTCTGGATCGCGTCGCTGACGGCCACGCCGTAGCGCTCGCGCAGCAGGTGGTAGAAGTTGCCTGATTCCAGGTCGGTCATGCTCAGGCCGGGGACCAGGTTCTGCGGCAGCTCCAGGCGTTCGATGGCGATCGGTTCGGCGTCGACCAGGCGGACCCGGGTGACGTGCAGGATGGTGTCCTCGGACGGCACCGCGAACCGGGCGGCGCGCACGGCGCCGGCCTGGCGGGTGCGCAGGGCGACGACGCGGCTGGTCCAGGCGCCCTCGGCGGGCGGGACGCCGAGCGGGCTGGAGGCGTCGGCCGACAGCTGCTGGGTGACCTTCCGGGGGCTGGTGAACGTGCCGCGGCCGGGGCGGCGGACCAGGTGGCCCTCGGCGACCAGGTCCTCGATGGCGGCGCGGACCGTGGGGCGCGAGACGTCGAGCCGGGCGGCGAGTTCGCGCTCGGAGACGATCGCCGTGCCGGCCTCCGCGCCGTCGGCGAACTGCAAGAGGTGGGCCCGGACCAGGTCGCGCTTGGCGGTGGCGCGGCGGTCGGGAAGACCCGCCTGCCGCGCCGGGTCCGTCAACGGTGATGTCGAAGTCGATGTCGAAGTCGACGAGGAGTCGATCATCGGACCGGGAGGTCGGTACCGGCCGGGCCGCCGGAATCGCCGGAATCGCCGGAGCCGCCAGAACCTCCCGAGCCGCCCCGCTCGTCCGAGCCGCCCCGCTCGTCCGACCCGCCCCGCTCGTCCGACCCGCCCCGCTCGTCCGACCCGCCCGTCACCGACACCCCGTCGTCCCATCCCTCCGGCCGCGTCTCCGGCAGCGCCCCGACGGCCGCCAGCCGTCGCAGGTGGTGCCGCAGCCGGCGGGTGAACTCCTCCGGGTCGCGCCGCTCGTCGCTCCACGCACCCTCCGCCAGCGCGCACAGCCGTGGGTAGATCAGGTGTCGCACCACCTCGGGCGTCGGCGCGCACTCCGTCCACAGCTGCGCCTGCGTCCCGAGCACTCCCGGCCCGCCGGAGCCGTCGTCCAGGGCCGCCGCGCCGACGCCGCGCTGGCCGAGCGGCAGCGGGTCGAAGGCGTAGGCGTCGGCGAGCGTCAGCACCCGGTCGTCCGGGGACGGCGGCTCGGCGGGGTGCAGGGTCTGGCGGTAGTCCAGGTAGGTCTGCTCGTGCGGCGACATCAGTACCTGATGGCCGCGCGCGATCGCCTCCGCCGCGTGCTCCGGCTTGAGCCACGCCGTGGCCACGATCGACGGGTCGAGCGCGTCGTTGCCGACCCCGTCGTTCCAGCACACCGCGCGGCGGCCGTGCTCGCCCAGGAAGGAGTGCATCTGCTGGAGGAACCAGCCCAGCAGCTGCGAGATGTCGGACAACCCGAGCTCCGCGGCGCGCTGCCGGGCCACCGGGCTGGCGGCCCACTGCGCGGTGCGGCACTCGTCGCCGCCGATGTGGATGTTCCGCGACGGGAAGATCGTCATGACCTCGGACAGCACCTGCCGTCCGAAGTCGAGCGCCGCGTCGTGCACGCCGAGGATGTCCTCGCTGATGCCCCAGGACGTCCACACCGGCAGCCGGACGTCCGGCCGGTTCCCCAGCTCGGGGTAGGCGGCCAGGGCCGCCCGGGTGTGGCTGGGCATGCCGATCTCCGGGACGATCGTCACGCCGCGCGAGGCGGCGTACCGCACCAGCTCGGTCAGCTCCGCGCGGGTGTAGTGGCCGCTGTGCGGGACGCCGTCGAAGACCGTGGAGCCGGCGCGGCCGACCATCGACTCGGACCGGGTGGCGCCGATCTCGGTGAGCAGCGGCAGGCCGTCGATCTCGATCCGCCAGCCCTGGTCGTCGGTGAGGTGCAGATGCAGGATGTTGAGCTTGTGGAGCGCGAGCTCGTCGACGAGCCGGTGCAGGAACCCGATCGGCATGAAGTGCCGCACGGTGTCCAGCATCATGCCGCGCCAGGCCAGGCGGGGCGCGTCGCGGACCCGGCAGGCCGGCCAGCGCCAGCGGTCCGAAGCGGCGGTCGCGGGGTCCAGCGCCTCCGGGGGCAGCAGCTGCCGCAGGGTCTGCACGCCGTTGAACAGCCCGGCCTCGGCCGGCGCGGCCAGGGTCACCTGGTCCGGCTCGATCAGCAGGTCGTAGCCGTGCGGGTGGTCGTGGGCGGCGGGGTCCAGGCGCAGCAGGATCGGCGGGCCGACGGCGCTGCGGGTCCGGCCGGCGCCGAGGTACTCGGCCAGCAGGTCGGCGGCGCGCTGGGTGCCGGGGCCGGCCAGCAGGGTCAGCGCCGGTCCCAGGACGAACTCTCCCGGCAGCGCGGTGTGCTCGGCGGGGCGGGGGATTATCACAAGGAGCCTTTCTGTCAGCCCTTGACGGCGCCGGCGGTCATCCCGGCGGTCAGCTTGGTCTGCGCGATCATGAAGAAGGCGACGGCGGGCAGCGCGAACAGCGTGGAGCCGGCGATCAGGCCGGCGTAGTCGGTGCCGGTGTTGGTGGAGAAGGTGGCCAGCCAGACCGGCAGCGTGTAGTGCGCGTCGTCCTTCATCATCACGTAGGCGTACACGTAGTCGTTCCAGGCGGTGATGAACGCGAAGATCGAGGTGGCGATGATGCCGGGGGCCAGCAGCGGCAGCAGCACGTGCCGGATCACCTGCGCCGGGCTCGCCCCGTCCAGGCGCGCGGCCTCCTCCAGCTCCACCGGCACGCCCTGGGCGAAGCCGCGCAGGATCCAGATGGTCAGCGGCACCACGAACGCGGTGTAGGTGAGCCCCAGCGAGAGCAGGTTGTTCAGCAGGTGCATGCTTTTCATGGTCAGGAACAGCGGGATCACCAGCGCCGGCGCCGGGATCATCTGGATCGCCAGGATCGTCACCAGGATCGCCCGCCGGCCCAGGAACCGGAACCGGGCCAGCGCCAGCGCGGCCAGGAAGCCGACGGTGGTGGCCACCACCACGACGGTCAGCGTGACCGCCAGGCTGTTGACGACGTAGGAGCCGAAGTGCGGCTTCTTCACGGCGTCGGCGAAGTTCGCCAGCGTCAGCGGGAACGGCAGGAAGTGCGGGGTGGAGGTCAGGATGTCGTGCTGCGGCTTGAAGGCCGTGGTCACCATCCAGTAGACGGGGAACGCCCACACGACGGCGAACAGCGTGGCCGCGGCGTTCAGCAGCGTCCGCGAACGGCGCGAGGTCCTCATGCTTCCTCCCCGGAGAGAACGAGCCGGCGTACCGACCAGCCGGCCAGCACCGCCAGCAGCACCACCGAGAACACCGCGATCGCGGCGCCCTGGCCGTAGGACTGGGAGGCGAAGGCCTTGGTGAACGACCAGATGGCGATGGTGGTGGTGCCGCCGTCCGGACCGCCCTTGGTCAGGATCCAGATCTGGTTGAAGACGTTGAAGTCCCAGATCACCGACATCACGGTGACCAGCGTCAGCACCGGCCGCAGGAACGGCAGCGTGACGGTCCGCACCCGCCGCCAGTAGCCGGCGCCGTCGAGCGCGGCGGCCTCGTAGTAGTCGCCGGGGATCTGGGTCAGCCCGGCGTACAGGGTCAGGGCGACGAAGGGCACGGAGACCCACACCACCAGCAGCCACACCACGACGAACCCGGAGATCGGGTGCGCCAGGAAGTCGTGCTGCCGGTAGTCGCCGAACACCCGCAGCTGGGTCAGCAGCCAGTTGACGACGCCGTAGGTGGGCTGGAACAGCCACTGCCACACCAGCGTGGAGGCCACCGTCGGCATGGCCCAGGCGCCGAGCAGCGCCAGCATCATCGCCGAGCGCAGCCGGCCGCCGACCGCGACCATCATCAGCGCCGCGCCGAGCCCGATCAGCACCGTGCCGGCGACCAGCGTCGCGGCGAACAGCACGGTCCGGACCAGGATCGGCACCAGCTGCCCGTCGTGCAGGATCGTGGTGTAGTTGGCGGCGCCGACCGAGGTGGTTCTGCCGGTGATCAGGGTCCGCAGGCCGAAGCCCTGGGTGGAGATGACCCCGAGCCGGATCAGCGGGTAGCCGACGACCAGGCCCAGGATGAGCAGGGCCGGGACCAGCAGGACGTAGGGCTGGGCGCTGCGGCGCCGGCGCGGGCCGGCCGGCGCGCCGCCCGGGCCCGGGGCGGGGCCGGCGTGCCGGGGCGGCGCCGTCCCGCGGCGCCTGGGCGCGGAGGTGGACATGGCGTTCACGTGCGGGTTCCTTCCTGGATCGAGGCCGGGCCCGACGCCCGGTCAGTCCTGGTCGCGGATCGGATCGCGAGTCACGGTTCGTGATTCGCGGTTCGCGGTTCGCGGACGCGGGACTGGCGGCGCGTGCGGGCCCGGCGCGGGGGGAGCGGACCGGGGCCTCAGCCCACGGAGGCGTTCAGCGCCTGGTCCAGGTGGCTGTCCAGGGACTTGGCGGCGTCGGCCGGGGACTTGCGCCCGGTGGCGATGTCGGCGAAGAAGTCGTCGATCGACTTGTCCGACTCCACGGTGGCCCAGCCGGCCACGGCCGGGGTCGGCACCGAGGTCTTGGCGGCCGCGAAGAACGCCTGCGAGGTGGGCGGCAGCGAGCTGATGGTCTGGTCGATGACCTCGGTGGAGGCCGGGATCCAGTGGTCGATGCCGACGATCGCCGCGGCCTGCACGGCCGGGTCGGTGGCGGCCTTCAGATAGGCCAGGGCCAGCGCCTGGTTCTTGCTCTTGGTCGCGATCCCCAGGTCCGAGCCGCCCAGGAACACCGGCTGGGTCTTGCCGTCGGTGGCGCTGGGCATCGGGAAGGTCCCGATCTGGTCCTTCAGCGAGGCGTCGACCTTCACGATGGGGTTGATGCTGGTGTTCAGGATCGTGGCGGTCTTGCCCTGCGCGAACAGCGTGTTGAAGTCCGGCGCGGTGGTCTCCACGTCCCGGGAGGCCGGCGAGGAGTACTTGCCGACGAAGTCCTTCCAGGCCGCCAGGCCCTTCTGCGCCTCGGGCGTGGCCAGCGAACCGGACCACTTGCCGCCGGAGGAGGTGGCCAGCTGGCCGCCGGCGTCCCAGACGAACTGCAGCGCGCCGTGCCAGTACTTGCCCGGGAAGTAGAACGCCGAGAAGTCCGGCGCGGTGTTCTTCGCCTTGATCGCGTCCAGGTCCGCGGTCAGCTGCGCGAACGTGGTCGGCGGCGTGGTGATGCCGGCGTCGGCCCAGATCTTCTTGTTGTAGACGACCGCGCGGTTGCCGGCGAACAGCGGCGCGCCGAAGCTCTTGCCGTCGACGGTGGCCGGGCCCTCCAGGCCGGGCAGCCAGTGCTGGGAGCCCTGCAGCTCCGGCAGCGCCGAGGTGATGTCCGACAGGCCGCCGCTGGCGGCGAACAGCGGGACGTCGGTGTTGCCGATCTCCAGCACGTCCGGCGGGTTGTCCTGGGCCAGCGCGGTGGCGACCTTGGTGTTGATCCCGTCCCACTGCTGGATCTGGACCTTCACCTGTGCGCCGGTCAGCGCGGTGAACTTGTCGTTGATGGCCTTCACGGCGGCGTCGGACAGGTCGCCGTCCATGTACCAGACGGTCAGGGTCTTCCCGGTACCGGAGCCCGCGCCGGCGATCGCCGCGGTCGGGGCGCCGGCCGCGGCGCTGGTGGCGCCGGCGGTGCCGGTGCCGGTGCCCGAGCTGGCGCTGCTGGAACAGGCCGCGGCGCCGAACGCGAGCACGATGCCCGCGGCCAGCCCGGCTGAGGTGCGTATGCGCATGCTGATCCTCGTCTTCGAGCGGATTCGAGAGTGGTCCCGGGACCCCCCGGGGGTGCTGCTGAACAGTCCGCACAACCCGGGCGGACGACCGGCGCCGATCGGCGTGACCCGGACTCTCGCACTTTCCCATTGGTAATGTCAATGGTCGCTCGAAAACTGACCAGAGGTCAGCGATGCGACGTGGTGGTGGGCCTTGTGGTCGGGATTGAACTGCCACTTGACAGACCAGTGGCTCGTTCGCATTCTGAACGCCAGCGCTCCACAAAGTTACCTATGGTCAACAAGGAGTTCCCACCATGAGCCACCCTCTCCCCACTCCCGCGGCGTCGCCGGCTCCCACTCCGGCCCCCGCCCGTAGGCGCTCGATCGCCGCGCTCGCCGCCGCGAGCCTGGCCGGCGCCTGCGGTCTGACCGCGGCGGCGTTCTCCGCCACCGCGCACGCCACCGGGGCCCCGGCCTCGCTGGCGTACCACGTCGGATCCAGCGGCTCGGACATGATCGAGCCCTGGTTCACGGTCACCAACACCGGCGGCGCCGCGCTGAGCCTGTCCACGGTGAAGATCCGCTACTACTTCACCGCCGACTCGGTGTCCTCCTACCAGTTCGCCTGTGAGTGGGCGCAGGTCGGCTGCGGCAACATCACCGGAACCGTCGGGACCCTGGCCTCGCCGACCGCGACCGCCGACCACTACCTGGAGGTCGGCTTCACCGGCGGGACGCTGGCCCCCGGCGCCTCGACCGGCGACCTGCAGCTGCGGCTGAACGCCGCCGGCTGGGCCTCGGTGAACCAGCGGAACGACTACTCGTTCAACGCCGCGCAGACCGCGTACGGCCCCTCCAGCACCATCACGCTCGCGGTGAACGGCGCGATCGTCTCCGGCACGGCGCCCGGCGGGAACCCCACCTCGCCGTCGACCAGCCCGTCGAGCTCGCCGAGCACCTCCCCGTCGTCCTCGCCGAGCACCGGCGGCGGCGGCTCGCCCTCCGGCGTGCTGTTCGACGACTTCTCCTACACCGGCCCGTCCGACCCGAACCTGAACGCGCACGGCTGGGCCATCCGCACCGGCTCCGGCGGGCCCGGGGTGCAGAACACCTGGACCGCCGACACCTTCACCTTCCCGGCCGACTCCACGGCCAAGGGCGGGCACGTGATGAACCTGAAGGCCTCCACCGACGGCACCACCGCCGGCACCAAGCAGGCCGAGATCGACACCACGGCGCAGAAGTTCTTCGAGGGCACCTACGCCGCGCGGGTCTACTTCAACGACGCCCCGACCACCGGCGCCAACGGCGACCACGTCAACGAGACCTTCTACACCATCACCCCGGACAACTCCCTCTACAGCGAGAACGACTTCGAGTACCTGCCCAACGGCGGCTGGGGCGGCCCGGCGAACTCGATGTACACCACCACCTGGTACAGCGCCGACGCGATGGACCGGGTCACCAACGACGCCATCGGCAGCCTCCAGGGCTGGCACACCCTGGTCGCCACCGTCTACGGCGGCACCGTCACCTACTACATCGACGGCAAGCAGGTGTTCTCCAGCACCGGCAAGTACTACCCGCGCCAGCCGATGACCATCGACTTCAACGAGTGGTTTATCGACCTGCCCTTCAACGGCGCCCGCACCTGGGACGAGAAGGTGAACTGGGTCTACTTCGCCAAGGGCGTCGCGCAGTCGCCGGCCGCGGTGCAGTCCGCGGTCGACGGCTACTACAGCGGCGGCACGCACTTCAAGGACACCGTCCCGGCCAGCTGATCCCGTCCCCCCGATCGGCAGGTCCGGCCCCGGCGCCCCTGACCCGGGGCCGGACCGGCCGATCCATCCGGCCCGGACCACCCGTCCGGAACCGCCCTGACCGGCGGCGCGGCCCGCCCTGAGACCGGGCCGCCCCGCCTTCGTGCTTGCTTCCCTGGCCCTTCGGCCCATCGGACCTGGCAGAATCATCCGATGTGACAGGCAGCCAGACGCGCCCGGGCCGCAAACCGGCCACGGCCAAACGAGACCGGGTGCGAGACCATGTGCTGCAACTGATCGACGCCGCGGCCCCCGGCACCGGACTGGACTCCGAGCGCGACATGGCCGCGGCCCTGGGCGTGTCCCGCCCGACGGTCCGCGCGGCGCTGCAGGAACTGGTCGACTCCGGGCACCTGGTGCGGCACCAGGGCCGCGGCACGTTCACCAACCCGCGCAAGATCGACCAGGCGCTCACCGGCGACCCGGCCACCGGCTTGGCCGCCCCCTCCGCCGAGGGCGTCTGGACCAGCCAGGTGGTCTCCTTCAAGACCTCCGCGGCCGGCGCCTCCCGCGCGACCCGCTTCGGCCTGTCCGCCAACGAGCTGATCCTGCGGGTGATCCGGGTGCGGGTCGTCGAGGAGGAGCCGATGGCCATCGAGCGCATCGACGTCCCGGCCGCGCTGGTGCCCGGACTGCGTCCGGCCGACATGGAGTCGGGCAACTTCTACCACTTGCTGCGCGACCGTCACGGCATCGCCGTGAGCGAGGCCGTGCAGACGATGGAGCCCACCGTCGCCAACCCCGAGCAGGCAGAACTGCTCGACGTGGACGTGTACGCGCCGTTGCTCCTGATCGAACGGACGACGAAGGATTCGGCGGGCCGTGTCGTCGAGTTCGCACAGTCCGTATACCGCGGCGACAGATATCGGATCACTACACGTCTGCGCTTGGACGACGCCTCCGGTTGATCACCGACTCCTGCTATATGACAGACGTATGAGATTCGTCGTCTACGGAGCAGGCGCCATCGGAGCGTTCGTCGCGGGCCGGCTGCACCGCGCGGGGGTTCCCGTCACCCTTGTCGCCCGGGGTGAGAACCTCGCCCGGATCCGCACCTACGGGCTGGTGCTCAAGACCCCGGCCGGCGAGGAGCGGATCGGGGTCGAGGCGATCGGCCCGGACGAGCTGGAGAAGCTGGACGCCGGCCCCGACACCATGGTGCTGCTGGCCGTGAAGTCGCAGGACACGCTGGAGGCGCTCCAGAAGATCCGGCGCGCGCTGCCGGAGCCCACGGCCGTGGCCTGTCTGCAGAACGGCGTGGAGAACGAGCGGGTCGCCTCCCGCTTCTTCCCCGCGGTCTACGGCGTCAGCGTCATCTGCCCCAACGTCCATCTGGAACCCGGCGTGGTCAGCGGCTACTCCCACCCGGTGATCGGGATCCTGGACGCCGGCCGCCACACCGGCGGCACCATCACCGAGCTGCGGGCCCTGATATCCGGGTTCGTCAAAGCCGGGTTCGCCAGCGAGACCGTCGGGGACATCAGGGCCGTGAAGTACGGCAAGCTGCTGAGCAACCTCGGCAACGTCGTCGAGGCGCTGTGCGGCCCGGCGGCCCTGGACGGGCCGATCACCGAGATCGCCCGGCGCGAGGGCCGGGCCTGCCTGGTGGCCGCCGGCATCGCGGTCGACGAGCGGCCCGACCGCGGCCTGATCCTCACGCCGTCGGTCGTCGACGGCCGCCCGCGGCCCGCCGGGTCGACGTGGCAGAGCGTGCAGCGCGGGCTGGACAGCACCGAGACGGACTTCCTCAACGGGGAGATCTGTGTGCTCGGCCGGGCCCACGACATCCCCACGCCGATGAACGCGCTGCTCCAGCGCCTGATCCGGGAGCTGCACGGCGACCGGGGTCGGATCGGGTCGTTCTCGGAGGCGGATGTGCTTGCGCTGGCGGGGGTGCGGGTGCCGACTGGGGTGCGGGCGCCGGCGGGCGGGCGCGCGGACCGAGATTGACAACCTTGATTGCCAATCCAGATTGAGCAATCTAGATTGGCAATATGGACCCCCGCGGCATGGAGGATCTCTCCACCTCCCTCTTCAGCGCGATCACGATGATGGTCCGCCGGATGCGCCAGAACCCGGCCCCCGGCGAACTGACCCTCCCGGAGCGCTCGGCCCTGGGCCGGCTGGACCGCGCCGGTCCGAGCACCGCGGCGGACCTGGCCCGGATCGAGCAGATCACGCCGCAGGCGATGGGCATCACGCTCGGCGTCCTGGAGGGCAAGGGCCTGGTCGAGCGCCGCCGCGACGAGCAGGACCGGCGCCGGTCGGTGACCTCGCTGACCGACGCCGGGCGCGAGACGCTGCGCCTCAAGCGCAGCGCCCGGGCCCGGCTGATCGCCGACGCGCTGTCCGACGGCTTCACGGCCGAGGAGCTGCGCGCCCTGGCCGCCGCCGCCCCGCTCATACAGCGGCTCGCGGAGAAGATCTGATGGCCGCGGTCGCCACCGCCGCGGCCCCGGCCGCCGACCAGCGCTACCAGTGAGTGGCGCTGACCAACACCACCGCCGCGATGTTCATGTCGGCGCTGGACGGCTCGATCGTGCTGATCGCGCTGCCGCCGATCTTCCGGGGCATCCACCTGGACCCGCTGGCCCCCGGCAACATCGTCTACCTGCTGTGGATGATCATGGGCTACCGCCTGGTCCAGGCAGTGTTCGTGGTCACCCTGGGCCGGCTCGGGGACATGTACGGCCGGGTCCGCACCTACAACGCCGGCTTCATGGTGTTCACCATCGCCTCGGTGCTGTTGTCCTTCGACCCGTTCGTCGGTACGCACGGCGCGATGTGGCTGATCGGCTGGCGCCTGCTCCAGGCGGTCGGCGGCTCGATGCTGACCGCCAACTCCGCCGCCATCCTCACCGACGCCTTCCCGCCGGACCGGCGCGGCTTCGCGCTGGGCATCAACCAGGTCGCGGCTCTGGCCGGGATGTTCATCGGCTTGGTGGCCGGGGGTCTGCTGTCGGCGTGGGACTGGCGCGCGGTGTTCTGGGTCAACGTGCCGGTCGGCGTGTTCGGCACCTACTGGGCGTACCGGCGGCTGCGCGAGACCACGAGCGCTACTGGGGGCCGGATCGACTGGTGGGGCAACGTCACCTTCGCCTTGGGTCTGGGCGGTGTGCTGATCGGCGTCACGCAGGGCTTGCAGCCCTATAAGAACCACGCGATGGGCTGGACGAACCCGACGGTGGTCGTGCTGCTCGGCGGGGGCGTGGTGATGCTGCTCGCGTTCTGGCGGATCGAGCGGCGCAGTGCCGAGCCGATGTTCGACCTGTCGCTGTTCAAGATCCGTGACTTCACGGTTGGCAACGCTTCGGCGCTCGCGGTCTCGGTGGCGCGCGGCGGGTTGCAGTTCGTCCTCATCATCTGGTTGCAGGGCATTTGGCTGCCGCTGCACGGCTACGACTACGAGGACACCCCGTTGTGGGCCGGCATCTTCTTGTTGCCGTTGACGATCGGCTTCCTGATATCCGGCCCGGTGTCCGGCTACCTGTCCGACCGCTTCGGGTCCCGCGGTCTGGCGACAGCGGGCACCGCGGTCTTCGGGGCCAGCTTCGTCGGCCTGATCCTGCTCCCGGTCGACTTCCCCTATTGGGCCTTCGCCGCGCTGATCGCCGCCAACGGGATAGGCAGCGGCATGTTCGCCGCCCCGAACTCCTCGTCCATCATGAGCAGCGTGCCGGCCAGCCGCCGAGGCGCGGCTTCGGGGATGCGTGCGACGTTCCAGAACTCGGGTACGGCGGTCTCGATCGGCGTGTTCTTCTCGCTGATGATTGCCGGACTGGCTGGCAGCCTTCCGCACACGCTCAGCAGCGGCTTGCAGGCGCAGGGCGTGTCGGCGCAGGCCGCGGCGCAGGTGGCGCAGCTGCCGCCGGTGTCGTCGCTGTTCGCGGCGGTGCTGGGGGTGAACCCGGTGGAGCACCTGCTGTCCTCCGGCGGGGTTCTCAATACGCTCACGCCGAGTGCCAATGCGACTCTGACCGGCCGGGAGTTCTTCCCGAGCCTGCTGTCCGGGCCCTTCCATCAGGGTCTGGTCGTGGTGTTCTCGGTCGCGACTGCTTTGGCGGTGCTGGCCACTGTGCTGTGTCTGCGGCGGGGGAAGGGGACGCCGGAGCGGGAGGCGTGAGGGTGTGCGGGCTCGAGGGCGTGAGGGCGTGCGGGCTTGAGGCTCTGATGGCCGCTGATGGTTGGTGATGGTTGGTGATGGCGGTGGCCCCGATCTTCGTGATCGGGGCCACCGCCGTCGGTTCCGTGCGCAGCCTTGTGCGGGCGCTAGTCCACCAGCTCCAGCACCGTCCCGGCCCCGACCGTCCGGCCGCCCTCGCGGATGGCGAACCCGAGGCCGGGCTCCATCGCCACGCCGTGGCCGAGCTCGACCGTCAGCGTGACCCGGTCGCCGGGCAGCGCGACCTGGCCGCCGGCCAGCTCCACCGCGCCGACCACGTCCGTGGTGCGGAAGTGGAACTGCGGGCGGTACCCGGCGCCGAAGCCGGTGTGGCGGCCGCCCTCGGCGGCCGACAGCACGTACACCTCGGCGCGGAACCGGCGGTGCGGCCGGATGCTGCGCGGGGCGGCCAGGACCTGGCCGCGGCGGATCTGCTCGCGGCGCACGCCGCGCAGCAGCAGCGCCGCGTTGTCGCCGGCCTGCGCGGTGTCCATCGTGCGGCCGAAGGTCTCGATGCCGGTGACGACCGCGGTGAACGCCTCGCCGTGGCCGCTGACCTCGATCTGCGACCCCAGCGCGAGCGTGCCGCGCTCGACCGCGCCGGTGACGACGGTGCCGCGCCCGGTGATGGTCAGCACGTTCTCCACCGGCATCAGGAACGGCGACTCCAGGTCCCGGACCGGGTCCGGGATCGCGGTGTCGACGGCCGCCAGCAGGTCCAGGATCCGCTGCGTCCACACCGGGTCGCCCTCCAGCGCCCGCAGCCCGGACACGCGGACCACCGCGGCGGTCTCGCCCGGGAAGCCCTGCGCCGTCAGCAGCTCCCTGATCTCCAGCTCCACCAGGTCCAGCAGCTCCTCGTCCTGGACCAGGTCGGCCTTGTTGAGCGCGACGACCACGTGCGGCACCCCGACCTGCCGCGCCAGCAGGATGTGCTCCCGCGTCTGCGGCATCGCGCCGTCCTGCGCCGAGACGACCAGGATCGCGCCGTCCACCTGCGCGGCGCCGGTGATCATGTTCTTGACGTAGTCGGCGTGGCCGGGCATGTCGACGTGCGCGTAGTGCCGGTGCTCGGTCTCGTACTCGACGTGCGCGATGTTGATGGTGATGCCGCGGCTGACCTCCTCCGGAGCCCGGTCGATGCGGTCGAAGGCGACGTAGCGGTTGCTGCCGCCCCACCGCTCGGCCAGCACCTTGGTGATGGCGGCGGTCAGCGTGGTCTTGCCGTGGTCGACGTGGCCCATCGTGCCGATGTTGAGGTGCGGCTTGGTGCGGGCGAACTGCTGCTTGTACATGGTGGGTCGATCCCCTGGTACTGGACGAGGTCGGCTGGCGTCGACGACCCGAGCGCACCTGTCAGCCACCAGGCGCGGGCCGGAGAACCGGAAGCGGGGCCACCCTCCCCGGTCGGTTCCCGCCGCGGGCGGGGAGGGTCAGCTTCGGACGCCGTCGAATGCTGCGAATGCTGCGAATGCGGCGAAGGGGAGTGCTGCGAGTGCTGCGAACGAGGCAGCGGCAGCGGGCGCCGCGACGACGGCAGTCGGCACCGGCAGGGCGAAGCCTGCGGGTGTCGGCGCGAAGGTCGTCGGGCTCATGCGGCAATGATGAAGGCGGAGGGCCGACATTGCATAAGGGTTTTTGATCAGGGACGGAAACCTGCGATGTCGCCGTCACGGCTGATCTGATAGGCAGACCGTATGAGGGTTCTGATTGCCGAGGACGAGCGCTTCCTGGCGGATCTCGTGGCCGAGGGGCTGCGCGGCCACGCGATGGCGGTGGACGTCGCGTACGACGGCGCCTCGGCGGGGGAGCGGTTGGCGCTCACCGAGTACGACGTCCTGGTGCTGGACCGTGATCTGCCGGAGGTCCACGGCGACGAGATCTGCCGGGAGCTCGTGCGTTCGGGTGCCCGGACCAGGATCCTGATGCTGACGGCCGCCGCGGCGGTCCCGGACCGGGCGACGGGTCTGGGGTTGGGCGCGGACGACTACCTGCCCAAGCCGTTCGACTTCAGCGAACTGGTGGCGCGGGTGCAGGCGCTGGCCCGGCGCAGCAGGGCGGCGGTGCCGCCGGTTCTGGTGCGGGCGGGGGTCGAGCTGGACACGCATCGGCGGCAGGCGAGCCGGGACGGACGGCATCTGGCGCTGTCGGCGAAGGAGTACGCGGTGCTTGAGGCGCTGATGCGGGCTGAAGGGGCGCCGGTGAGTGCCGAGTCGCTGTTGGAGCAGGCCTGGGATGAGAATGCTGATCCGTTCACGACCGTGGTCCGGGTGACGGTGAGCCGGCTTCGGGCGAAGCTCGGCGAGCCGCAGTGCATTGCGACGGTGCCGGGCGTCGGGTATCGGCTGTGACGCGGGGCGGCGGTTGGGTGTCGATGACCGCTCGGACTCGCCTGGCTGCCGGCTACGCGCCCGGACCCGGCCCGGCCTGCTCAGCCCTTGCGGCCCACCGCCGCGTAGGTGATCTGCTGCCGGTTCGCCGGCACCGGACCGTCCGGACGCCACTCGGCGAGCAGGACCAGGCCCGGGTCGACGAGCTCGACGCCGGTCAGCAGCCCCATCACCTCGTCGGCGGTCCGGACCCGGCACGGCATCGACGAGGCCTGATAGGCGGCCTGCACGGCGCCGCCGACCTCGGGTGCGAAGTCCGGTGTCCCGTGGCTGGCCGCCAGGTAGGAGCTGTCGGGAAGGGCGTCCAGCAGGGTGCGGATCAGGTGCTCGGGGTGGTCGTGGTCCGGCATGAAGTGCAGGATGCCGATGAGCAGCACCGCGACCGGCTGGTCGAAGTCGATGACGCTGCGCAGCGTCGAGTCGGCGAGCAGTGACTGCGGGTCGCGGGCGTCGGCGTGGATGAAGACCGTGCGGCCGTGGTCCTGGTCCGCCATCAGGACCCTGGCATGCGCGAGCACGATGGGGTCGTTGTCCACGTAGGCCACGCGCGCGTCGGCCGCTATGGCCTGCGCCACCTCGTGGGTGTTCTCCTGGGTCGGCAGGCCTGTTCCGATGTCGATGAACTGACGGATTCCGGCCCGGGTCAGGAACCGGACGGCTCGGCGCAGGAACTCCCGCTGCTCGCGGCAGGTGTCGCGCATGCCCGGGTTCCCCTTGAGGATCCGGGCCGCGGCCTCGCGGTCGGCGGGGAAGTTGTCCTTGCCGCCGAGGAAGTAGTCGTACACCCGAGCGATGTGCGCGGTCGAGGTGTCGATGACAGTAGGCGGCGTACTCGCCTGACGCAGAACCCTCTCGGACACGCACACCTCCACCCTCGGCAGCCGCACCCGCACGGCGGCTCAGCGGGGATCAGACTACTGCCCCGGATGGGGCTGTCTTGTTCATTCGATACGAATCGTTGCGGGCAAGGGATGGGAGAGGGGGGTCGCCAAGATCGACGGACGGTCAAGGACCAGATCAAGCTCTGGAGGGGGAGGCGGCGGGCAGCGATGAGGAAGGGTGTCGCTGCCCGCCGTCGGTAACGATCAGGGTGTTGGTCGGGGTGGGTGGGTGGTTCGGGACCATGGTTGTTCGGAACGTCTGAACTGGATCGAGGGGGACGGTGGTCGCGGGCTGCTTGCTATCGCGATCCGGCGCTCGCTATCCGGGGGACGTGAGTCGTGAGTCGTGAATTGCTAGCCGCTAGCCGGTGGCCGGGGGATGAGAGTCGGTGGTCGGTGGCCGGTGGCACCGCGTCGTCATCGTTCGGAGTGCCCGAGCTGGACGTCGTGGCGGCTGTCCGCTCTGCCGTCGACCCGCACCGCTCGCGCCACCGGCGGATACCCGCTCGCGATCAGCGTGTACTCCCCGGCCGCCAGATCGGCGAACGCGTATTCGCCGTCGAGGCCGCTGTCCGCTGTCGCGACGACATTCCCGGCGCCGTCCATCAGCATCACGCGTGCGTCGGCCAGCGGCGATTCGCCGGTCCCGGCGCGTACCGTCCCCACCAGCCGTGCCGCAGGCGTCAGCTCGACGATGGTGCGTGCGGTGCCGTGGCCGTCGATGGTCACCGCCAGCGCGGCCGGTCGATGGCCAGGGGCGTCCACCGCCAGCGTGAGGCGTCCGAGGGGCAGGTCGCGGAACGCGTAGCCGCCGTCGTCAGCGGTGCGGCGGCTGGCGATCAGGTCGCCGGCCGGGTCGGTGAGCATCAGCGTGGCGCCGGCCAGCGGGCCGCCGTCGGCGGAGCGGACCACCACCGCGAGGCGCCCGCGCTCCGCCAACACGATGTCGTGGCTGACGCTGCGCTCGCGGACGCTGATGGTGGAGGCCTCCGGCTCGCGTCCGTCGGCGGCCACGATCAGCACGTAGCTTCCCACGCGCGGCAGGCCGAGCTGGTAGTTGCCGTCCTCGATGCTGCGGGAGCGGCCGACCTGGTGGCCCTGCGGCGACACGGCGGTGATCACGGTGTGGGGCAGCGGGGTGCCGTCGCGGTCGCGGACGCGGCCGTGGATGAAGACGCCGTCGCCGTTGTAGGGCGGTGGGGGTGGTGGGGTTTGTAATGTCTGCGAGGTCTGCGAGATCTGCGAGGTCTGCATTGTCGGCAGGGTCGGCGGGACGCGATGGCCCTGGCCTTGATGGACCAGGCCCAGGCCCACCGGGACCAGGCTGGCCTCTGACATGTCCTGCTGAGCCTGGTCGTAGAACGGCACCGGGCCTTGGTGGGGGAGCGAGGTGTCGACCCCGAAGGTCTCGGCTTCCTCGGTGCGCTGGATACGGGCATGTGCGGGCACGGATGTGTTTGCGGCTGTGGACGTGGATGCGGATGTGGAGCCGGGGGTTGACGCGGGCTGGGGAGTCGAGGGTGTCCTGACCTGGAAGCTGATCAGGACGAACGCGACCACCGCTGCCGCGACCAACAGCCCGGCCGCCCACCAGAAGGCGGTGAGGAAGCCGTGCAGCATCGCCTGGGTGTTCGCATGCGCGGTGGCCTGAGCGCTGCTTGCTGGGCTGTGATGATTCTTCGCATACGTGCGGGTCGAGCTCAGAGCCAGAGTGCTGAGCAACGCCGTGCCGATGGCCCCGCCGACCTGCTGCGACGTGTTGACCATCGCGGAGGCGACGCCTGCATCGCGCGGATCGACACCGCCGGTGGCCACGTTCATCGCGGGCATGAAGGCGCAGCCCATGCCCAGACCCAGCGCGATGGTGCCGGGCAGGACCCACTTGTAATAGGGGCCGTCGGTGGTGATCCGCGTCAATGCCACCATTCCTGCGGCGCCGACGAGGAAGCCGGGCGGCATCAGATAGCGGGGTCGTACTCTCAGCATCAGGCGGGCACTGATCTGCGTGGCGCCGATCAGCATGCCGCCGACCATCGGTAGGAACGCGGCTCCGCTGCGGATGGGCGACATGCCTCGTACGGATTGCAGATAGTAGGTCAGGAAGAGGAACGCCCCGAACATGCCGATGATGGCCAGGCCCAACGAGAGATAGGCGCCGCCGCGATCGCGGTTCCACACCACGCGGAGAGGGAGTAAGGGCGCTTTCGACAGTGCCTCAACGACGACGAACAGAATCAGCGCCACACCGGCGGCGATCAGCAAGCTGATGGTGGTGCGAGAGCTCCAACCGTCCGCCTCGGCCCGGGACAAGCCGTAGACGAGGCTGGCCAGACCGCCACTGACCAGTCCGATGCCGAGGAAGTCCAGGCGTGCTTGGTTCGGCTGGCGGGCCGGTTCGCGGACGGTCGCCGCCGCCCCGGTCGCGGCCGTGATCGCGAAGAAGACGTTGACCAGCAGCGTCCACCGCCAGCTCAGGTACTCCGTCAGCAGCCCGCCCAGCATCAACCCCACAGCCGCCCCGCCGCCGGCGATCGATCCCCAGATGCCGAACGCCTTGGCGCGCTCGGCGGGTGCCGTGAACATGACTGTCACCAGCGACAGCGCGGACGGTGCAAGCAGCGCCCCGAAGCACCCCTGCAAGGCCCGCGCCCCGAGCAGCATCCCGGTATCGGCCGAGGCCGCTCCCAGCGCCGAGGCCAGCGCGAAGCCGATCACCCCGACCTGGAACGCCGGCTTGCGGCCCAGCCGGTCCGCCAGGCGTCCGCCGAAGAGGAGCAGCGCGCCGAAGGGGAGCGCGTAGGCGGTGACCACCCACTGCCGGCTGGCGTCGGAGAAGCCGAGGTCGTGCTGGGCGGAGGGGAGGGCGATGTTCACGATGGTGCCGTCGAGGACCACCATCAACTGAGCGAGGCCGACGAAGGCCAGCGCCTTCCAGCGACGGGGGTCTAGTGGAGCGAGTGGAGATGGCGATGCCGAGGAGGACATAGGGGAGCGCACCTTAAATGACCGAGCTGCACATCGAGGAAGAATGCTGATTTTCAGCGGGGGGGATGGGTGATGTGCGGAATGCATTCCGCGAGCGGCTCGGCTATTCGCGCATTGGGGTGGAGGCGAGGTGCTGAGCTGGAATGATAAAGGAACATCAGCACCACCCTCCTCAATACGAGACGCCTGCGTGCCATATTAGTCTGTAGCCACGCTAAACACTAACTGCCGAGTTAGCCGCGAGTCCGAACACTGCGTTTCGTCACGAAGTCGGTGGGCCCGCCCTGGCAGGATGGCCCGCATGGAGCATGTCCTTGGAATCGGCGGCCACTTCCTTCGAGCGACCGACCCGACAGCGCTGACCGCGTGGTACCGCGACTGTCTTGGTCTGGACGTCGGCGAGCACGGACTTTGGCAGCAGGAGGCCGGCCCGACGGTGTTCGCTGCCTTCGAGGCTGATAGTGACTACTTCGGCGCGCGGAGTCAGCAAGTCATGCTCAACTTCCGGGTCCGGGACCTGGACGCGATGCTGGCGCAGCTGCGGGCTAAGGGTGCTGAGGTGGTGGAGGAGACGCAGGATATGGATGGGGTTGGGCGGTTCGGGTGGGTTACTGATCCGGAGGGCAATCGGATTGAGTTGTGGGAGCAGGAGTTGGGGTAGGAGCAGCCTTAGTGAGGGGCGATGTTGCCAGGGGCGAAGGTCGCGGGGGTCGAAGATCAAAGTCAAAAGCTGGGTAAGGCAGGCGCCTCCGGCGAGGACCTCTGATCCCTCGGAGAACTGGCGCTAGCCCATAGGGTGGCCTGGTCAGTCTCTGCGCTGGCGGTTTGTGGGGTGGGGGTTTGTTCCCCTCGCTCACGTCGGCAGCCCTACGGGTACAGCACCGCCGCCCAGGTATCAAGTCCATGCCGCTGCGGTGAGAGCCCTAGCGCTGCGGTTGCGCTTGCATGAACTTGACACCTGGTCGGCGGTACTGTAGGCAAAGCCCTGCCGACGTGACCGAGGAGAACAAACCAAAAACCCAGGCAGAGAGCTGACAATCACGGGGGAGGGGCTGGGCGCCTCGCCGATTCCGGCCGCCGGGAAGGTTCAAAGCAAACCAGCGAACCGAAGTCCTCCCGCGCGGGGCCGCCGAGAGGTTGCCTCACCGGCGACCGAAGACCCGGGTGGTCGAGGGCGTGCCTTACCGGGTGGTTGAGGGCGTACCTTGCTTGGCGGTCGATGTTCTGCCCCACACCGGCGGCCGCAAGGTTGAAGCCGACCGCGCCTGCCCCCGGATCCTTCATTCCTCTCCCGAGGTTTTGGTTCGTTCTCCTCGGTCACGTCGGCAGGGCTTTGCCTACAGTACCGCCGACCAGGTGTCAAGTTCATGCACGCGCAACCGCAGCCTAGCAACACATCAGCCACGGCATGGACTTGATACCTGGGCGGCGGTGCTGTACCCGTAGGGCTGCCGACGTGAGCGAGGGGAACGAACCCCCACCTCACAAACCGCCAGCGCAGGGCCCTGAATGTACCCCCCTATGGAGCTGGCGCCAGTTCTCCGAGGGATCAGAGGTCCTCGCCGGAGGCGCCTGCTTTACCCAGCTTTTGATTTTGATCTTCGAGCCTTCAATCTTCGAGCCTTGATTCGGGCCTCAGCCCCCTCCCTCCTCCCCGTTGACTCCTCGTCACCAAGATGTTGGACTCTCGTGGATTCAACGCCTTGATTCCTGACTAACGTCGCGTAGAATCCACAAAATACCAAGCGCCGCAGAGCTGCTGCGTCGTTGAGGGAGGGTATGGTGTCGACCCGAATACGTCCCCTGCGTCTGCTGGACCCCCAGCGTCCCCCACGTCCTGGGCGGGGGAGGGCTGCCGCTGCTGTCATCGCAGCCGCCGCTGTATGTATATCCATGGCCGGTCCGGCCGGTTCCGTGGTGTCGGCGGCGTCCCCGTCGCAATCCACGGCGGCCGCCTCGTCGAGCTGGCTTCCCCCGACTCCCGACCAATGGCCGCTCGTTGTTGACGAAACCGTCACACCGAGCAAGACCCTGACACGCGGCGTCCAGCAGCATGCGGACACTCTCCAGACTGTTGGTGGAGCGCAGCGCGCTCAGGTCCTCGATGTGGACCTCGCTGACCCCAACATCCGCCTGGGTGTTGTGGAGTCCCACGACCACCTGACCGACCCCGTGGACGAAGTCCCCTCCTCGATGGCGCATCGCACTGGCGCGGTGGCCGGGATCAATGGCGACTTCTTCCAGATCTACGCCAGCGGGCGCCCGCTCGGCATGGTTGTCATCGACGGGCGGTTGGTAAAGAGTC
Organism: Catenulispora yoronensis; assembly: GCF_039531695.1. Taxonomy (NCBI): domain Bacteria; kingdom Bacillati; phylum Actinomycetota; class Actinomycetes; order Catenulisporales; family Catenulisporaceae; genus Catenulispora; species Catenulispora yoronensis. The sequence goes on from NZ_BAAAQN010000004.1 coordinate 74,373, forward strand.
CTGATCCGACGTGGAATGCCGACCTCTGGGTTCGGCACGATGGCACCATCGGCATCGGCACCGAGAGCTACGCCGGCACCGTCACGGACGGTTCGGCGAGCGCCCCGCTCACCAGCGTGAACGCCCCGGACGCGTTGAGCGGCAACGCCCTCGTCCGCGTCACCCCCGACCTCGGCACCCCCTCCCCGATCCCCGCCTCGACCGTCGCCGCCGGACACCTCGACAAGGACGGCACCACACTCCTCGTGGAGTCGGTGACCCCCAACGTCACCGACCTGGCGCAGCTGCCCTCCGGTGGCGAGGAGCTGGTCGGCTCCGGCACCCAAGCGCAGTGGCTCACGCAGAGCGTTCACGCCGGCGACCGCGTTGCTGTCAGCGAGAAGCTGAGCCCTGACACTGACGTGGTGCAAGCCCTGTCCGGCGGCGCGGTGCTGGTCCAGAACGGCCAGCGCGCTGTGCCGCTGACCGGCCCCGGCGAGAACAACGTGGACAACCCGGTCACCGCGGTCGGCGTCACCCAGGACGGCAAGCACGCCGTCTTCGCCGCGTTCGACGGCCACCAGCCGGAGGACACGGCGCAGGGCCTCACGCGCCCGCAGATCGCCGGGTGGATGATGCAGCACGGCGCCTACAACGCCATCCTGTTCGACAGCGGCGGCTCCACGCAGATGGTCGGCCGCCTGCCCGGGCAGAGCCAAGCCTCGGTGTTGAACGTCCCTTCCGACGGCCACGAACGCCCGGTCGCCAACGGCCTGTTCATCTACAGCACGGAAAAGAGCCCCGGCCCCGCAGTGAAGGCGGTCGTCAACGACAACAAGCCGTTGACCGCGCTGACCGGTACACAGGTCCCCTTGTCCGCATACGGCCTGGACTCCCGCGACAATCCCTCCCGCGACGCGGCGACGCTCAAGGTCTCCCCACCCTGGCTGGCGTCCGTCTCCGGCAGCACCCTGACTTTCAGCGGACGTCCCGGTGTCGGCGTTCTGCATGTCACCGCGGGCCATGCGCACTCAGTCATCCCGCTGACAGTGGTGCCCGAACTCGGAAGCCTGACCCTCACCCCGACCCAGGCCGACCTCGACAGCGGTAGCTCCCAGCAGATCACCGCGACGGCCACCACGCCGTTCGGCGCAGCGGTCACCCTTCCCGCTTCCGCCATCACATGGTCCGTCGACCAGCCGAGCCTCGGCAGCATCAGCGCCGACGGCACCTTCACCGCCGCCGCCTCAGGATCAGGCTCCGCCTCCGGCATGGTCACCGTCACCGCGACCGCCGGCGGCAAGTCCGCCACCGTCAGCATCGCCGTGGGCCGCTCCACCGTGGGCGTAGACCCCCTCACCGACATCTCCAAGTGGTCGGTCACCGACGCCTACATGAACGTCTACCCGCGCAAGGTCCCCAGCCCCGGATCGCACACATCGTCCAACGGCGCGCTGAGCTTCGACCCCGACACCAAAGCCCTCCCCGGCGACACAGGCTCCTTCGACGTCCACTACAACTACCCCTACGTCAGCAAGACCCTGGACCTGAGCGTCTATCTCAACGACCCAGAGAGCGAGCAGATCCCGCTGCTCAACGGCACCCAAGCCCCGATCGGCATCGGCGTGTGGGTCAAGGGCAACGCGGACCTGGCCTCCCGCCCCGGTGCCGGCCTGGCCCCGGGCATCGTCACGCTGAACGTCGGCATCTGGCAGTCCACCAGCCAGCCGACCAGCTTCTACCCGACCGGCGTCACCTTCGACAGCTGGCAGTACGTGGTGGCCAAGCTTCCGCCGGGCCTGCAATACCCCCTGCGGATCAACTACCTGGGCCTGGTCGTCATCAAGCCCGGCCCGGACCTCACCGGCGACATCCACCTCGCCGACCTGCAGGCCGTCTACTCGCCACGCCCGCCGGTGCCGCCGACCTACACCGCGATCCCGAAGAACCCCTCCTGGCTCCAGTTCACCGACGTCGGCTCGTTCAAGCCCGGCGGCGCGACCATCGCAGCCTTCGATGACGCGCACGTCACCGCCGCCAACCCCACCGGGACCGGCAGCGTCGCGTTGAACGCCATGCCCGGCCTGCTGGCCGGCCTGCCGACAGCGGCGAAGCCCTCGATCGTGCAGGCGCTCGGCGACATGGCCGACGACGGCCAGAGCGCGGACCTGACCTATCTCAAGGGCCTGTTCGACGGCCTCGGCGTGCCCTACCGCGACGCGGTCGGCAACCACGAGATCACGCAGGGCGCGACTCCGGAGAACGGCAACTTCGCCGCCGTCTTCGGAGTCACCCACTACGCCTACGACCAAGGCGCGGCCCGGGTCATCGTCACCGACAGCGGCCACATCGGCATCACCGCCTCGGACCCGTATCAGAACATCGACACCGACCAGTCGCAGTACCTGTGGTTGGCGCAACAGCTGACGCAGAACACGCAGAAGGTCGCCATCGTCACCACCCACGTCCCGGCCTACGACCCGCATCCGCGCGCCGACAGCCAGTTCTCGGACCGCTTCGAGGCCAAGATGTACGAGCGGCTCGTCCAGCGCTATCAGAAGACGCACCCCGGCGTGCACGTCCTGATGCTGTTCGGCCACGCCCGCGGCTGGGCCGAGGACGTCCGGCTGCCCGACGGCACCGAATCGCCGGACGGCGTGCCGAACTTCGTCGTCGCCGACCTCGGCGCCACCCCCTATGCCCCGGTCGACCAGGGCGGCTTCTACAACTATGGCCTCTTCGACGTGCAGCCCGACGGCACGGTGCAGTTCGCCGTGCAGCCGCTGCTGGCCTTGGTCGCGGTGGCCGCCCCGGCGCCGGAGCTGGCGGTGGGCGGCACCGAGCGGCTGACCGCCACCGGCACCTCGCTGACCGGCAGCGACGCCACGGCGTTGCAGGTGCCCGTCGCGGACCCGGCTTCGCGACACTGGGTCTCCTCGGACCCGGCGGTCGCCTCCGTGGACCCGCTCAGCGGCGCGGTGACCGCCCATTCTCCCGGTAGCGTGACGGTCACCGTGACGACTGGCGGGGTGTCCGGCTCGGCTTCCATCACAGTGAGGTGGCGATGACGATTCCTCCCAGCCGTAGAGGGGTGCTCGGGGCGTCCGCGGCGGTCTCCGCGGCGCTGGCCTCCGGCGGCCTGCTGACCGGCGGCTCGCCGGCCGCCGCAGCCGCCGCAGCCGACGCAGTGCCTCGCGATACGACCGCCGGCACCAGCACCGGCACCGGCACCACCACCAGCGCTGGCACCACCACCAGCGCCGACACCACCACCGGCGACCCCGCCCACCCCAAGCGCCAGCTCCGCGGCGTATGGATCGCCAGCGTCTCCAACATCAACTGGCCCTCCGCCCCGGGCCTGACCGCCGAGCAGCAGCAGGCCGAGCTGACCGCGTTGTTCGACGCCGCCGTCAGGATGCGGATGAACGCGGTCTACTTGCAGATCCGGCCCGCCGCCGACGCGCTCTACGCGTCCCAGTACGAGCCCTGGTCGCAGTACCTGACCGGGACACAAGGCCAGGACCCCGGCTACGACCCGCTGGCTTTCGCCGTGGCCGAGGCGCACAAGCGCAACCTGGAGCTGCACGCCTGGCTGAACCCGTACCGCGTCTCCACCCAACCCGACCCCGGCAAGCTGGCACCGACCCACCCGGCCCGCGTCCACCCGGACTGGTGCGTGCAGTACGGCGGCCAGCTGTACTACAACCCGGGCCTGCCCGAGGTCCTGGCCTTCGACGTCCAGGTCATCACCGACGTCGCCGCCCGCTACGACATCGACGGCATCCACTTCGACGACTACTTCTACCCCTACCCGGTCGGCACGGCCGACTTCCCCGACGACGCCGCGTTCGCCGCCCACGGCGCCGGCTACGCCACCAAGGCCGACTGGCGCCGCGCCAACATCGACAAGCTCGTCAGCACCCTGCAAACCGAGCTGCGGGCCGTGAAGCCGTGGCTGAAATGGGGGATCAGCCCGTTCGGGATCTGGCGCAACGCCGCCACCGACCCCCTGGGCTCGGCGACCGACGGCCTCCAGTCCTTCGACGCCATCTACGCCGACACCCGCGGTTGGGTGCGGAAGGGCTGGCTGGACTACATCGCGCCGCAGCTGTACTGGAACATCGGCTTCCCGGTCGCCGCCTACGACGTGCTGCTGGACTGGTGGTCGAAAGCCGTCGACGGCACCGGCACCCAACTCCTGATCGGCCAGACCGTCTCCAAGATCGGCATCACCAGCCCGCCGGCCTGGCTCGACCCGAACGAGATGCCGAACCACCTGATCCTGGACCGCCAATACCCCGAGGCGGCCGGCGACATCTTCTTCAACATCACGAAGCTGCTCACCGACCCCCTCGGGTTCGAGACCCGCCTGATCACCGACCTGTACGCGGCCCCGGCCCTGGTCCCGGAGATGGCCCGGCACGCCGGACCGCCCCCGGACCGCACCGCGCTGACGGCGGCGAAGCGCACCTCCGCCGGCGTCGCGCTGGAGTGGCTGCACCGCCGCCCGCACGGACCGGAGGCCGCCTACTACGCGGTCTACCGGTTCGCCGGGCTCCCGCCGCACCGCGAACGCGACTTCGCGGACGCGAAGAACATGCTCGGGACGGTGCGGGCGGTGCCAGGACTCTTCAATACGTGGACTGACACCGGCGCCGTCGCCGGCCAGGACTACACGTACTACGTGAGCGCGGTCGACCGGCTGCACCACGAGAGCGCGCCGAGCAACCCGCAGGTGGTCATCAAGTAGCTATCGGACAGCGATCCACCCGCCGCGATTCAGTCATGAGCCGCCACACCGGTGCCCACCGCGTGTGGCGGCTCACGCAACACCCGGGCCCCGCGCCAGTGCTGCTCGTACCGCTCGTGCTGCTCGTGCTGCTCGTGGGGAAGCCCCAAGGGGTCGCCGATGACCACCGCACGCTTGGCACGGAACAGCACCGGCAGCACCGCCGGCACCGAGCACTGATTCGCGTCGTCGATGATCACAAGATCGAACGCGCCCGCTTCCGGCGGCAACTGCTGGGTGGTGGAACACGTGACCGCCAACGCCGGCGCGGCGGCCTCATCAACGCCGCGCAGGCTGTGCAGCTTCGCCTTCACCAACTCCGCCCCGCGCAACCGCAGCTGCTCCTCGGCCGCCTCCAGCCCGGCGGCGAGATCGGTCTCCCCGGGCCGAGCGCCCTTCGGCCGCAGCTTCCGCCACGAGATCTCCGCCTCGGCGAAAGCCCCGACGGCCAGACACAGCGTGACGGCGCTCTCGGCGGTCGCCACGATGCCCAGCCGCTCCAGGAACCGCCGCCGCGGCCCATCGCTCCGCCTGCCGGGCTGGCTCAGCTTGGTGCTCCGAGTCCGCAGCCGGGTCAGATCCTTGTCCGTGGCCGCCTGCAGCCGATAGGCGGCAGGGGTATGACTGCCGCTGATAACCCCACTGGCGCCATTGCCCATGGAGCCGCCCTGCCCGATTCCGATGGCGTCCAACGCTCGGGCCCGCTGCCGCCCGGCCACGCGTATCTCCTCGTCGGCGGCGGTTTTCGCCCGCACCGCGGCCCGCAGGGACTCGGCCCGGCGCGCGGCGTCGCTGTACGCGGCCAACGCGCTGGCCAGCGGCTCGTCCGACCCCGCGGCTCCGGTGCTCGCGGACTCGGGTGCTTGGCGCGTCCTTTCCTCGTCCTGGTCTGAACCAGACTCCGCAGTCTGGTCGTTATCGCCTTCGTCGCGGCTGTTCGGACGCACGAGCAGCCCGGAGACCGCCTGTTCGCACCGCCGCCAGACCTCGTGGGCGGCGGCGTCGTCGGGCGAGACCACCAGGACCCGCTGCTCCGCGGTGATCGCCGTGGCCACCAGGTTGACGATCAAGGCGTTCTTGTCGGTGCCGGCCAGCCCGGGCGCCGTGGTCAGGCGGCGGGACATCGCGGCGTTGAGGGTATCGCGCTGTTCATCGTCGGCCGGCTCGATGACGACCTGTTCGGGAAGCGCCGTCGGGGGGCTCACAGGGTCCTCCAAGCATTGCAGAAGGCTGATTTCCCTTCGTGATTGGGGATAGTAGCCGACCGGGTATGCCCGGATGCCTGCCGTGACCGCCGTTTTGAGGTTCCCCCGGCCAGGGTTATCTCCGATGTATCAGGAGGGGGATATCGATGCTCTCTCTAAGGACGATGCGTGCAATCGGCGCCTCGCAGACGCGCGATCCTAGGGAGAACGGCATTCATGGGCACTTACCCGCACGAGGTCCGCGACCTCCGCACCGCGCGCAATGCCGTCCGCGCCACCGCCGAGCGCCGGGCCGCCCACTCCCCGGCCCTGCACCCCGGCGCCCGCACCTTCCGACTCGAGCACGCCGACGTCTACGGCACCACCGCCCGCGCGGAGTGGGTGCTGGCCCTGGTCCCCGAGCTGCTGACCCTGGTCACGCCCGACCCGGCCGGCGCCGCCCGCGACCACCTGTTCCTCGGCGCGATCCCCGTTCCGCCGCACAACCTGCGCTGGAGCCGCGTCCGCAGGGAGCTGCGATTCGCGACCTTCGACGGCGGCCACTCGATCCACGGCCACCTCGCCGTGACCCCCGACCGCCTGCGGGCCTACGGGACCCTCGTCATCGACGGCCAGGACATCGTGGCGGACTACCGCGTCGAGCCGCGGCACCACGGCGTGGAAGTGGACGGCATGGGACTGGACGGCATGGGGCTGCACGGCATGGGACTGGACCGCGCCGCCGCCTGACTGTGCCGCCGCCTGACCCCGGCGCCGCCCAGCCGCGGCGGCTACCATGAAGACATGATCACGATCCCACCCGAACAGTTCGAACAACTGGTCGGGCAGGCGCTGGACTCGATTCCGGAGGCGCTCGCCTCGCAGATGCGCAATGTCGCCGTGGTCGTCGAAGACGAGGCACCCTACGCGGGATTGCTGGGTTTGTACGAGGGTATCCCGCTGACCGGACGGGGCGAGTGGTACAGCGGAGTCCTGCCCGACCGCATCACCATTTACAAGAACGAGATCCTCAAGATTTGTCATTCCTATGAGGACGTCGTCCGAGAGGTGCGCACGACAGTCGTCCACGAGGTCGGGCACCACTTCGGGATCGACGACGACCGGCTGCACGAGCTGGGATGGTAGCGGCCGGGCACCCGGTATTCGCTTTCCCCGGACCCCTATCCCGCCCCACCCCGGGCGGCCCGCCGAGCATCCCGCACCGCCCGCAGCCGCTTCACCAACGCTGGCGCCGCCTCCAGCGCGGCAGGCTTGTCTATCAGTAAATTGAGCTGCTGATAGTACCGAGTCGGCGAGGTCCCGAACCGATCCCGGATCGCCTGTTCCTTCGTCCCGCCCCTGGACCAGAACGTGGTCTCGAACGCGAGCATCGCTTCTTCAGCGGCAGTCAACCCATTGGTCCCCACGGGTGAACGCTAGCGGAGCTTGCGGCCCGCCGCCCCGTACATCCATATGCGATCAGCGTTTTCCGCCACGGCCCCGTCCGGGCGCCAATACGGCAGCAGCACCAATCCCGGGTCCAACAACTCCAACCCGTCGAAGAACTCTGCCACCTCTGCCTTGCTCCGCAGAGCCGCGCGCGCGGTGGACTTGTCGTAAGCCTTCGCCGCACGCTCCATGGACGACGCGTTGAAGTCGGCCGTGACATGCGACAGCACCATGACACTGCCGGGCGCCACGGAATCCATCAGAGTCCTGACCGCCCCATAAGGATCGTCGGCATCCACCACGAAGTGCATGACCGCGACCAGCAGCACCGCGATCGGCCGATCGAAGTCCAGATGCGCCCGGATCTCCGGGTGCTTCACAATGTCCTCGGGCCGCCGCACATCGCCACTGACCACCACCGCGGGCCCCGGTCCCCGCTCCGTCACCGTCTCCTGCGACCGGGCCCGGGCATGCGCCAGCACGATCGGATCGTTGTCGACCCCGACGATCCGGGCCTCCGGCCGCACCGCCGTCGCCGTCTCCGCGGTCCCGCCCGGCGCCGGCAGCCCGATCCCGACATCCAGGAACTGGGTGAACCCCTCCGCGGCCAGATGCCGCACCGCCCGCGTCAGGAAGGCGCGATTGGCCCGCGCGATGTCCCGCGCCAGCGGCATGCTCTCCAGCACTTTCTCAGCGGCCGTGCGGTCGGCCCGGAAGTGGTCCTTCCCGCCGAGGTAGTACGCGTACATCCGAGCCGGCGTCGCCACCCCGGTGTCCAGCTCCGGCGGTATCCACCCTGGCGCCAGTGGGTCGCCCCCCAGCGGTTCCGTCTCCGCCATCCGACCGACCTCCACCCGCCCCGCGACATTGTCCGACGTCCCGATGGTAATCGAGAAATGTAGAACTCTGAGATCCGCGACGACCCGTATTCACTCGATAGCGTGCTATTGGTCGACCGTGGTTGGGGCCGGGGACAGGTGGCGTCCGTGCGCCCGCGCCCGCTACCCGATCCTCAGATCAATCACGCTTCCCGAGCTCCGGGCCTCGAACGCGGCCGCGAGGAACGCGTGGCTCCGCTCCGGGATCCGCTCCCTCGCCGCTTCGAGGCTGAAGAACCCGAACTGCGCCAACTCGCCGTCCAAAAGCCGAATGCCCTCGATCTGCTCGGTGCTGAGCCGGCCGCCGTCATACGCGAACAGCACCAGCGGCGGCCGGTCGGTGGCGGGCCGCCAGTCGACGGCGAGCAGCCGCCCGACCGGCACGGCCAGGCTCAGCTCCTCAAGGCACTCCCGCTGCGCGGTGACCTGCGGCGGCTCGTCCTCGTCCGAACCGCCCCCAGGCAGGCCCCAGTTCCGCGTGATCGTGCGATAGGTCTGCTGCACCAGCAGCACCCGGTCCTGGTCATCGGTCAGCAGCACGACCGCCCCTGCCAGCGACCGCGGCAGCGAGGCGATCCACTCCGCGCGATCGGGATTGAACGTGGCACCCGGCAGCGCCGGAGCCCCGGCGTCGAGCGACCGCTGATACCGCCCGGCGAGCTCCGCCCCCAGCGCGGCCCGAGGATCGTCGGTCGCCGCCGCCAGCGCGACCAACGCGTCGGCCGCCGCCGCGGCGAGCGCCCCCGGATCCCCCGACCTCCCGCCCCCCGCCCCCCGCCGATCAGTCCACTTCTTCTGCTGCGCGATCAGACTCCACGTGTATTCGTCCACACGCCCATTTCACCCCACCTCGCTACCGATCGTCCTCGACGCTCACCTCGGCGGGCCAAACGCCATGGTCGATGAGGTGCGCTACCGCGCGCCCGGCGACTTCGAACGTTGCTGTCAGCCGCTCCCCGGCATCGCCGGGCCCCGCCATCAGCCTCACAGAGGCGCGCGCACCATCCGTGGTCACCGCCAGCAGCCGCCCCCGCTCGTCCTCGAACCAGGTCTCCGGACTCCCGTGATCCCGCCGATTCCCCAGCAGCAGCCGAGCCTGTTCGCCGCTGTAGAAGTGGCCGGGAGCGTCCTGTAGATGCCAGCGGCTCTGCGCAGTCAACGGACCCCCACCTTGATCGAAGTAGTTCGGGCGGCGCCAACGCTACTGGACCCGCACAACTGGACCCGCAAACAAAGCAAGCATGATTGATTTTTTCTCCCCGGCCTGCCAAGCTCGCGCATGACGGCGGAGACGCACAGCGACCGGGAGGCGCGATGGCAGTGATCGACGACCTGCTCCAGGACCTGCACGCGGAAAGCGAAGCGCTCGACGCGCTGGTCGCGCCGCTCGACGCCGCCGCCTGGCGCGCGCCGACCCCCGCGCCCGGGTGGACCGTCGCCCACCAGATCGCCCACCTGGCCTGGACCGACGAGGTCGCGGCGCTGGCGGCGCGCGATCCCGACGAGTTCACCGCCTACCTGACCCGCGCGCTGCAAGCGGCCGGAGGCGCTGGCTTCGTCGACGACGTCGCCGCCGAGGGCGCGCGCCTTGAACCCGCCGATCTGCTCGCCAAGTGGCGCTCCGACCGCGCGGACCTCGCCGCGGCGCTCGCCGCCGTGCCGAGCGGCCAGAAGCTGCCCTGGTTCGGCCCGCCGATGGGCGCCGCCACCATGGCCACCGCGCGGATCATGGAGACCTGGGCCCACGGCCAGGACGTGTACGACGCCCTCGGCGCCACCCGCGAACCGACCGCCCGCTTGCGCCACATCGCGCACCTCGGCGTCCGCACCCGCGACTTCGCCTTCGTCCAGCGCGGGATGCCCGCCCCCGGCGCCGAGTTCCGCATCGAGCTCACGGCGCCCGCCGGCGAGCTGTGGACCTGGGGCCCGGAGGACGCCGCCCAGCGGGTGACCGGCCCGGCGCACGACTTCTGCCTCCTGGTCGCGCAACGGCGCCACCACGACGACCTCGCGGTCCGCGCCGACGGTCCGGACGCCGAAGCGTGGCTCGCCATCGCGCAGGTCTTCGCCGGACCGAGCGGGTCCGGCCGGGAGAAGGGCCAGTTCGCGTGAGCACCGCCGCGACCGACCCGGCCGCCACCAACTCCGCCACCGACCCCGCCGCCCCGACCACCCCCCTCCGCATCGGCAACGCCTCCGGCTTCTACGGCGACCGCTTCACCGCCGTCCGCGAAATGCTCGAAGGCGGCGCCCTCGACGTCCTCACCGGCGACTACCTCGCCGAGCTCACCATGCTCATCCTCGGCCGCGACCGGATGAAGAACCCCGACCTCGGCTACGCCAAGACCTTCCTCCGCCAGCTGGAGGACAGCCTCGGCCCGGCGCTCGACCGCGGCGTCAAGATCGTCGCCAACGCCGGCGGCCTGAACCCGGCCGGCCTGGCCGCCAGGCTCCGCGCACTGGCCGCGACCCTCGGTCTGGACGCCGCGATCGCCCACGTCGAGGGCGACGACCTCCTCCCGCGCGCCGCCGACCTCGGCTATACCGACGCGCTGACCGCCAACGCCTACCTCGGCGGCTTTGGCATCGCCGCCTGCCTGCGCGCCGGCGCCGACGTCGTCGTCACCGGCCGCGTCACCGACGCCTCGCTGGTCGTCGGCCCCGCCGTCGCGCACTTCGGCTGGCAGCCCGGCGACCACGACCGCCTGGCCGGCGCCGTCGTTGCCGGCCACGTCATCGAATGCGGCGCCCAGGCCACCGGCGGCAACTACGCCTTCTTCACCGAGATCGCCGACCTGCGCCGCCCCGGCTTCCCCATCGCCGAGCTGCACGCCGACGGCTCCAGTGTCATCACCAAGCACCCCGGCACCGGCGGCGCGGTGAGCGTGGGCACCGTCACCGCCCAACTGCTCTACGAGATCGGCGGCCACCGCTATGCGAACCCTGACGCCACCGCGCGCCTGGACTCGGTCACCCTGGCCCAGGACGGCCCGGACCGCGTCCGGATCAGCGGGGTACGCGGCGAAGCCCCGCCGCCCACGCTGAAGGTCTGCCTGAACCGCCTCGGCGGCTTCCGCAACGAGGTCGAGTTCGTCCTCACCGGCCTGTCCATCGAGGCCAAGGCCGACCTGGTCCGGGCCCAGCTCGCCGACGGCCTGGCCACCACCCCGGCGTCCGTCGACTGGACCCTGGTCCGCACCGACCGCCCCGACGCCGACACCGAGGAGACCGCCAGCGCGCTGCTGCGCTGCGTCGTCCGCGACCAGAACCCCGACACCATCGGACGCGCCTTCAGCGGCGCCGCCGTCGAGCTCGCGCTGTCCGGTTACCCCGGCTTCACCATGACCGCTCCGCCCGGAGCCGCCGCGCCCTACGGCGTCTACACCGCCGCCTACATCGACGCCGCGGAGGTCGCACACACCGCCGTCCTGCCCGACGGCACCCGCGTCGCGATCCCGCCCCCCGAGCGGACGCAGACCCGCGTCCTGGAGCCGGCCCCCGACGCCGGCCTCCCCGAACCGCTTCCCGCGCCGCTCCCGGACGCCGAACCCGCCCGCACCGCCCCGCTGGGCCTCGTCTACGGCGCCCGCAGCGGCGACAAAGGCGGCGACGCCAACCTCGGCGTCTGGGCCCGGCCCTCGGCCGACGACGCCGCCTGGCGCTGGCTCGCCCACGAGCTCACCGTCGAGCGCCTCAAAACCCTGCTTCCCGAGACCGCCGGACTCGCCGTCACCCGCCACGTCTTCCCGAACCTGCGCGCCGTCAACTTCCTCATCGAGGGCCTGCTCGGCGCTGGCGTCTCCGAGCAGGCCCGCTTCGACCCGCAGGCCAAGGGCCTCGGCGAATGGCTGCGGGCCCGCCATGCCGCCCTCCCCGCCTGCCTGCTGAAAGGAAGCGAGCAGTGAACCGCCTGTCCGGCCCGGCCTGGTCGACCGAGGAACGCAGGGCCCTGCGCCACACCGTCCGCAGGTTCACCGAGCAGGAGGTGCTGCCGAACCTCGACGCCTGGGAGCGCTCCGGCGAACTCCCGCGCGAGCTGTCCAAGAAGGCCGGATCCCTCGGCCTCCTGGGCGTCGCCCACCCGATCGCCGCGGGCGGCGGAGGCGGCGACCTGATCGACGCCATCACGGTCAACGAGGAGATGCACTACGCCGGCGGCTCCGGCGGCTTGTTCGCATCCTTGTTCACCTGCGGCATAGCGACCCCGCACCTGGTCGCGGCCGGCGACCCGGCGCAGATCGCCCGCTGGGTCCGGCCGACGCTGGCCGGGGAGCTGATCGGGGCGCTCGCCGTCACCGAACCGGGCGGCGGCAGCGACGTCGCCCGGATCACGACCACCGCGCGCCGTGACGGCGACCACTACGTCGTGAACGGCGCCAAGACCTTCATCACCTCCGGTGTGCGCGCCGACTATGTCGTGACCGCGGTCCGCACCGGCGGCCCCGGCGCCGCGGGCATCTCGCTGCTGGTCGTGGAGAAGGGCACGCCGGGCTTCACGGTCAGCCGCCGCCTGGAGAAGCTGGGATGGCTGTGCTCCGACACCGCCGAACTGGCGTTCCAGGACGCGCGCGTACCGGTGGAGAACCTGGTCGGCGCGCCGGACTCAGGGTTCTTCCAACTGGCCGAGCACTTCCTGTCCGAGCGCGTCGCCCTGGCCGCGCAGGCCTACTCCCACGCGCAGCGCTGCCTGGACCTGGCCGTGGAGTGGACCCGCAACCGCGAGACCTTCGGCAAGCCGCTGATCGGCCGCCAGCTGGTGCAGAACACCCTCACCGAGATGGCCCGCAAGATCGACGTGGCCCGCACCTACACCCACGCGCTCGTCGACCGCTCCGTGGCCCAGGACCGGCCGGACGCCTCGGACCCTTCGGATGGCTCAGGCGTCCCGGGCGCCTCGGGCGCCGACCTCATCGCGGAAGTCTGCTTCGCCAAGAACACCGCGGTCGAGACCGCCGAATGGGTCGCCACCCAAGCCCTGCAACTGTTCGGAGGCCTCGGCTACATGCGCGAATCAGAAGTCGAACGCCACTACCGCGACGTGCGGATCCTGGGGATCGGTGGCGGCGCCACCGAGGTCATGACCGGTCTGGCCGCCCGCGTGCTGGGCTTCCGCTCGTGACCGCGCTGCGCACGGCGCTGGACGCCGCCTCGCCCGAGCACGTCGCCAACGCCGAGGCGATGCGCGCCAAGCTGGCCCAGATCCAGGACGAGCACGCCAAGGCGCTGGCCGGCGGCGGCGCGAAGTACACCGCGCGCCACCACGACCGCGGCAAGCTGCCGGCCCGCGAACGCATCGAGCTGCTGCTCGACCCGGACTCGCCGTTCCTGGAGCTCTCGCCCCTGGCCGGCTGGGGCAGCGAGTTCACCGTCGGCGCCGCGCTGGTCACCGGCATCGGCGTGGTGTCCGGCGTGGAGTGCCTGATCGTCGCCAACGACCCCACCGTGCGCGGCGGCGCCACGAACCCGTGGACCCTGCGCAAGTCCTTCCGGGCCCACGAGATCGCCGAACAGAACCGGCTGCCGGTGATCGCGCTCGTCGAGTCCGGCGGCGCCGACCTGCCGACGCAGAAGGAGGTGTTCATCCCCGGCGGACGCACCTTCCGCGACCTCACCCGCGCCTCGGCGGCCGGGATCCCGACCATCGCCATCGTGTTCGGCAACTCCACCGCCGGCGGCGCCTACATCCCGGGCATGTCCGACCACGTAGTGATGATCAAGGAGCGGTCCAAGGTCTTCCTCGGCGGCCCGCCGCTGGTGAGGATGGCCACCGGCGAGGAGAGCGACGACGAGTCGCTCGGCGGCGCCGAGATGCACGCCCGCACCTCCGGCCTGGCCGACTACCTGGCCGCCGACGAGCAGGACGCGATCCGGATCGGACGGCGCATCGTCAGCAGGCTGAATTGGCGCAAGCAGGGCCCTGAGCCCCGCGCCGCGGTGCCGCCGCCGCTGTATCCCGAGGACGACCTGCTCGGGATCGTGCCGCCGGACCTGAAGACGCCGTTCGACCCGCGCGAGGTCGTCGCCCGCGTTACCGACGGCTCGGACTTCGACGAGTTCAAACCGCTGTACGGGTCCTCGCTGGCCACCGGCTGGGCCGAGATCCACGGCTACCCGGTCGGGATCCTGGCCAACACCCGCGGCGTGCTGTTCAGCGAGGAGGCGCAGAAGGCCGCGCAGTTCATCCAGCTCGCCAACCGCTACGACACACCGCTGCTGTTCCTGCACAACACCACCGGCTACATGGTCGGCAAGGAGTACGAGCAGAAGGGCATCATCAAGCACGGCGCCCAGATGATCAACGCCGTGTCGAACTCGACCGTCCCGCACATCTCGATTCTGATGGGCGCCTCCTACGGCGCCGGGCACTACGGCATGTGCGGCCGCGCCTACGACCCCCGGTTCCTGTTCGCCTGGCCCAGCGCCAAGTCCGCGGTGATGGGCCCGGCCCAGCTGGCCGGCGTCATCTCGCTGGTCATGCGCGGCTCGGCGGAGGCCAAGGGCCAGCCCTTCGACGAGGCCGCCGACGCCCAGATGCGCGGACTCGTCGAGGCCCAGATCGAGGCCGAGTCCCTGCCGCTGTTCCTGTCCGGCCGCGTCTACGACGACGGCGTCATCGACCCGCGCGACACCCGGACCATCGTCGGGTTCTGTCTGTCCGTGATCGCGACGGCGCCGGTGCGCGGCGCCGAGCGATATGGCGTGTTCCGTCTCTAGAAGGACTTCCATGATTGAGTTCGCTATCGGCTCGGTGTTCGCCACCGGTCCCGTGCGATCGGTGCTCGTCGCGAACCGCGGCGAGATCGCCCGCCGCGTCTTCGCGACCTGCCGCCGCCTCGGCTACGGCACCGTCGCCGTGTTCTCCGACGCCGACGCCGCCGCTCCGCACGTCCGCGAAGCCGACGTCGCCGTACGGCTGCCCGGCGAGAGCTCCGCGCAGACCTATCTGCGTACTGATCTGCTGATCGGCGCGGCGCTCGCGGCCGGAGCCGACGCCATCCACCCCGGCTACGGATTCCTCTCCGAGAAGGCCGACTTCGCCCAAGCCGTCCTGGACGCCGGACTGCGCTGGATCGGCCCGCCCCCGCAAGCCATCGCCGCGATGGGATCGAAGGTCGCCGCCAAGAAGATGATGGCCGCCGCCGGCGTCCCCGTCCTCAGGGAACTGAGCCCCGACGACGTGGCCGAGGCCGACTTGCCCGTGCTGATCAAGGCCTCAGCCGGCGGCGGCGGACGCGGCATGCGCGTCGTCCGCGACCTCGCCGACCTGCCCGCCCAATGGCAGGCCGCACGCGCCGAGGCCGAATCAGCGTTCGGCGACGGCACCGTGTTCTGCGAGCAGTACATCGAGACCGGACGCCACATCGAGGTCCAGATCCTCGCCGACGCGCACGGCACCGTCTGGGCGGTCGGCGAACGCGAATGCTCGATCCAGCGCCGGCACCAGAAAGTGGTCGAGGAAGCGCCGTCGCCCTTCGTGCAGGCCATGCCCGGACTGCGCGAAAAACTGTTCACTGCGGCGCGCGACGCCGCCCGCACCATCGGCTACGTCGGCGCCGGAACGGTCGAGTTCCTCGTCGCCCCGGACGGCTCCTTCGCCTTCCTGGAGATGAACACCCGGCTCCAGGTCGAACACCCTGTCAGCGAACTGACGACCGGGCTCGACCTGGTCGCCTGGCAGCTCCGCGTCGCCTCCGGCGAACGGTTGCCCGCCGCGCAGGAACCCGCGACCCACGGCTCGGCCGTCGAAGTACGCCTGTATGCCGAGGACCCGGCGAAGGACTGGCAGCCGGCCTCCGGAACGCTGCACCGGTTCTCCGTCCCCGGAGTCGGATACGCGTTCGAGACCGCCGATCCGAGCAGCCGGTCCGAACCCTTGGTGCGCCTGGACTCCGGCGTTGAGTCCGGGTCGGTCGTCGGCGTCCACTACGACCCGATGCTGGCGAAGGTGATCGTCTGGGCCCCGCGCCGCGACGAGGCCGCGCGCCTGCTCGCCTCGACCCTGGCCGCGGCCGAGATCCACGGCCTGGTGACCAACCGCGACCTGCTGGTCAACGTCCTGCGACACCCCGCCTTCCTGGCCGGCGACACCGACACGGCCTTCTTCGCCACCCACGGTCTGGACACCCTGGCCGCACCGCTGGTGACCCCCGAGAACGAGCGGCTGTCAGCCCTGGCGGCGGCGCTCGCCGTCGCCGCCGCGAACCGGCGCGCGGCACCGGTGCTCGCCGGGCTGCCGAGCGGCTGGCGGAACCTGCCGTCGCAGTCGCAGCGCAGAGTCCTGATCGCCGGTTCGCCTGGCTCCGCCGGTTCGCTTGGTTCTCCTGGTTCTCCTGGTTCCTCAGGTTCCCTCGGCTCCGCGGGCTCGTCCGAGCACGAGATCCGTTACCGGCTCGGCCGCGACGGCCTGACCGCCGAGGGCTTCGACGCCGTCGCCCTGGTCTCGGCCGCCCCGGACGAGGTCGTGCTCGACATCAAGGGTCTGCGTCGGACCTTCCGGATCGGCCGCTACGGCGACGCGGTCGTGGTGGACTCCGCGTCCGGTTCGGTGTCGTTCACGCTGGCTCCCGACTTCGTGGATCCCGCCGACGCCGTCGCCGCCGGATCGTTGCTGGCCCCGATGCCGGGCACGGTGGTACGGCTCGGCGCGGCCGTCGGCGACGTCGTGGCGGCCGGCCAGCCGATCTTGTGGCTGGAGGCCATGAAGATGGAGCATCAGGTGTCCGCCCCGGTGGCCGGAGTGGTGACCGCGCTGCCGGTCGCGGCCGGGAGCCAGGTGGACGTGGGTGCCGTGCTGGCAGTCGTTGAGGAGGAGACGGAATGAGCGGGTCGCCGAACGAGTCCGGGGAAGCGGTGCCGGGGGAAGCGGTGCTGGTCCGGTACGAAGTGGCGGACGGCGTCGCCCGCGTGACGCTCGACTCCCCGCACAACCGCAACGCCTTGTCCTCGCGCCTCGTGGCCCAGCTGCACGCCGCGCTCCGGACCGCCGCCGCCGACCCGGGCGTCCGCGTGGTCGTGCTCGGGCACACCGGCACCACCTTCTGCGCCGGTGCCGACCTGGCGGAGGCCACCGGCGAGCCGGTGGACCCCGAAGGCCCGGCGGCCGGGCGGGCCCGGGCGCTGGCCGGGCTGCTGCGGGCGCTGGTCGAGCTGCCGAAGCCGGTGATCGCGGCGGTGGACGGCCACGTGCGGGCCGGGGGCATGGGCCTGATGACGGCGTGCGACTTCGCGATCGCCGGGCCGGCCTCGACGTTCGCGCTCACCGAGGTGCGGCTGGGAGTGGCGCCGTCGATCATCTCGCTGACGGTGCTGCCCCGGTTGGATCCCCAGTTCGCCGCCTACCTGTTCCTCACCGGGGAGACCGTCGACGCGGACGTCGCCTTCGACGGCGGGCTGGTGACCTCCAGCCCCGAGGAGTTGCAGGACGGCGTGAACCAGCTGCTCGACGTGCTGCGGAAGTGCTCGCCCCAGGGACTCGCCGAGTCCAAGAAGCTGCTGACCGCCCCGATTTTGGCCGCCTTCGACGAGCGCGCCGACACGCTCGCCTCCACCTCGGCGCGCCTGTTCGCCTCGGAGGAGGCCGTCGAGGGGATGACGGCCTTCTTGCAGCGCCGGCCCCCGCGATGGGCACAATAGCGCCAGCCGACAACGAGCTGACAGTGGCCCGCCTGACAGTGAAGCGACTGCCAGTGGGCCGACTGTCGGCGAGCCGACTGCCGGCCGTCCGACCACGCAGCGAGCCGACCAGACAGGTAGCACCGCCGATGCGCGAGCCTCAGCAGGACCGAAGCCGAGCCACCCGCCGCCGGCTGTTGGAGGCGTGCGTGGAATGCCTCGCCGAAGTGGGCTGGAGCGCCACCACCGTCGCGGTGGTCGCCGAGCGCGCCGGGGTGTCCCGGGGAGCGGCTCAGCACCACTTCCCGACCCGCGAGGAGCTGATCACCGCCGCGCTGGAGCACATGTTCGACGAACGCATCGAGCTGACCCGCGCCGAGCTGACCACGCTGCGCGGCGCCACCCCGACCGAGACCGTGGTGGCGCGGCTGGTGGAGCACTTCACCGGCACCCTGTTCAAGGCCGCGCTGCAAGTCTGGACGGCCGCGGCCGCCGACGAGTCGCTCCGCCTCCGGGTGGTCCCGCTGGAGCAGAAGTTCGGCCGTGTCGCCTACCGGATGGCGATCGAGGCGCTCGGGGTGCAGGACGACGACGAGGTCGGCCACCGGCTGGTCCAGGCCACGCTGGACCTGGCCCGCGGCCTCGGCCTCGCCGACGTGCTCACGGACGACTCGGTCCGGCGGGCGGAGGTCGTGCGGGCGTGGGCGGGGCATTTGGACGTGGTGCTGGGGGCGGGGTCGGGGGCGGCGGCCGGGACGCGGGGCGACAAGGCAAACGCCAAGGCCAAAGCTCCGGTGAAGACGTAGGTTCCGCCCGCAACGCTCCAGGCCATCCCCGTCGCTTCAGCCTCCGGTCGGCGTGCCTCCGCACGATCCCCGGACCACCAGCCGCGTCGCGACCTGCAACGGTGCCTGCACCGCGCCGTCGTCGTCCAGCGCGCTGAGCAGCGCCTGCACGGCGCCCGCGCCGAGGCCCACGCGGTCCTGCGCGACGGTGGTCAGCGTGGGACGGACCAGCGAGGCGGCCTCGATGTCGTCGAAGCCGACGACCGCGACGTCGTCCGGGGCCCGTAGGCCGGCGTCGGCCAGCGCGTGCAGCGCTCCGATGGCCATCTCGTCGCCGGCGGCGAAGATCGCGGTCGGCGGTTCCGGCAGCGCCAGCAGCTGCGCGGCGCAGTCGTAGCCGCTGGAGAGGAAGAAGTCGCCGGTGACCACATGGTCGGGGTGCGGCGACAGGCCCAGCCGCGCCATCTCGTGCTCGTAACCGGCCAGGCGCTCGGCGGCGGGCATCAGGCTCAGCGGGCCGGTGATCGTGGCGATCGCGCGGTGGCCGAGGTCGAACAGGTGCCGGACCGCGGCCGCGGCGCCGGTGCGGTTGTCCGAGGTGACGTAGGTCGTGCGGTTGCGTTGCAGCGACAGGTCTATGCCGACGCCGGGTATGCCGGTGTCGACCAGGGCGGTCAGCGCCGGATGCGCCTCGTCCACGCCCATCATGATCACTCCGGCCAGGCTGTGCTGCCGCGCCGCGCGCACGTAGACGTCCACCCCCGCGCCGAAGTCGGCCGTGGACAGCAGCATCAGATGGTGGCCGCTCTCGGCCAGCGTCTGCTTGATGCCCACGAACAGGTCCTGCAGGAAGGGGTGCCGCCGGTTCTGGGTGGCGTAGCCGGTGTCCCAGATCAGCCCCACCATGTCCGAGCGCCTGCGCACCAGGGTGCGGGCCGGCTGGTTGGGGGAGTACCCCAGCTCCTCGGCCAGTTCCAGCACGCGGCGCCGGGTCTCCGGGCTCACCTCGGCACGGTCGTTCAGGGCCCGCGACACCGTGGCCGGCGAGACCCCGCTGCGCCGCGCCAACTCGCGGATGTCCACCATGCACAGACCATAGCCGATCACAGCTCACTGTGAAAGATCACCCCCGACGGGGCGGAAACGTATCCGGCCAGAACACAGAGCATTGACAGGGGTCGGGCGTGAATGCCTTTTCCCAGCAAACCCGGGCCTGTCATTGCTCACTATTCCAAATGCTCCGAAAAAGCGCATTAACCAGTGGGCGGCTGATCGGCTATGTTAACGTCCACTGGTTCTACTTCGGGCGCAGATGCATATAGGGGCGGGACGTGGCGCGTTCGGTGCGTGGGGCGACGGTGGCGGTTGTCGGCGCCATGGCGATGGCTGTGACGGTGGCGGGATGCAGCGACTCGGGGTCGGTGAAAGCCACGCCGACCGCGCAGAGTTCGCCATCGGGCTCGGCGCATTCTTCGGGCGGTCCGAGCAGTCCGAGTTCGCCTGGTTCGCCCAGTTCTCCTGACACCCCGGATTCGGCGAGTTCGCCGTCCTCGTCGAGCACGTCGCGCGGCTCCGGGTCGATCACGTTTCGCCCTGTGATCTGGGTGGGCGGCCAGGGCGCGATGCCGACGGCGGCCAACGACTCCGAGACCCGTGCCGAGACCGCCCTGGGCGCCCTGGACTGCGCGCATCCCGAGCAGCTGCCGTCCACCGCGGACGGCGACTACCTCGCCGCATGCTCGGTCGACGGCCTGGCGGACAAGTATCTCCTCGGTCCCTCAGCGCTGTCCGGGGCTCATATCAGCAGTGCGAAGTCCACCGCGGTCGACGGCAGGTGGCAGGTCGACGTGACCTTCGACGCCATCGGGGCCAAGGACTTCGCCGCGCTGACCGCATCCATGGCCGCCAACAGCGGCCAGCTCGCGATCACCGTTGGCGCGACCGTTGAGTCGGCGCCCCTGGTGCAGTCACCGATCACCGACGGCCGCATTCAGATCAGCGGCCAGTTCGACCAGGGCGAGGCTGCCGCGCTGGCCGCCGCCTTCACGGCCGGCGCCCAGCACTGACGCAGACGCCGACGCAGGCACCAACGCAGACGCAGACGCAGGCACAGACACCGACACCAACACCAACACCGACGCAGACGCTGACGCGGGCGCAGATGCAGGCGCTGACTCTGGCCGGAGCTCAGCTCTTACTCTCCGCTCCTACTCTCCGACCAGCGTCCCGGCGTGCACCCCTTGCTGCGTACCGGGTGCCGGGCCGGCCCGCACATGCCCGGCCCGGCCCGGCGTCGCTATGGAGCCGTCCGCTCAGCCAAGCTGCGTCAGCAGCGCCGCGTTGTCCTGCTCAAGCTTGCGGACCGGACCGCCGTTCCAAGCCTCGGCCAGCGTCGCCGACCACGGGTCGGGGAAGATGTCCTCGGTGCCCTCCGCCACCGCGTCCAGCACGGCGCGCGCCACCGCCTCCGGCGGCGTCTTCTGGATCGGCAGGTCGCGCGACATGTCGGTGTCGATCGGTCCGGCCAGCACCGCGTGCACCCGCACGCCGTCGGCGGCCAGCAGGGCCCGGGTCGCCTGGGTCAGCGACAGCGCCGCCGCCTTCGACATCGAGTACGCGGGCATTATCGGCAGCGAGGCCACGGCGGCCAGTGACAGGACATTGACGACGGTGCCGTGGGCGGCGGTGATGTGCGGCCGGAAGGCCTGGGTCAGCGACCAGGGCCCGTAGAGGTTGACGGCCAGGTGCCGGTCCAGCGACTCGCGGTCGTCGAGCGCCTCCGGCGTCGACACCCCGGCGTTGTTGATCAGCAGGTCGAGTTCGTCGACGGCCTTGACGGCGGCCTCGATGTGCGCGGTGTCCGTGACGTCCAGCAGCAGCGGTGTGACCCGGGCGTCGGGGTGCGTCAGCGGCTGCCGCGACCCGGCGTAGACCCGCCGCGCGCCGCGCCGCAACGCCTCCTCGACCAGGGCCTGGCCCAGGCCGCGGTTGGCGCCGGTGATCAGGACCGCCCGGCCGGATACCGGGTCGCGGGTCGGCTCGGTGTTCATCATGGTGTCGTGCTCCGATCGGATTCGGGAAAGGGCTTACACCAGTGACAGACATCCCGCGCGGCGGAAACTGGGTGCCGCTGGACCGAACACTTCCCGCCCGGAGCGGTGTCAGTAGCAATGAGGGAGGCCGTCCACCTCCGCCGTCCCCGTCGCGAGAGAGGTCATCCATGTCCGCGGAACTGCTGAACCGGGCCCGCTCCGGCGACCGCGACGCCTTCGCCGAGCTGGTCCAGCCCTATCGGACCGAGCTGCACCTGCTGTGCTACCGCATGCTCGGCTCGTTCCAGGACGCCGAGGACACGCTTCAGGAGACGCTGCTCTCGGCCTGGATGGGACTGGAGGGCTTCGAGGGCCGGTCCTCGGTGCGGACCTGGCTGCACCGCATCGCGACCAACCGCTGTCTCAATGCCCTGCGCTCCACCTCCCGCCGGCCGGTCACGACGGGGCCCGAAGCCACGTCGGTCGCCGGCTGGGTGCCCGAGACCTCGCTGCACGGCGAGGTGCCATGGCTCCAGCCCTTCCCCGACCTGCTGCTCGACGGCCTGCCGGACACCGAGCCCGGCCCCGAGGCCCGCTACGAAGCCCGCGAGGCGGTGTCGCTGGCGTTCCTGACCGCGCTGCAACTCCTCCCGCCGAACCAGCGCGCGGTCCTGCTCCTGCGCGACGTGCTCGGCTACCGCGCCGCCGAGACCGCCGACCTGCTCGGACTGACCGAGAGCGCCGTCACCAGCGCGCTCAAACGAGCCCGCACCACGCTCGACGCCGCGCGCACCCCGGGCCCGCCCGCCCCGGCCCCGGGCAGCACCCAGGAGCAGGAACTGGCCGACCGCTTCGTCGCGGCGTTCCTGAGCCACGACGTCAACGCCCTGATCGCCCTGATGACGGACGACGTCTGGGTCCGCATGCCCCCACTGACCTTCGAATACCGCGGCCGCGACGACGCCCGCCGCTTCTTCAGCGCGGTCCACCCGCACCGCAGCCTGATCACCCGCCTACTGCCGACCCGCGCCAACAACCAGCCGGCCTGGGCCGAATACACCCGCGACCCGCTGACCGGCGTGTTCCACTGCGTCGGCCTCGTGGTCGTGGGCTACGCCGGCGACCGCATCAATGAACTGACACACTTCGAGATCGGGATCGCCACGCTGCTCGGCATGCCGCGCACGATGGTGGCATAGGGTCCGTTCATGACCGAGGAGGCCCCGCTTCACAACTGGATGATCGAAGAACGCGAATACCTCCGGCAGGAGTCACGGCGCGGCAAGCGCCACGCCTTCAACCATCTCGACCCGGCACGCACCGCCCTGGCCGTGATCGACATGGTGCCGTTCTTCGCAGATCTCGACTACGTCCGGGGCATCGTCCCGAACATCATGCGCATCGCGGATGCCCTGCGCGCCGCCGGCGGTACAGTCGCGTGGGTGCTCCCGGGCAAGGTCGGCGGCGGGCCTTCGGGCACCTTCGCCGAGTTCTACGGCCCGCGGACGGCCGAACTGTTCCGCTCCAGCGGCGGCACCGGTCCGCTGCGCGAACGCGTCATCCCCGAGCTCACTGTCCGGGACGAGGATCTGTTGGTCGAGAAAAGCACCGCCAGCGCGTTCTTCCCCGGCGGATGCCCGCTTGCCGAACAACTGCGCGAGCGGAACGTGGAAACCGTGTTGATCACCGGCACCGTCGCCAACGTCTGCTGTGAATCCTCGGCGCGCGACGCGTCGACCCGCGGGTTCCGCACCATCATGGTCGCCGACGGCAATGCCGCCGTCCGCGACCAGGACCTGAACGCGACGCTGCACACGATCTACCGCAGCTTCGGAGACGTGCGCCCGACCGCCGAAGTGCTCCAGCTGATCGCCGCCGAAGCCCGCTGAGCCGACCCTCATATCAGCCTTCGACCACCCTCGACGCCGCCCGGCCGCTCGATGACACTGAGCTGATGGGACGGTGGACACGCCTCTGGCGTCGGGTGACACGGCTGTTCGACGTCGACGCGGTGCCCGTGACGGTCGTCGACGACATGGCTCCCGATCCCGACGGGTGGAGTGCCGGATACGTCAGCACCGCCGGCACCGGCTATCGCACCGTGGCCAAGCGGCTGCCGATGTTGGTGGCCACCTCGATCCGGCTGGCGGCCGAGGCTTCGCGGGCGCGGACTGTCGCGCTGCTGCTGGTGCAGGCGGCGTCGTCGGTGGCCGGGGCGTTCGGGTTGTACGCCACCACCGATGTGCTCGCGCCGTTGTTCGGGGCCGGTGCGACGCCGGACCGGATCCGGGCCGCGGTGCCGTCGATGCTGGTGGTGCTGGTCCTGGCGGTGTCGCGTTCGCTCTGCGACTCGGTGGCGAAGGCGCTCGCGCAGCAGCTCGGGCCGATGATGGACGCCAGGGCGATGATCCGGCTCCAGGAGCTGTGTACGAAGGCTGAGCTGGTCGCGTTCGACAAGGCGGACTGGGTGGACGCCTCGCAGCGGGCCGAGCGCGGGTCGATCTCCGCCCGCTCGATGCTGATGAACACCCAGCTGGTGTTGCAGAGCCTTTCGACGCTCATCGGCGTGGCCGGCGTCCTGGCGGTGCTGCATCCGGTCCTGGTGCCGCTGCTTCTGCTGTCGGTGGTGCCGCGGTGGTGGGCCGCCGTGCGTGTGGCCCGGCTGGACTACAAGGTGTTCGTGCGCTGGGTGGAGGGACGGCGGCGGCAGAACCTGCTGACGTCCCTCGCGGTGACCACCGGTTCGGCCGCGGCGGTCCGGGCGTTGTCCCTGTCCGGCTACCTCGTGGAGCGCTATCGGCGGATCACCGACACCTACCTCGCCGAGCGCCTGCGGCTGGTGCGCGCCGAGACGATGTCGATGATCGCGGGCAACGCCGTCGCGGGGTTCTTCACCGGCGTCGTCTACGCCGTCCTCGCGCTGCTCCTGTGGCGCCAGGCGATCCCGCTGGCGGTCGGCGGGACGGCGTACCTGGCGGTAAGCCGCGTGCAGCAGGCGTTGCTGAGCCTGGCGATGGACATCAACGACCTCTACGCCGAGGGCCTCTACCTCGACGATTACCGTGCCTTCTGCGACGACGCGGCCGGGCACCTGCCCCCGGAGGGCACCGAGCCGATCCCCGAGGACTTCGCCGAGATTGTGGCCGAGGATGTCGTCTTCACCTATCAGGGAGCGACGACGCCCGCCGTCGCCGGGGTCTCGCTGCGCGTGCGCCGCGGCCAGGTCGTCGCGTTCGTGGGGGAGAACGGCGCGGCGAAGACGACCATGGCCAAGCTGCTCGCGCGCCTCTACCTGCCGGAGACCGGCCGGATCCTGTGGGACGGCCACGACAGCGCCGCGATGGACGTCGAGACGCTGCGCTCCCGGATCGCGTTCATCGACCAGGACCACACCCGCTTCCCCTTCACCGCCGGGGAGAACATCCGCATCGGCGACTGGACCGCGCTGGCGGTCTCCTCGCGCGTGGAGCAGGCCGCCCGCCACGCCGACGCCCACGACTTCATCACGGCCCTGCCTCGCGGCTACGACACTTTGCTGGAGCGCAGCCTCAGCGGCGGCCTGTCCGTCTCCGGCGGCCAGTGGCAGCGCCTGGCCCTGGCCCGCGGCTTCTTCCGCCGCGCCGGGCTGGTGATCGCCGACGAACCGACCTCCAGCCTCGACGCCGCGGCCGAAGCAGCCTTCTACCATCGCCTGCGTGAATACGGCGGCACCGTGGTGATGATCACCCACCGGCTGGGCAACGTCGCCGAATGCGCCGACTACATATACGTCTTCGCCGAGGGCCGCATCTCCGAGCAGGGCACACACGCCGAGCTCATGGCCGCCGACGGCTGGTACGCCAAGGGCTACCGGCTTCAGCGGCAGAGCTTTGAGAAGGGCGACCGGCTAGTTCACCAGCCGTAGTCCGGGGTGGTAGCAGTCCTCGTCGTCCATCGGCGCGAGCATGGCGAACAGCCGGCCCACCGACGCGACGTCCCGGACCCGGGGCCAGTCGGCGCCCATCAGGGCCAGACTCGCCTCTTCGTGCACTTCGCCGTCGAGCCGCACCTCCGAGGTGACGGTACCCTTGCCGACCGCGAGGAACACCTTGACCGCGTGCGGACGGGACCGGTCCAGTTCCTCGCCGAGCGCCGGGACGAGCAGGCGCCACGGCGGGTTGTCGAACAGCCAGTCCTTCACCGCGGAGTGCTCGGGGCCGGCTCCGTAGCCGCCGACGCCACCGGCCACGATGTGCCAGCCCGGCACGCCGTTCGGATCGTCGCCGCCGAAATGCCCGGCGACCGGCGACGGCAGGCCCAGCGCGGCGAGCAGCGCGGCCCCCGTGGTGTCCGCCCAGGTCTCCGCCGCCCGCTGGAGGCTGGTCTCCAGGTCCGGACCGGGGACGCTGACGCAGTCGATGAGCCGCGTCGCCCCACCCGGCCGGCCGAGGCCGTAGAGAACCAGCAGGCTGAGATGTTCCGGGGAGGGATCGTCGTCGCCGCAGGCCCCCGGGTCGAAGATGACCGCGAGATCGTCCCTGGGGCCCATCAACAGCGGCCCCTTCGTCGCCTCGGTGATCTCCCAGCCGCCGCCCCGGGCGTTCAGCGACTCGGCCAGCAGCCCGAGGACGTGGCGCTCCGGCGATTCCTCGTAGGTCACGACCGGTGCCGGTTCCGGCGCCGCCGTCCGCCGCTTGATCCACCCCATGGCGGCGAACATTAGTGCATCGCGGCGGCCCCGGTCACCCTTGGTCGAAGCACAGACAGAAGGGGTGTCCGGCCGGGTCGAACAACACCCGGACGTTCTCCTGCGGCTGGACCTCCGCCACCGTGGCCCCCAGCGCGACCGCCTCGGCCACGGCCTCGTCGAGGTCGCCGACCTGGAAGTCGAAATGCAGCATCGGGCGCTGCGCGCCGTCGACCGGCGGCCAGACCGGGGCCTGGTAGCCCTCGGCCTGCTGGAAGACGAAGAACGGCCCCTGCGGCGAGGCGGCGACGACGGCCGTGCCGGGCTCCTCGTGGCCCAGGTGCCAGCCGAGCAGCTCGACGTAGAACCTGGCCAGGGCCCCGGGATCCGGCGCCTCGACCGACGTGCCCCACCACATGTCGCCTGTGCGAGATTTCATGGCGCCAGCCTGCCCTACCGGTCCGACGGTTTCCGTGCGCGCCGATCGGGAGTTCAGACCGGGAGCTCAGAACGGGTCGCTCAGAGTGAGTACCGACGGCAGATCGCTGCGCTCGTCCATGCGCAGCAGTTGGTACGCGACACCTCCGAGCCCTGACATTATCGCCGGGGAGAACGCCTCACGAGCCATACCGCTGATCGCGCCGTTCTCCTCCAGACCGGCCACGATCCGCGCCTCGAACGACTCGCGCTCCACCCCTTCGGGCGCGCAGCCTGCCCGCAGCGCGGCGTCCATCAGCTCCCAGACCCCGAGTTCACCGTGGCACAGCGTGTGGTTCCAGCCCATGCCGTCCCTGAGCGCGGCGACGGCGGCGCGCGGCAGCACGTGGTCGGCGACGGCGAGGCCACGCCGGGTCAGATCCACGTTCGTCAAGGCGATCCCGACCGAGCCGTGGCACCAGGCGTTGGCGGTCAGACCCGGCTCGATCTCGCGCAGATCCAGCCAGCCGCCGACCGCGCGGTCGTAGCAGGACTCTTCGAAAGCAAACGCGGCCCCGGCGGTCGCCGCCGCGCGGTCGTCGCCGGTCGCCAGCGCCAGCCGCGCCAGGGCCCAGCCGATCCCGGACGCGCCGTGCGCGCAGCCGCCAAGGCCCGCCGGCCAGCGCACAGTCGGCCAGGTCACGCCGACCTCCCTGGGCAGCGCCGCGTCGCACAGCACCGAACCGATGTGCGAGGCGATGTCGGACCACCGCCGCTCGCCGGTGACGGCCGCCAGCTGGAGCAGCGGCACGACGGCCCCGGCCGGGCCCGAGACCAGCTCGTACTCCTCGGCGTCGCCGATCGCGTCCGGCACCAGCGCGGCGAGGGTCCGCGCGCGCTCGACGGCCTCGTCGCCGACCGCGCCGAGGTGGCGCAGCGTGAGCCAGGTCCACAGCTCCGAGCCGAGCCCGACCCAGCCGCCGGGCTCGCGGGGACGCAGGGCGACCCCGTCGGCCCGCAGCTTCGCCGCATGGTCCCCGGCCAGGCGCATCGTGCGCAGCGTGGCGTCGAGCAGGGCGGGGACGCCGTCCACCGGATCGGCCCGGCCGTGATCGGCTTCCCGCTGATACGCGGCCAGCACCAGCGCGACGCCCGGAAGCCCGCTGTACAGATCCGGGCTCAGCGGCTGGACCACCCAGCCGGTCAGGCTCAGCACCGGGGCGATCCACGTCGCGGTGCCGTCCGCACCCCAGGTCGCGCTGTCGCGGACCTGCCGGACCAGCTCGGCGGCCAGGGCCCGACGCCGCCGATCCAGATTCTCGGTGGCGACGGCGGTCGGCGGACGCAGACCGGCGCTCGGCGTCCAATCAGCGTTCAGATACGCACTGACCAGCGTCGCCCGGATGATCCGGCGATCGAACTCCAGATCCGCGCCCCGCCAGCGCGCCAGCGCGTCGGCGGCCAGGTCCTGCTCCGGCAGCCAGTGCGTCCCGTTCGGCCCGGTCAGCCGGCCGACGCGCGCAGTGGTGCCGAAGTAGGGGATGTCGCCTTCCAACAGATCCGTGATCTCCGCCGCGATCGCCTCCGGATCGCCGGGCGCCGCCGCGGACTGCTCGGCCATCTGCGCGAACAGCTCGGCCGCGCGTTCGACGGCGGCGGGCTCGTTGTGGAGCGAGACCGGATGCCAGAGCATGCGCGCGACTTCCTCGTAGACATCGGTCGCACGCAGCACCATCCGGATCCGACAATCGCCGAAGGCTGATATCGCCGGTTCCAGAAGGCCGTCGGCGTCGGCGCTCAGCAGCCAGTCGGTGGCCTCCGAGAAACCGGCCGCGACCCCCTCCCAATGGTCGGCCAGCACCGGCTTCGGATTCGGCAGGCTCGCGGCCGGCTCCGGAACGGCCGCGGCGAAACCCAGGCGCGCGCGGTCGCTGCCGGCGTCGACGATGACCGGGACCTGCCCGGCGGGCTGCTCGTCGGGCAGCGCTCCGACCGACGACGAGTCGACGCCGCGCCAGCCCAGGGCCGCGCCCCGGTTGGGGAGCATGCCGACGCGCAGCACGGTCTCGTCGACGAGTTTGGCGGCGGTGTCCACGGCGTCGCCCAGACCCGAGGGCGAACCCTCGGGGATGGTGCTGAACAGGGTTTCGCAGTCCACGACGATCGGCACGGGACCGTGCGCGATGACGTTCTCGGTGTGCAGGTCGCTGCCGCCGAGCAGCCGCATGACCGCGAGCCAGTGGCCGACGCCGCGATAGAAGGCGGCGAGTTCGGCGGCCGAGGCGCAGTAGACGTGGGCGATGTGCTCGCTCCAGCCGTAGTTGTCCCGGACCAGGACGTTCGGCACGCGGATGCGTTCGGCGGCGGGGACGGCCGTGAGCACGGTTCCGAGCAGGCGGTTCAGCGCGAGGTCGACGTCGACCGGTCGGGGCTTGTAGACGGCCTTGGCATGGGCGAACTCCAGGATCGCGACCGACTGGCCGCCCAGATGGCTGTCGCCCGCGCCGAACTCGACGCGGCGCAGTTCGCAGGGGCCGGAGTCGATGCTGACGCCGATCAGTTCCATCAGCGCGCTGCGATCCGCAGCGAATCGCCGCGCCATGGCCAGAGCGGCGTCGGCCCGCCGGCTCATCATCGTTTCCAGGCGGTGCCGCAACGTGGGATACCGGCCGTCAAGTGCCTGCCAGAACCCGGGCTCGTCAGCGATGGCGAGGAACTCGGTCCACCGTCCATGGGAGTCCTCGGCGGTGAGTCGGCCGGACAGGCGCGCGGCGTTCAGCTCCAACAGCAGGACCCGGCTGACCTTGCGGTGCACGGTCTCGACGACGGCGCGCTCAGCGGCGTCGACGACCGCGGCACGTTCGCGATCGGTCAGGCCCGCGACGGCGGCGAGCCGGGCCGCCAGGCCCGCGATGACCGGCGAGACCAGGCGGCCCAGCGCTCCGGCGAACTCACCGGAGAAACGGGAGGCCAACTGAGGTCAGCAGCACTGGCCGCCGCGCGAAGCGGTGCAGGAGCTGCATGTCCCGCGAGTCTCACGGATGACGGCGCCGACAATGTCGGCCTCCGCGTACTTACCGCCGGTGAACAGCGGGCCGGCCGGGCTGTCGGCGTCCGCCGAGCTCAGCCATTCGTAGACGATCTGGTCGGCGCGGTCGAGGACTTCGGGCTTGGGCATGCGAGACCTCCGGGTGGCGCGGGCGGATCGGATGGGGGTGAGTCCGAACCTTTTGGACACCTTGTGGTTCGGTACTCAATGTGTTCTGTATATATCTCACAGTGCAGGCTGACAAGGCGAAACATCCTGAAATTTCCACCTGGTGATGGTCTGACAGAGTTCTGACATGGGAAGTGGTGCACTGTGGCTGATACGACGGGCCGGGACCGCGACGCGGTGCGCGAGCTGGCGGCGAGCTTGGGCGACCGGGCGAACGCGCTGGCGGCTGAGGGGCGGGTCGGGGAGGTCGCCGGGGTGTGGGAGGAAGCGATCGCGGGGCTTGGGAGTGAGGGGGAGCGGGCGCTGATCGTTTTGGCGTACGGGTGGTATCAGGGGTTGCACGGGGAGGTCGAGCACGGAGTGCGGTTGGCGTTGGGGCTTCGGGACTGTGGTGTGGGGCCGGTGCGAGGCCAGGTCAGGGCTCTGGTGCGGAGTCGGTGGCGGGTAGAGCCGCTGACTGTCGAGCGGGTGTGGGGGGAGGTGGTCGGCGGGGAGCTGCCGGTGTGGGTGTTCGTGTCCGATGAGGATGTCGACGCGGTTGCGGAGTGGGTCTCGGCGGGCAGTTGGGAGGAGTCCAGGGCCCGGTACGCTGCCGTGGTCGCGGCGATGGCGGCGCCGGAGGTCGACGCGGTGTTGGAGGAACTCCGGCTGGGGAGCGACCGGTTGGCCGGGGTGGTCGCGGTGCATCGGGCGGTCTTGGCTTTAGGAGGCGACGTCGGCTACGCGTGTCTGCGGGGAGCGGACGAGGCGGCCCGGCAGTCGGCGACGGCCATCGCGGCGCGGGATTGGGGTGCGTTGCGGGCCTGCGGGGTGATCGAGGCTGCGCAAGGGCTGCCGTTGCTCGGCAGAGTGCACGAGGTGATGGCGGCGACGGCGAGATCGGAGCGAGTGCCGCCGTCGGTGTTGGAGAAGATCGGTGACTTGGTGGTGGGCGCGCAGGACTGGGAGCGCGAGCGCGCGATGGAGGACCTGGCGGCGCTCGGGGAGGGTGTGACGGGGGAGCTGCTGGCCGCGGTGGCGCCCTCCGGCACAACGTCGACTGGACCTTGGCCGGCCGCCGAGTGACGGTTCCCCACCTTCAGACCTCCGCGGCGTCCGCATCCCGATTCGCGCGATCGATCTCCGCCATATGCTCCTCGGCCCACTCCCGCAGCGCGGCCAACGGTTCGTCCAGCGACAAGCCGAGCGGAGTCAGGCTGTAGTGCACGCGCGGGGGAACCGTCGGCTCGACGCGCCGCTGCGCGAGCCCGTCCCGGACCAGGCCTCGCAACGTCGTCGCGAGCATCTTCTGCGACACGCCGGGCATCCTGCGCCGCAGCTCCGCGAACCGGATCTCCTGCGGCGCGGCCTCGGCGAGCAGCTTCACGGCCATCGACGTCCACTTCGAGCCGACCCGGTCCAGCAGCGCGCGGGTCGGGCACGCCGGATCGAACAGGTCGCCGCGTGCGTTGTCGGACAGGGCGGTCACTTCCACCTCACCACCTGACGGAGAAGTGCCGTCTTGGCCACTCCCCGGCGCTTTCCTAAGGTTACCAGGTATCCAATGGTAACCACCCCGGGAGAAACCATGCCCGCACCCGTCGATCTGCTGCGCGTCCCCGTCAACGGGATCGAGGTGAACGTCGCCGTCCGGGGCACAGGCCCAGAACTCTTGCTGCTGCACGGATTCCCGCACACCTGGCGGCTCTGGAGCGCGGTCATGGCACCGCTGTCCGACCACTACCGGGTCATCGCCCCAGACCTGCGCGGCCTCGGCGACACCACCCGCGCCGCCGACGGCTACGACGCCGAGAACCTCGCCACCGACGCCGAACACCTGCTGGCCGCCCTCGGCGTGGACTCCGCCGCGGTCGTCGCCATCGACGCCGGCATGCCACCGGCGTTCCTACTGGCGATGCGCCGACCCGACCTGGTCCGCCGCCTGGTCCTCATGGAGGCACTCCTGGGCCGCCTGCCCGGCGCGGAAGACTTCCTGGCCGCCGGGCCGCCGTGGTGGTTCGGCTTTCACGCCGTACCGGGACTGGCCGAACAGGTACTCGCCGGTCACGAGGCCGAATACGTGGACTGGTTCCTGGCGGCCGGGACCCAGGGGCGTGGCATCCCCGCCGAGATCCGCGACGCGTTCGCCGCCGCGTACTCCGGCACCGAGTCTCTGCGCTGCGCCTTCGAGCACTACCGCGCCATGCCCACCACCGCACGCCAGATCGAGGCCGCGACGCTCGGCAGCCGCCTGTCCGTCTCCACGCTCGCGATCGGCGCACACCCGGTAGGGCCGGCGCTGTACCACCAACTGCGGCCGGTGTCCGACGACGTCACCAGGCTCGACATCGCAGAGTGCGGACACATCATCCCGCTGGACCGCCCCGAAGCTCTGGTGGCGGCGTTGACCGGATTCCTGCGTTGACAGTGTCTCAGTAGTCTTCGACACTGCGGAATGTGAACGTTCCCTCGATCCGGGCCCGGAACAAGCAGGCCGTCGTCGTTCTGTCCGCGTTGTGCCTGAGCTTCTCAGGCCTCATGCACGGCACAGCGCGTGCCGCGACGCTGCCGTCCGGTCTCGCGGCGACGTTCGACAACATCGGGATCAGTGACGACTCCGCACCGGGCGCGGCGAACCTGGACGGCGGCGGCGCCAGCTTCTCGGCGCAGGCGCTCGCCGCCGACGGATGGGCGCCGGGCGCCGTCTACAGCTTGGCCGACGGCGCGACGGTCACCGTGCCGCAGGTGGCGCCGGGACAGCCGGACAACACGCTGGCCGCGGGGCAGACGTTCGCGCTCGCCGGCTCCGGCGGCGCGTTGGACGTCGTGGCGACCAGCAGCAACGGCACCACCGGCGGGACCGGGACAGTGACCTACTCCGACGGCACGACGCAGAGCTTCGCGTTGTCGGCGCCGGACTGGTGGGCCGGGACCGTCGGGATCGCGGCCGTGTCGCCGTACCGGAACTCGGGCGGCGGGCGGCAGGCGCATCAGGTGAGTCTGTATCTGACGTCGGTGCCGCTGGTCGCGAGCAAAGCTGTGGCCTCGGTGACGCTGCCGAACGTGAACGCGACCGACAACGGCCCGGCGCTCCATGTCTTCGCTGTGGCCTTCGCGCCGGTGGCCCCGGTGGCGGATTTGGCGGCGGCGTTCAACAACACCGGGATCAGCGACGACGGCAACGTCACAGGCGCGAACATCGACGGCTATGGGAACAGCTTCTCGCAGCAGGATCTGATCGCTGCCGGCTGGTCGCCGGGTGCGCGAGTCGTGGCCGGCGCGGCGGCGATCACGATGCCGCAGGTGGCGGCGGGAAAGCCGGACAACGTGGTGGCGAACGGGCAGCGGATCGGCTACTCGGCCGCTGGCAGTGCTCTGAGTTTTGTGGCGACGAGCGTGGACGGCGCCGCGTCGGGGCCGGGAACGCTGACGTATAGCGATGGCAGTACCCAGAGCTACACCATCGGGACACCGGACTGGATCACCGGTGCCACGGACACGATGGCGATCGCGCTGCCGCACTGGAATCGCGCCAGTGGGCAGGCGGCGACGTCGGCGAAGCTGTATGTGGAGTCGGTGCCGTTGGCCGCGGGGAAGACCCTGTCGGCTGTGACCCTTCCGGTGGTCGGCGGCGGTGCTCAACTTCATATCTTCGGGATCGGGACGCGGGCTTCGTCTTCAGCATGGAGTGGCAGTTGGGCCGCGGCGGCCGATGACGGTCTGGTGCCGGGGCCGTGGACCAATCGGACCCTGCGGATGGTGGAGCATTCGAGTGTCGGCGGTTCGCAGGTGCGAATCCGGTTGGACAATGCGTTTGTCGGGACGCCTGTGAACGTCGGGCACGTGACGATCGCGGTGCAGAGCAGCGCTTCGTCGGCCATTGCCTCGCCGGTGACGGTGACTTTTCACGGGAATCAGGCGGTGACGATTCCCGGGGGCGGGCAGGCGCTGAGCGACGCGGTGCCGTTCACCGTGCCGGCGGATGCGAACTTGCTGGTGAGCGTCTATTTCCCGGGCACTGTGCAACTGGAGTCGCTGCACAGCCTGGGCACCCAGGACATGTATTCGAGTGCTGATCAGGCGGGGGATCAGACCGGGGCGGTGGGCAACTTCCCGGTGAACAACCTGTTCGGGTTCTGGACGCTGTTGTCGGGGGTCGATGTGCAGACCGGCGGGACCGGGACTGGCACCGGAACCGTGATCACGCTGGGCGACTCGATCACTGACGGCGTCGGATCGACCTACAACGGCAACGACCGCTGGCCGAACGACCTGGCCCGGCGGCTGCTGGCCGGTTCGTATCCGCATCGCGGCGTGATCGACGAGGGCATCAGCGCGAACAAAGTGGTCACCGACGACTTCACGGGCGTGTCCGGGAGTGGCGGGGGCGGTATCAGTGCCGTGAGCCGGGTGGATCGCGACGTGCTGAGTCAGAGCGGCGCGCGGACCGTGATCATCCTGGAAGGAGTGAACGACATCAAGGCGGGAACGTCGGCTGATCAGGTTGTCGCGGGGCTGAAGCAGATCGCCGCCGCCGCGCATTCCTATGGGCTGACCGTGATTGGCGGGACGGTGACGCCGTTCCAGGGGTACGGCGCCTGGACGGCGGCGTACGAGGCGCAGCGGCAGGCGGTGAACAACTTCGTGCGGGGGAGTGGCGGAGTGTTCGACGCATATGTGGACTTCGACGCCGCGATTCGGGATCCGGCCAATCCGGCGGCGATGCTGGCAGCAGATGATTCCGGCGATCATCTGCACCCAAGCGCCAAAGGCTATGCGGCCATGGCGGCGGCGGTGGATCTGTCGCGGTTGTGAGCCGGACCCGAATGCGTATGGCGGTGCTCAGTCCAACTGCACTCAGCTCAACGGCGCTCAGTTCAGCTGTTCTGCCAGGCCGATGATGATTCCGCCGGGGCCGCGCAGATAGCAGAGCAGGAAGATGTCCTCGTAGCGGCTCACCTTGCCGATGACCTCGCCGCCCAGGGGCCGCAGGCGGGCGATGGTGTCTTCGAGGTCGTCGACCGCGAACATGACCCGGTGCACCCCGAGCGTGTTCGGCGGCGGGACCTCGGGCACCGGGGTGACCGCCTTGGGGGAGTGGTACGTCGCGAGTTCGAGCTTCCCGGGCGCGTTCGGGATCTGCATCATGGCGATCTCGCTGCGCAGGTCGTCGAGGCCCACGACGTCGCCCGCCCACTGACCCGAGATCGGCATGCGGTTCTCCAGCTCCATGCCGAGCTCGGTGAAGAAGGCGACGGCGGCGTCGAGGTCCGCGACGACGATACCGACATTGTCCATACGGTGAATGGCCATGGACCGAGGATAGGGGTGGTGGAAGATCAATCGCTTGATTGAGCCGAGGACTGCGCCGGAACGGCGGTCGCGCGCGACCGCCGGCGAGCGAGAGCGAGGCTGGTCAGGGTCGTGACCGCCATCGCGGCGACACCGACCAGCGCCGCCGTGGTGAAGGCGCTGTCGTTCGGGAACAGACGACCGGGGCTGGTGCCGCCGGCCAGCACCAGGCCGCCGATGGCGCTGCCCAGCGAGTACCCGACACTCCGGACGACGTAGTTGAAGCTCATGGCGCTCGACGTCTCGCTCTTGGGAGTGACGGCCAGGATGACGCCGGGCATGGCGGCCGAGAAGCTGCCGACCCCCAAGCCCAGCACCCCCATCGCCACGAACAGTTCGGCCAGGTTCGACCGGGCCGCCGCGAACAGGACGAACCCGCCTCCGACGACGACGGCGCTCCCGGCCAGGAGCAGGGGGCCGTCGATCCGTTTCCGAACCCGCGGCGTGAGCTTCCCGGCGGTGAATCCCAGTACGGAGAACGGGATCAGGACCAGCCCGGCGACGAACGTGGTCAGACCGAAGCCGTAGCCGGCGCTGTGCGGCGTCTGCGCGTACCGGGTGATGAGCGTGAGCAGGAGGTACATGCCGATCCCGCCGACGAACATCGCGATGTTCGCCCCGGCGACCGCCGGATGCCGTACCGCGCGGACGTCGACCAGAGGCGTCTTGCTGCGCAGTTCGGAGAAGGTCCAGACGCAGAGCAGGAGCACAGCGACGGCGGCCAGGACCATCGCCACCCCGAGGTGATGCCGCCAGAGATTCGTCTGGCTCGCCAGGAACAGGACCAGGAACAGTCCGCACGCCAGGACGAGCGCGCTCACGACGTCCACGTGACCGGAGCGGTCCGCCGGAGCCGCGGGCATGGAACGCCATGCGGCCAGGAGGGCCACGGTGGTGACCAGCAGGCCGAGACCATAGGCGGCCCGCACCCCGCCGATCTCGGCGAGCAGCCCGGCGAGCGGGTACCCGACGCCCGAGCCGATGATGGAGACCACCGAGACCAAGGCGATCGTGGCCCCGCTGCGCGCCTCCGGGAGATGGTCCCGGGCCACGCTCATCATCAGCGCTGTGAGGCCGAGTCCGACGCCCTGGGCCGCCCTCCCGGCCAGCAGCCACGCGAACGGCAGCGGCAGCACGGTGAGCGCACTGCCCGCGACGACCACCGCCAGTGTCGCGAGAATCGTGGTCCGCCGGTGCGCGCCGGCGCCGAGCCGGCCGAGGACGGGCGTGGCGACGGCGCCGCTCAGCAGCGTGATGGTCAGCGTCCACTGCGCGCTGTCGAGCGAGACCTGGAACGTGGTCGCCACCCTGGTGATGAGCGGCGTCCCCAGGCTGCCGACCGCTGCCACGACCAGGGCGATGAACATCAGGGAGGGGACCAGCAGGCGGGCCTCGGGATGCTCCGGGCTCGTGCCTGGGCCTGGGCCTGGGCCTGGGCTCGTGCCTGGGCCTGGGCCTGGGCTCATACTCGTGCTTGCGTTCGTGCCTGTGTCCGGGCCTGTGTTCGGACCCGTCGGTCGGCCGGTGCCGACCGAGGCCCCGGTCCCGGTCACTGCTTCCGCCCTTCCCGGTCCTGGTCTTCGAGTTCTGCCAGGCGGCGCAGCGCCGGCAGGGCCGCCGCCAACGCCTCGATCTCGTCGGCGGTGAGCTGCTCGATCAATCCCGCGAACCCTTGGACGCCCGCCTCGCGCCGGGCCTTGACGTAGGCGGCGCCGGCCTCGGTCAGCCACACCAGCGTGACCCGCTTGTCGGACGGGTCGCCCCGCCGCTCCACGAGCCCGGACTCCTCCATCACCCGGACCAGGACGGTCATCGCGGGCTGGGTGACCCCCTCGGTCGCGGCCAGATCGGTGATGCGCCGCGGTCCGGTCCGGTCCAGGGTGGCCAGGGTGGCGGAGGAGGTGATGCTCATGTCGCGGGGAAGGCGCCTCACGGCCCTGGTGGCCAGTCCGTAGAGGGCTGATCCGATCGCGGTGGGAGCGCCGCGGGCGGCGTCTTGACGGCTCATGCCAGAAGCATACAGCCTTTATATGAATCCTTTATGTATCTGGCTCGTCGAGCGTCCCGTACTCGTCCGGCGGATGGGCCAGCTCGCGGTGCCGGGTGTAGTAGTCCGACCCTTTGATCGTCACCATCGCCCAGTGCCACGGCTCGTCGTGGAAGACCAGGCCGCGATAGGCGCCCGGTTCCTCGTAGTAGTAGAACTCCTCGGCCGCGGCCTTCGCCTCGGTCGGCGGCAGGCCGCCGTATTTGTGCATGACCCACGCGTAGGCGGCGCGCTCGCTGTGCAGGTAGCGCACGTACTCGTCCTCGTCGGGCCACCACTCGTCGTCGGAGGTGCCGTTGCTGCTGTCGCTGCCGGCAGCGCTGTCGCCGTCGCCCTTGCCCACCGTCAGCGAGCGCCAGCCGGGTTCTCGGCCTCGCCGAGGTAGGTTCCGTAGCCGCGGGTGGCCAGGCCGTCCGCGTCGAGCAGCAGGACCTCGTTGACCAGGCGGCCGATCTGGTTGCGGTAGTTGATCACGAGGATGCCGACGCCCTCGTAGTGGCCGAGGACTTCGAAGTGCAGGTCGGGGATGCGGCGCAGGCCTTCGGCCCAGTAGGCGCGCAGTGCTTCCTTGCCGCGGACGACGCCGTCGCTGCCCGGCAGCAGCTGGGCCGCCACCGGCGAGGAGAACTCCGCGTCGTCGGTGAATTGGGCCAGGACGGCTTCGAGGTCGTGGGCGTTCCAGGCCCGCGCCCAGCGGTCGACGAACTCGTGCGCTGCGATCATCGCACGATGGTCGCAGCGCACGCTCGTCTATGCCTACTCGCTGTTCGGGGCTACGCGTCCTTCTTCGGGCGGCCCTTGCGGAGCAGCAGGTTGATCGCCAGGGCGGTCCAGCCGGTCTGGTGGGCCGCGCCGAGGCCGGCGCCGGTGTCGCCGTGGAAGTACTCGTGGAACGGGATCTGGTCGTGCCAGGCCGGGTCCTCCTGGAACAGCTTGACGTCGCCGAACACCGGTCGGCGGCCGGCGCGGTCGTTGAGGAAGATGCCGACCAGACGGTCGGACAGGTCGTCGGCGATCTCGCCGTAGGACGCCTGGCGTTCGGTGCCGCTGGGGTAGGGCATCGTGATGCCGTCGCCGAAGAAGTCCTGGTGGGTGTCCAGGGCGTCGATGAGCAGGTAGTTCACCGGGAACCAGACCGGGCCCCGCCAGTTCGAGTTGCCGCCGAACATCGAGGTGTTCGACTCGCCCGGCTGGTAGTCGACGCTGTAGTCGTTGCCGTTGATGTTCAGCCGGAACGGCTGCTCCTTGTGGTAGCGGGACAGCGCGCGCAGGCCGTGCTCGGACAGGAACTCGGCCTCGTCGAGCATCCGGGCCAGGATCCGCGGGCGCTGCTCGAAGGTGACCATGGTCAGCAGCCGGTGCGACTGGTTCATGTCGACGCAGCCCATCAGCAGGTTGGCCTTGTCGCTCTGGTTCTCGAAGAACCACTGCACGCGCTTGGTCAGCTCCGGCACCGCCTGCATGGCGTCGGCGCGCACCGAGGTGGTGGCGACCAGCGGCAGCAGGCCGACGACGGAGCGGACCTTCATCGGGATCGTGGCGCCGTTGCGGGTGCGCAGGACGTCGTAGAAGAACCCGTCCTCCTCGTTCCACAGGCCGATGGTGTTGGCGGCGGCGGCGATGAGGCCGAAGTGCTCGAAGAACTTCATGACCATCTCGCGGTAGACCGGGTCGTGCTCGGCCAGCACCAGCGAGATGTCCATCAGGTTCAGCGCGTACATGGCCATCCAGGCCGTGCCGTCGCTCTGCTCCAGCAGGTCGCCGACCGGGACGCCGGCGTCGCGGTCGAACGGCCCGATGTTGTCCAGGCCGAGGAATCCGCCCTCGAAGACGTTGTTGCCGTCGGCGTCGACCCGGTTCACCCACCAGGTGAAGTTCATCAGCAGCTTGTGGAACACCAGCTTGAGGAAGGTGTAGTCGGTGCCACCGTCCATGCGGAAGATCTGCAGCGCCGCCCACGCCTGGACCGGCGGGTTGTCGTCGCTGAACGCCCACTCGTAGGCCGGGATCTGGCCGCTGGGGTGCAGGTACCACTCCTGGAGCAGCAGCAGGAGCTGGCGTTTGGCCAGCGCCGGGTCCACCGCGGCCAGCGCCACGCAGTGGAACGCCAGGTCCCAGGCCGCGAACCACGGGTACTCCCACGGGTCCGGCATCACGATGACGTCGCGCGCCGACAGCGCCCACCAGTGCGCGTTGCGCCCGTGGCGGCGCTCCTCCGGCGGCGTCGGCTGCGCCGGGTCGCCCTCCAGCCAGCGCGAGACGTTGTAGTGGTAGAACTGCTTGGACCACATCATCCCGGCCACCGCCTGGCGCAGGACGTTCGCCTCGTCGGGCGTGCACGCCGCCGGGGTCAGGGCCGTGAAGAACTCGTCCGCCTCGGCCTGCCGCCGGGTCATCGCCTCGTCGAACTCGCTGCCCAGATGGGTGTCGAAGGCCGAGCCGCTCGGGGCGTCCGCCGGCCCCTCGGTGCGCATCCGCAGCCGGATCTCGGCGGTGCCGCCGGCCGGGACGGTGAGCACGTAGTGCAGCGCGCCCTTGGTGCCGCGCTGCTCGGGGTTGACGGAGTCGGCGCCGCCGACCACGTGGTCGTTGATCCCGTCCTTGGGATAGCGCGGCCCGCCGTCGCTGTTCCACAGCCGCCGGGTGTTCGACTCGTTGTCGCAGACCAGCGCCGCCGGCTCGCCGGCCCCGTCCAGCACGATCCGCCCCAGGGTGTGGTGCTCGCCCACCAGGCGCCCGGCCTCGCCGGTCAGCCGCGGCACCGCCTCGCGCCCCACCAGGCCCCAGGACCAGGTGTTGCGGAACCACAGGTGCGGCAGCACGTGCAGGGTCTCCTCGTCCGGGCCCTTGTTCTCCACGTGGATCCGGATGCACAGGTCCCGCGGCCCGGCCTTGGCGTACTCGGCCGTGATCCGCCAGTACCGGTCCTCGTCGAACACCCCGGTGTCGACGAGTTCGTACTCGGGGTCGTGCACGCCGCGGTCCCGGTTGGTGTGGACCAGGTCGTTGTACGGGAACTCGCGCTGCGGGTAGTGGTAGCGCCAGCGCATCCACGAGTGCGTGGGCGTGGAGTCCAGGTACCACCAGTAGTCCTTGGCGTCCTCGCCGTGGTTGCCCTCGCCGCCGGTCAGCCCGAACGCCCGTTCCTTCAGGATCGGGTCGCGGCCGTTCCAGAACGCCAGCGAGAAGCAGAACAGCTGCTCCAGGTCGGAGATGCCGGCCAGGCCGTCCTCGCTCCACCGGTAGGCGCGGGAGCGCGCGTGGTCGTGCGGCAGATAGTCCCACGCGGTTCCGCCGGGGGAGTAGTCCTCACGGACCGTCCCCCAGGCCCGCTCCGACAAGTAGGGCCCCCATGCCCGCCAGGGCTCGCCGCCTTCGTCGTCGACCTGGTCCAGGCGCGCCTGCTCTGCTGTGCTCACCGTGTCCTCGCGTTTCTCGGGTCTCTCAGAACTCTCGGGTCACTCGGCGACCGCAATGTGATCTCGACCCTATGCAGGGTCCACAGAATGCGCAGTTGCAATTCGGCTGCGAGCATGGCGCTCGTGGCCATTCCCGATCCTTACAGCTTCGGTACCCGGCTGTGCGGCGACCCCTCCGAGGGCTCCGCACGTGAGTGGCTCGTCCCCGACGGTGTCGGCGGTTATGCCATGGGCACCGCTTGCGGGCTCCGGACCCGCAGGTATCACGCTCTGTTAGTGGCGGCCGGATCCGGCGGGAGCGCCCGCCGCGTCGGTCTGGCGGCCCTGGATCCGGTGCTGGTCACCGGATCCGGGGCCGAGATCCGGCTGGGGACCCACGAGTGGGCCTCCGGGGCCGTCGCCCCGGCCGGGCACACCCTGCTGGAGGGCTTCCACCTGGAGCAGGGCCTGCCGCGGTGGCGCTGGCGGGCCGGCGACGTGGTGCTGGAAGCCGAATTGGCCGCCGTGCACGGCCGTCCGGCGTACGGCTACCTCTATCGGCTCATCGCCGGCGGCCCGGTGACCCTGCGGGTCGAGGCGTTGTGCACCTGGCGCGACCAACACGGCGAGCGGTTCGCCGGCGGCGGCGACCCGGCCGTCCGGGCGACGGCCGACGGGGTGATCGTCGAGGACGCCTATCGGATCGCCGGACCCGGGTGGCACGCGGCGGGCGAGTGGTATCGCGATGTGTATCTGCGCGAGGAAGCGGCGCGCGGCCTCGGTGCCCGCGAGGACCTGTGGTTCGCCGGGTCCTTCACCGGTGAGCTGACCCGGCCGGGTCAGACCTTGGAGATCAACGCCTGGGCCGCCGGGGCTGGCAGCGCCGACACCGCCGCCGCCCTGGCGGACGCGCCGCCGCCGGCGTCGGCGATCATCGCGGCGGCGCGCGAACGGGCCCGGGCGATCGAGGCCAAGGGCGCCGATCCGGTCGCGGCCCGGCTGCTGGTGGCCGCGGACGCCTTCGTGGTCGGCACCGGCGAGGGCGCCACCCCCGACGTGATCGCCGGCTACCCCTGGTTCGGCAGCTGGTCGCGGGACACGATGCTCTCCTACGACGGCCTGTTCCTCACGGCCGGCCGCGCCGACGAGGGCCGCCGGCTGCTGCACGCCTACGCCGCGACGCTGTCCGAGGGCATGCTGGCCAACACCGCCGACACCGGCGCGGTCGAGTACAACACCGCCGACGGCACGCTGTGGTTCGTCCACGCGGTCGGCCGCCACGTCGCCGCCACCGGCGACGCCGACCTGGCCGCGGAACTCGCGCCCGGTCTGGAGGGCATCCTGCGCGCGCACCTGGACGGCACCCGCTACGGCATCCGCGTGGACCCCGCCGACTCGCTGCTCGTCCAGGGCGCCGACGGCTGCGCCCTGACCTGGATGGACGCCCGGATCGACGGCGACCCGGTGACCCAGCGGCGCGGCAAGGCCGTGGAGGTCAACGCGCTGTGGATCAACGCCCTGGGAACCATCGCCGACTTGTGGAAGGCGACCGGGCGCGACGCCACCGCCGTCCGTCAGCGCTATGACGCCGCCGTCACCTCCTTCCGCCGCCGGTTCCCGCATCCGGAGTGCGGTTTGTACGACGTGGTCGACGGCCCGGCCGGCGACGACGCCTCGCTGCGCCCCAACCAGCTGCTCGCGCACAGCCTGCCCTACGCGCCGCTGCGCGGGCAGGCGCCGGCCGCCGTCGTCGGGCGCGACCTGCTGACTCCGCTCGGGCTGCGCACCCTGGCCCCCGGCGACCCCGCCTACCAGCCGTACCACCGGGGCACCTCGCAGCAGCGCGACGCCGCCTACCACGAGGGGACCGTGTGGCCGTGGCTGCTCGGCCCCTACCGCGACGCGCTCGCCGCGGCCGGGCTGCCGGCCCCGGCCGAGGCCGTGTTCGGCGGTCTGCCCGGCCACCTCGGCGAGGCCGGGCTCGGCTCGGTGTCCGAGACCGCCGAGGGCGCCGCGCCGCACGCGACGACCGGCTGCCCGTTCCAGGCCTGGTCGGTCGCCGAGGCGCTACGCGGCTGGACGCTGGCCACCGCTGATCCGGCCACCGGCCCGATCGGCGGCCTCGGCACCGGGCCCGCCACCGGCCCCGGCACCGGCCCGATCACTGCGACTTCCATCGGATCCACTGGTTTCGAAGCTTTGAGCACGCACCACGAACCACCACGCACAACACGCACAGGGGAGCAAGGCTGATGTCCGGAGCGGCGCGCGACTTGACGATGACCAGCGGGGACAACCGCGAGATGGCGATGATCCGGACCGGCCGTCCGGCACCGCCGCGGTCCCTGGCCCGCGGCATGCGGGTGCTGATGCTGTCCTGGGAGTACCCGCCGGTGGTGGTGG
Source organism: Catenulispora yoronensis (assembly GCF_039531695.1). Classification (NCBI taxonomy): domain Bacteria; kingdom Bacillati; phylum Actinomycetota; class Actinomycetes; order Catenulisporales; family Catenulisporaceae; genus Catenulispora; species Catenulispora yoronensis. The sequence goes on from NZ_BAAAQN010000004.1 coordinate 117,560, forward strand.
GGGGCCTCGGCCGCCACGTCCACGCCCTGGCCCGGAACCTGGCGAAGGCCGGGCACCAGGTCACCGTCGCCACCCGGCACGCGCCGGGCGCGCCGCTGGACGAGATCGTCGAGGGGGTGCGCGTCGTGCGGGCCCCGGAGGACCCGCCGGCCATCCCCTTCGACACCCCGCACCTGCTGGCCTGGACCATGGCCTTCAACCACACCCTGACCCGGGCCGCGCTGCGCGCCGCCGACACCGGCGAGTACGACCTCGTCCACGCCCACGACTGGCTGGTCGCGCACGCCGCCGTCACCATGAAGGACCACCTGCGGGTGCCGCTGGTCGCCACCGTCCACGCCACCGAGGCCGGCCGGCACCAGGGCTGGCTGCCCGGCGACCTGAACCGCGCCATCCACTCCGTGGAGTGCTGGCTCGGCTCCGAGGCCGAACGCGTGCTGGTCTGCTCCAAGTACATGGGGCGCGAGGTCGACGCGCTGCTCGGCGTGTCGGAGGCCAAGACCGCGATCATCCCCAACGGGGTCGACATGCCGCGCTGGCGGCCCAACCCGGCCGAGGTCGCCGCCGCCCGCTCCCGCTACGCCGGCTCCGGCCCGCTGATCGGTTTCGCCGGCCGGCTGGTCTACGAGAAGGGCGTCCAGCACCTGCTGCACGCCGTGCCCGAACTGCGGCGGCGCCACCCCGGACTGCGCGTGGTGATCGCCGGCGACGGACCGCAGCGCGGCGAGCTGGAGGCCACCGCCGGCCACCTGGACCTGCACCGCGAGGTCAGCTTCACCGGCTTCGTCGCCGCGCCCGGGCTGTCCTCGACCATGGCCTCCACCGACGCCATGGTCGTGCCGAGCATCTACGAGCCCTTCGGACTGGTCGCGCTGGAGGCGGCGGCGGTCGGCGCGCCGCTGGCGGTGTCCGAGACCGGCGGCCTGGCCGAGATCGTCGAACCCGGCGTCACCGGCCTGCGGTTCCGGGCCCGGGACACCGAGGCGCTCGCCGAGTCGGTCAGCAACCTGATCAGCGACCAGGAGTCGGCGCGGACCATGGCCACGGCGGCGCACGCGATGGTGCGCGACCGCTACGGCTGGGGCGGCGTGGCCGAGGCCACCGCCGGGGTCTACGCGACGGTGACCGGCGAGAGCCAGGCCCGCAAGCTGGCCGGGATGGCGCGGCCGCTGGTCGAGCGCCGCCCGATCCAGATCCCGGACGGGAACCTGCTGGAGTCGGCGGGGTTGCTGCCGTGAGCTGGAACGGGGGCCGGGCCGAGGGGTCCGGGGGCGGGGTCGGCGCGGTGGCCGACCTGGTGGGTGGTCCGGCCGGTGGCCTGGCGGGCGGCCTGGCCGATGATGTGGCGGGCGGCCTGGTGGTCGGCCTGGCGAGCGATCCCGCGGCCGCTGAGGCGTATGCCGGGTCCACGCCGGCGTCCGACGAGCTGCGCTACTGGCACGGCTTCGGCGCGCACGCGCAGCCCGACGGTGTCCGCTTCGGCGTCTGGGCGCCGCACGCCCAGCGGGTCAACGTCGAAGGCGACTTCAACGGCTGGAACCCGCTGCGCGGCGTCGAGCTGGTCCGCGACGAGGCCGGAAGCTGGTCCGGGTTCTCCCCGGACGCCCGGCCCGGCGACCGCTACAAGTACAAGATCCTCGGCAGCGACGGCGTGTGGCGCCTGATGGCCGATCCGGTGGCCTTCGCCGCCGAGGTGCCGCCGGCGTCGGCCTCGATGGTGTTCGAGTCCCGGCACCGCTGGACCGACGGGGAGTGGATGGCGCGGCACCGCGACGGCCGGCCGGTCACGCCGAACCAGCCGATGTCCGTCTACGAGGTGCACCTCCAGTCCTGGCGGCCCGGACTGTCCTACGACGACCTGGCCGAGCAGCTGGTCGCGCACGTCGCCGGGCTCGGGTTCACGCACGTGGAGTTCCTGCCGGTGATGGAGCACCCGTTCGGCGGCTCCTGGGGCTACCAGACCACCGGCTTCTTCGCCCCGACCGCGCGCCTGGGCGACCCGGACGGGCTGCGCCGCCTGATCGACGCCTTCCACCGGGCCGGGGTCGCGGTGATCCTGGACTGGGTGCCGGCGCACTTCCCGCGTGACGAGTGGGCCCTGGCCCGCTTCGACGGGCAGCCGCTGTACGAGCACCCCGACCCGCGGCGCGGCGAGCACCCGGACTGGGGCAGCCTGGTCTTCGACTTCGGACATCCGCACATCCGGAGCTTCCTGATCGGCAGCGCCCTGTACTGGATCGAGGAGTTCCACGCCGACGGCCTGCGGGTGGACGCGGTGTCCTCGATGCTGTTCCTGGACTACTCGCGACAGCCGGGCATGTGGGAGCCGAACGTCTTCGGCGGCACCACCAACCTGGAGGCCGTGGACTTCATCAAGATCCTGACCACCGAGGTCAAGCGCCGCCACCCGTCGGTGGTGCTGGCCGCCGAGGAGTCGGCGGCCTGGCCGGGTGTCACGCACCCGGTGCCGCAGAACGGGCTCGGCTTCGACCTGAAATGGAACCTGGGGTGGATGAACAACACCCTGCGCTGCCTGACCAAGGAACCGGTGTTCCGCCGGTTCCACTTCGACGAGCTGCGCCGGCCGAGCTCCTACGCCTTCCTGGAGCACGACCTGCTGCCGCTGTCGCACGACGAGGTGGTGCACGGGAAGGGCTCGCTGGCGAGCAAGCTGCCCGGGTCCCGGGAGCAGCAGCTGGCCGGGCTGCGCGGGCTGCTGGCGTACCAGTGGGCCTTCCCCGGCAAGCAACTGGTGTTCATGGGCGGGGAGTTCGGGCAGCGCGGCGAGTGGAGCGAGCAGTGGGGCCTGGACTGGTCCGGCGCCGCCGAGGGCGACGGCGTCACCCGGATGATGGTCGACATGAACCGCCGCTACCGCGACCTCCCGGCGCTGTGGTCGCGCGAGGACGATCCCGGCGCGACGCACTGGGGCGGGGCGCACGCGGACGCCAACATGATGTCGTTCGTCCGGTACGGCCGCGACGGCGACGCGGTGGTGTGCGTCGCCAACTTCTCCGGCAGCGAGGTCCGGGACTGGCGGGTCGGCCTGCCCTGGGCCGGGACCTGGCACGAGGTGCTGAACACCGACGCCCGCGAGTACGACGGCGGCGGGATCGGGAACCTGGGCGCGATCACCGCCGACGCCGGACACGGGTGGGACTGGCTCCCGGACTCGGGAACCGTGACGCTGGGGCCGTTCGCCGTGGTGTGGCTGGCCGGGAGGTGCGGCTGACGGTCAGTGGAAGTTCGTCGAGTGCAGGCGCGCCTTGTAGAACTCGGCGCCGTAGGACAGACCCCGGGTGAAGGACTTCGCGCCGCCGGCGTCGAAGAACTGCACGGTGGGGTTCACCCAGTTCCGGGTGTCGCCGTGGTACGTGGAGCCGGTGGCCTGCACCCAGAAGGACTCACCGGACGCGTCCTGGGAGAAGGACTTCACCGCGCCGTTGGCGTGCACGGTTGTGACGGCGTGCGTGGTCTTGTTGATGGCGACGACCGCGCTGGAGTGGCTGGCCAGCAGGATCGAGCTGTTGCTGTAGGAGGCATCGAGGCTGTGCCCGAGGTTGCCGGAGCCGATGGACACGTTCACTCCGCTCACCAGGCGGGTGCTGCGATAGGTGCCACTGACCGCGTAGGACGTGGCCTTGTCCTGCCCGATGGCCCACAACCGCGAGTTCACGTCGTCCCACCACAGGCCGTGCGCGCCGGCGAAGCTGATGGTCTGTACCAGGGCCAGCGTCGACGGATCGCTGATGGCCGTCGGGCCGTAGACGTGCAGGTAGCCGCCGGACGAGGCTGTCACGATCGCGCCGATGTTCGGAATGCGCTCGATGGCGTGCGGATTGTCCCCGGGCGCCGCCGACCACAGCAGGCTGCCCGTACCCTGCGTCCCCGACGCGGCCTTGTCCACGATCCCGACATTGCCCCCGGACGCCGCGACCAGCGCCACCTCCCCGAACGCGGCGGTGCTGCGGAACTTGACGTCCGACAGGTTGCTCCATCCGCCCTGCCCGGGCGACCAGGTCCACGACGGCGTCCCCCACGCGGAGGACGAGGAGTGGATCTGGATCTGGTTGTGGTACTGCTCGCAAACGGCCACCTCGTACGTGGCCGAGGCGCTCGCGGCACCCTGCCCCGTCCACAACGCCGCCGGTGCCGCACCCGCTATGACGGCGGTTTTGATCAGGGTCCTTCTTGTCAGGTCCATGACAGGTCTCCCGTGGTCGACAGGGTCCGGCGGCGGCCTGCCGCCGGGCTTCCCTCAGTATCCTGATACTTGTCGATGGCTGGACCAAGACCTTGGGATGAAGACGGGGCGGGGACGCGCTGTGCGGCGCGGCGGAACAGCGGAACAGCGGCCTGGCGATACGGCGGCATCGCGATACAGGGCAATGAGTAACCCACAGTCAGTGTCCGTGTACCGATCCATGACAAGGGGCGCCGGGGGCGCGCCGGCGACCGCCCCAGTTCCGAACGGTCGTGCGAGCGCGGCGGAATAGTGGGTACGCGCTCCGGGTGGATCCGTGGAAACACGGAGATTCGAGCCCCCCGGCTGCGTAGAGTATCGATATGCAGTCCGCTGCCCGCCCCGAGTCACCGCGGACGGCGGACGCCACCGTCTACAGCCGTGACGCAGAGCTGGCCGCCGTGCGCGGGCTCCTCGCCGCTCCGGAAGCCGGCGCCAGGGCCCTGGTCCTGGTCGGCGAGGCCGGAATCGGCAAGACCACGCTGTGGACCGCCGGGGTCGAGGCCGCCCGCGCCGCCGGATGGACGGTGCTGACCGCGCGCGGTGCGCCGGAGGAGAGCGGCCTGTCCTTCGCCGGCCTCATGGACCTGATGGAGCAGCTGCCCGACAGCCGCTTCGCCGCGCTGCCGCAGATCCAGCGCGCCGCCGTCGAGGCCGCCCTGCTGCGGGCCGCGCCGACCGCCTCGATCGGCCCCCTCGAAGTCGGCGCCGGAACCCTCGCGGTCCTGCGCGGACTGTGCCAGGAGCGGCCGGTCCTGGTCGCCGTCGACGACCTCCAGTGGCTGGACGAGCCGACCACCGACGCGCTGTGGTTCGCCGTGCGCCGCCTCGGCACCTCCGCGCTGCGCATCCTCACCGCCTACCGCACCGCCGGCGTCGCCGACGACGAGTCCTACGTCCGCAAATACATAGCCGCCGACGACATCCCGCTGGAGAACGTGGAACGCCTGACCGTCGGCCCGCTCGGCTCCGAGCCGATCCGGCGGCTGATCCGCGACCGCTACCAGGCGGTGCTGCCGCTCGGCGCCGCCGACCGCATCGCCGAGCAGACCGGCGGCAACCCGTTCTGGGCCCTGGAGGTCGGGGCCGCGCTGGCCGCCGAACCCGGGGTCGGGCGGGCCCGCGCCGTCGCCGCGTCCGAACTGCCCATCCCGGCCTCGCTGTCGGCGCTGGTCCGGCGGCGCCTGGGCAGCCTCGAACCCGAGGTCCACGAGGTGCTGCTGACCGTGGCGATGCTGGACCAGCCGACCATCGCGCTCGCGCGGCGGGTGCTGGCGCCGTCGGTGGCCGCGCCGGACGCGGCGATCGACCGGGCCGTCGCCTCCGGCGTCGTCGCCGCGCTGTCCGGGCGGCTGCGCGTCGCGCATCCGCTGCTCGGCGCCGCCGTCGCCGACGCCGCGCCGCCGCTGGCCCGCGGCGCGCTGCACCGGCGGCTGCCCGAGGTCGTCGAGGACCCCGAACTGCGGGCCCGGCACGTGCTGCGGGCCTGGCAGGGCGAACCCGACGCCGACATCGCCGCCTACCTGGAGGCCGGATCGGCCTCCGCCGCCGCTCGCGGCGCCGTCCGCTCCGCCGCCGAACTGGCCGAACGGGCCGCCGACTGCACCCCGATCACCGACCGCGAGGACCGCTGCCGCCGGCTGCGGGTCGCCGGGGAGCTGCACCTGCGCGCCGGCGACTACCAGCAGGCACGCACCTGCGCCGAGGCGGTGTGGCGGACCGGGGTCGAGGACCGGCGGCGCGCGCTTCCGGTGCTGGTCGAGGCCATGTGGTGGGCCGAGGGCCGGCACCAGGCCGAGGGGTTCGTGGCCCCGCTGGCCGCCAACACCGAGCTGGACGCGCACACCCGCGCCGTCGTGCTGGCCCTCGCCGCGGACGTCGGCGACGGCCTGGGCACCCCGCGGGCCGAACTGGCCCGGCGGTCGCTGGAGCTGTTCGACCAGGTCGGCGCGGAGGCCGACGGCGCGGCCCTGGCCACCGCGCTGCTGTACTCGGCGCTGGCGGACCTGGAGGCCGGGCGCGGGATCGCCTTCGAGCAGATGAACCGGATCGGCGAGCTTCAGCGCGAGCTGCCCTATGTGGTGTCCAGCAACCGGGCCGACAACGTCATGGCCGCCTGGTACAAGGACGTCGACGACCTGGACCGCTCCCGCGTCGCCCTGCTCGCCGCCATCGCGGCCAACCAGGACCTCGGCGACGAGCCGATGCTGGTCTCGCTGTACGGGCACCTGGCCCTCACCGAGGTCTGGGCCGGCCGCCCCGCCGCCGCGCGCGACGCCCTCGACCGCGGCATCCCCCTGATCTCCGCCGAGGCCGGCAAGCCGGTCGGCATGACCGCCGCCGAGTCGACGCTGACACTGTTCGCCGACAGCATCGGCACGACCCGTCCGCGGATCGACAGCCTGCCCGCCGGCGGCGTGATGGTCGCCAGCCTGATCGGCCTGGCCGCGCTGCTGGACGGCGACGACGAGGCGGTCGTGGAGGTGCTCGGCGCGGCGCTGGCCAAGGCCCGGCAGGCCGGGGTCCGCGAGCCCGGCCGGCGGGGCCGCTTCGAGGGGAACCTGGGCCAGGCCCTGGTCAACCTGGGCCGCCTGGAGGAAGCCCGCGACATCTCCGCCGACCTGATCGAGCTCGGCACACGGAACCACCGGCCGACCCTGCTGGGGATCGGACACCGCATCGACGGCTTCGCGTTCGGCGCCGAGGGCGACCTCGACGCGGCGGCGCAGTCCCTGGAAGCGGCGGTGGAGGCACACCGGGACTCGCAGTTCCCGGTCGAACTGGGCCGCAGCCTGCTGGCACTGGGACAGATCCAGCGCCGACGCAAGGACCGACCGCAAGCCGGAGAAGCCCTCCGCGCGGCACTGGAATGCTTCGAGGCCGCCGGCGCGGTCCCGTTCGCCGACCTGGCCCGCGCCGAACTCGGCAAGGGCCGCCGCGGCACCGGCGGCGAGACCCTGACACCGACCGAACAACAGGTCGCCGACCTGGTGGCGGCCGGCCACACGAACCGCGAGGTCGCGGCACGGCTGTTCATCAGCATCCGCACCGTCGAGACGCACTTGGCTGCGGTGTACCGCAAGCTGGGGGTGCGGTCGCGGAGCGAGTTGGCGGCGCGGCATCGGTAGGTAGATCGAGGCGTCGCCTGCTGAGTTGCTCGGTGCGCTGCTTGGTGCGCTGCTCGTGCAGGAGGGGGCCTGAGCTTGATCGCCGAGTCAGAGCTCCCAAATTCTCACTCTGATCGATCATTTTCAGCGTTTGGGCTCATAGTCGCATAACCCTGGTTAGCATGGGCGGCACCGCGTCGCATGGCGGCAGGAATCGCCATAATTCCTATGATCTCGGGGGGATGCGTGACTCGCGCATCGGTTTTATCGCGCCTTGGTGGGCAGAGGTTGTCGGGGGTGGGTGAGTCGTCGCTGCCACGGTCGGGGAGTGTTGTGGATGGTCGGTATCGGCGAATACCTGCTCTGATAGCGCTGGCGACGTTTGGTGTGTACTCGCTGCTCGCGGTGCGGTTGCATCAGGCGTTCGAGACGCGTGGCTACGATCTCGGCATATTCGGGCAGTACGCGAAGCACCTGGCGCATCTGACGGCTCCCGACGCGCCTTACCGCTCGAAGGGTGCGGACCTCAGCGCGAGTGGTCCGAATCTCTTCGGCGATCACGTCAGTCCCATCCTCGGCCTGTTGGCGCCGCTCTACCGGCTCGCGCCGCACGTCGAGACGTTGCTGGTGCTCCAAGCCGCCCTGGTCGCAGGCTCGGTGTTCGTCGTCGCGCAGTATGGGTGCCGGCGTCTCGGGGTGAGGTCCGGGGCGGCGATCGGCGGGGCTTATGCGCTGTCGTGGGGTGTTCAGCAGCTCATCGGGTTCGACTTCCACGAGGTCGCCTTCGAGCTGCCGCTCATCGCCATGGCCGTCGTGGCGCTGCTCGAAAAGCGCACCCGCGCCGCGGTGGTGTGGGCGGCAGCGCTGCTCCTCGTCAAGGAGGACATGGGGCTGACAGTCTTCGTGTTCGGCCTGCTGCTCTACCGCGACGCGCCTCGCGCCGGGAGGGTCCTCTGCGTCCTCGGCCCGATGGCTACCGCGGTGTCGCTGTTCATCGTGATCCCGCACTTCACGGCCGCCGGCGCGCACGCCCGCCTGACGGACAGCTCCACGTCGGGCAGCGGCCTCGGCGACCTCGCGACGCATCCGTGGCAGATCCCCGGCGATCTGGTGTGGCCGCCGGTCAAGCTGGTCACGGTGCTGATGATCCTGCTCCCCACGGCGTTCCTGGCTGCCCGCAGCCGGCTCATCGTGCTCGCGGTGCCGACGCTGCTGTGGCGCTTCACCGCCGACACGCCGAACTACTGGGGCCTCAGCTTCCACTACTCGGCAGTGCTCATGCCGATAGCGTTCCTCGCGATGATCGAGGCCGTCGAGGCCATCGAAACCGTTGAGGCCGCCGACGTCCTCGCGGCGGCCCAAGTCATGGATCGAACACGCTCGAAGCTGATCCGGTACGCCCCCGCCTTCGCGCTGACGTTCAGCTTCGTCGCCTGCGCCGGGTTCCCGCTGAGCCACCTGGGCCGCCCGGCGTTCTGGAGCCCGTCGCGGCATGTCAAGGCACTGCAAGCGGCCGTGCGCACCGTCCCGCGCAACGTCCGGGTCGCCGCCTCCAGCCACGTGGTGCCTCACCTCGTCGACGCCGACACTGTCTACCCGCTCCTTGCCCTCCCGCCGCTTCAGACGTTCGGCGTCGACTGGGTCGTCGTCGACATGCAGGACGGCGACTTCCAGACCCTGAAGGGCACCGCGTTGATTCAGGAAATCAGACAAGCCGGTTTCCAGCCGGCGTTCAGCCAGGACGACGTCCTGGTGCTGGTGCACCCGTGACGAGATTCGCATCAGACCTCTACCAAGGCACCGCCGACTACTACGACCGCTACCGCCTGCCCTATCCGGCCGCCATGCTCAGCGATCTGGTCGCTCGTACTCGCCTCTCCGGCCACGGCCGTCTGCTGGACCTGGCCTGCGGGACCGGCCAGCTCGCGTTCCCGTTGAGCGGGCATTTCGACGAGGTATGGGCCGTGGATCGGGAACCGGACATGATCGAGGCGGTTCGTGCCAAGGTCGAGACGGAGGCGGAGGCCGGGGGAGCCGGGGGAGCAGCGGTCATTCCTGTGGTGTCCGACGCCGAGAACCTCGACGCCGCGCCCGATTCCTTCGAACTGGCTGTCATCGGCAACGCCTTCCACCGCCTCGAACGCGCCGAGGTCGCCCGCCGACTGCTCGACTGGCTCGCTCCCGGCGGCCATCTCGCGCTCTGCTGGTCCACCTCCCCGTGGGTAGGCGAAGCAGCCTGGCAACGATCGCTGGCCGACACCCTCCACCGGTGGCAGCAGCGCCTCGGCGCCGAAAGCAGGAACCCTGCGAGTGCGGCCCAGGATCGCCAGAACCTGCCCGACGCCGAGATGCTGTCCGCATCAGGGTTCGAAGTCCTCGGGCGCCACACCTTCGCCGTCGAACACACCTGGAGCCTGGAAGACCTCCTCGGTCATGTCCGCTCGACGTCGTTCCTCCCGCCCTTGGTCCTCGGCGACCAGGCCGCCGCCTTCGATGCCGACCTCGCCGCAAGCCTGCGTCCCCACGCGGATGGCGGCGGTAGCACTGCCGCTGCCGATGCGCCGGCCTTCACCGAGGCCGTGAGCTGTGCCTACGACCTGGCCCGCAAACCTGCCTGAGCCCCGGCCGCCTCATCCAACCTTCGGATGCGCCGCGAAGAACTGCCAGAACACCTCAGTCGCGTCCAATGCGGTGGACGGCGCGTCCGTCCCCAGCACCGCCTCCAGCCCCGGACGTTGCGGACTCCCAGGCCACTGATGCCCAGCGCCGCTGATCGTGATCAGCTCGACCGATCGACCGTCCGGGCACGTCGCAGTCGACATCGTCACAGGACCCTGGGTAGCCGAGGTCGGCGCCGCGCACGCGTCCGTCGCGCGCCACCCGGCGATCACCGTCGGCACCGCCGGTCCGTTGATATGAGCGGTGCCCTCGCCTTCGCCGCCGTTGTAGCGGATCCGCGTGTCGGCTGTTCCATGGATGTGAAGCACAGACACCGGTTTTGGCGCCGGGCACGGCCCGAGCTGCGTTGCCGAGTCCGGCCCGATGGCCGCGAACAGGTCGGTGTCGCAGGCCAGCCGGTACGCCATGATCCCGCCGTTCGAGATGCCGGTGGCGTACACCCGGCTCGCGTCGATCGGGATCTCGGCCTCGGTCGCCCGCACCGCCGCGGTGATGAACGCGACGTCATCAGTACCCTGCCGGCCCGGATCGCCGCAGCAGCCTCCGCCGGTGTTCCACGCACGGTTCTGCCCGTCCGGATAGATCACCGCGAAGTGCTCGCGATCTGCCTTGGCGTCCCAGCCGTAGTACTGCTCGGCCTGAGTCCCGGTGCCGAAGCCGCCGTGGAGCATGACGACCAGTGGCGCGCGCGGCGGCAGGTCTTGGGGGCGGTAGATGTGGAAGGTCCGGGTGAGGCCACCGACCTGGATCGACTGCTGGGACTTGCCGATCGGGGCTGAGGACGGAGCCGGGGACGCTGTCGTGCGGGAGCGGCACCCGGTGATGGCGAGCAGGACGATGAGGACGAGCGCGACAGCGCTGCCGCTGGGGAGGTTTTTGCGCACTGCGGTTCCTCAGCCCTTCGGCGACGCGGTGTCGCCCGACACTGCCGCTCGCACTGAGCTCGCGGCGCCGCCGACCGAGCTGAGGATGCCGTTGAGGCTGTCGACGTCCTGCTGACTGATTGCGCCCGATGCGAATGCGGATCCGGATGTGGATACGGATGCTGACGGACTTGCTGAAGCCGCCGGACCCGACGAGGTCGCGGAGCCGGTAGATCCGATGACCGGTCCATTCCGATCGGCCTTTCGCTGCCGACACCCGGCCGCCGACCCGGTCAGTACCGCGACTACGCACACCGCAGCAATGCTTCGCATAACGCGCCGCTCAATGCCCGGCGGGACACAGTGTTCGATGTTCCGAGCCACATCTCCCTCGGCGCTCCCCGCCCTCACGCCGACTCCCCAAACCCATGCGCCTTGCACCACGCCACCCCGTCGGCCAACAACTGCTGCCGCGTTTCCAGTACCGTGCCCTGCTCCTGCCGCAACGCCGCCCGTTTGCTCAGCCAGTCCGCGACCTTCGGCCGCCCCGCTGCCGTCGCCCGCGCCGCCTGAGCCTTCAGCCACGCCACCGAACCCGGCGTCGCCGCGTCGCCGTCGACCGTTGCCAGCAGGTCGCCGACGACGGGTCGCAGGTCGTTGATGAGCTGACAATCATGCGCGGCGGCGGTGCGTAGGTTACCGGAGCCGGCGGCGTCGGCTGCCGCTGCCGGGCCAATGCACAAAGCGGCGGTCAACGCCATCGTGGCGGCCGTCGAGGTCATGCGTGACATGGTCTTCCCCCTTCACTGGGTCGGTTCGTGACCGACGCTAGGAGGAGACTTTGGGAAAACCTTGTGACGTCGGCAGCCGCACCGTGAATCGCGCTCCACGCCCTCGCGGCGCCACCCCGGCCTCGACGGTCCCGCCGTGCAGCGTGACGACCTGCGCCACGATCGTCAGACCCAGCCCGAACCCGGCGCTCGACCCCGACTTGCTGAAGCGTTCGAACAGCCGAGCCTGGACCTCAGGAGCGATGCCCGGGCCCTCGTCGTCGACCGTCACCGCGAGCACATCAGCCTTCTGCCAAACGCCGAGCACCACGCGGCCCGAACTGCCCGAACCATGTGCGCCGCCCGAGTTGCCCGAGCCACCAGCGCCGCCCGAACCATGCACAGCCGCGTTGTCCAGCAAGTTGTCCAGCACCATGCGCAGCCCGTCGGCCCACCCGACCAGCATCCCCGCGTCGGCCGGCGCCCCGACCGTGGCCTCCGAGCCGGTCGCCACGTTCCCCTGCATCTCGAAACGCACCCCGGCGTGCCGCCCGCGCGCGGCGTGGAGCGCAGTCTCGGCGAGTTCCGCGAGGTCCACCGCGACGAACGACTCCGGCCGCGTCAGCTCGGCGCGCGACAGCGCCCGCAGCACCTCCAGCAGCCCCAGCACCCGCGTGTGCGCCTCCCGCAGGTCGGCCAGCGCCGCGCCCCGGTCCTCGGCGTCCGCCCCCGGGTGCTCCAGCACGTCCAGCGCCGTCTGCACCGCCGTCAGCGGCGTCCGCAGCTCGTGCGCCGCCGTCGCGGCGAACGACCGCGCGGCCTGCCAGGCCTCGACCGTCTGCCGCTCCTGCTCGTCCCGGCGGGCCAGGGCCGCGTCCAGCACCTCGGCGACCGCGTCGACCTCCTCGACGCCGGTCCGCAGGTCGATCCGGGCCCCGGTGCCGGCGCTGACCCGGCCCGCCCGGTTCCGCAGCACCGTCAGAGGCCTGATGCTGCGGCGCCCGATCAGCGCCCCGACTCCGAACGCGACCGGCGAGACGATCACCGCCATCAGCCAGACCCGCCCGCGCAGCTTGCGGACCTTGGCGTTCAGCACCGATTCCGGCTCGACGACCCAGACGCGGGTGCGGGACGCGGTATCAGAGGCCGAATAGCCGCGCCAGGTCCGGGCGCCGTCGCGGACCGAGAACCAGCCGTCGGCCAGTGGCAGCCGGGCGGCCGGGGGAGTGTCGCCGACCGCCACGTCGGCGGAGCCGGGCACCGCCAGCACGACCGCGTCGTCAGGGGCCTGCAACGCCTCTCGCACCCGCGACGCCGGGTCGGCGCTCTGCGCGGCCAGCGAGCCGGCCTGCGGAAGGAGCAGCTGGGCGCGGGCGTGCAGGTGCGTGTCCCGCTCGGCCCGCAGGTCGGCGCTCTCCCACGGGACCAGAGCGGCCCCGGCGGCGATGACCAGGACAGGCAGCATCGCCGCCGACATCCAGGCGAAGCGGGTCGACAGTTTCATCGGTCAGGAGCCGTCCGTGTGCACGTTCGCCGGTATCGCACCGTGCGCGTGCGCGTCCGCAGGTATCGCAGTGCCCGTATCCGTATCCACATCCACCTCGCCGCGCAGCGCGAACCCGACACCCCGCACCGTGTGCAGCACCCGCGGCCGTCCATCCGCCTCCAGCTTGCGTCGCAGATAGCTGACCACCGTGTCCACGGCGTCGGAGCGTACCTGGAAGTCGTAGCCCCACACCCGATCCAGCAGCTGGTCGCGGGTCAACACCGCACCGGCGTTGCGGACCAGCACCTCCAGCACGTCGAACTCGCGGCGGGTCAGCTCCAGCGCCCGGCCGCCGGCCGTCGCGGTGCGGGCCTCGGTGTCGAGCACCAGCCCGCAGGCCGCCGCGACGCCGTGCGGCACCGGCCGTCCCCGCCGCAGCAGGGCCCGCAGCCGGAGTTCGAGCTCCGCGGTGGAGAACGGTTTGACCACGTAGTCGTCGGCCCCGGCGGCCAGGCCCGCGATCCGGTCGGCGACGTCGTCGAGCGCCGACAGCATCAGCACCGGGACGTCGTCGTCGCGGCGGCGCAGCCGGCGCACGACCTCGACCCCGGACAGGCCGGGCATCGACACGTCCAGCACCACCGCGTCCACGCCGCCCCGCGCCAGCAGCGCCAGGGCCGCGCCGCCGTCCGCCGCGGTCTCCACGGCGAAACCGGACAGGCCCAGGGCGCGGCGCAGGCCGCGGAGCACCGCCGGATCGTCGTCCACCACCAGCAGCCGCCAGGTCATGGCGGGAGCTTAGCCGCTGCCGGGGGCGCCGGTGATCGGCCTTGGCGACCCGCCGGGATGAAACCGGCGCCGTCCGGTGCTTACTGTGGTGTGGTGCGCATGAGACCGACTCTGACCTGGGAGCCGACCGGCGAGCAGTTCCCGCGGACGACCAGCCTGGACGCCGCCGCCGACCTGCTGGCCGGGGGCGGCGTGGTGGTGCTGAGCGGGGCCGGGCTGTCGACCGAGTCCGGCATCCCCGACTACCGCGGCGCCTCCGGGGCGCTGCGCAAGCACACGCCGATGACCTACGACGACTTCGCCGGCAGCGCCGAGGCCCGGCAGCGCTACTGGGCGCGCAGCCACATCGGGTGGCGGGCCATGACCGGTGCGCAGCCGAACGACGGCCATCGCGCGGTGGCCGCGCTGCGGGCGTCGGGCCACGTCAGCGGCGTGATCACGCAGAACGTCGACGGGCTGCACCAGCGCGCGGGCACCGCCCCGGAGGTGGTGGACCTGCACGGCAGCCTGGACCGCGTCATCTGCCTGACCTGCGGCGACCTCAGCGCCCGGACCGAGCTGGAGCGGCGCCTCCAGGCCGTCAACCCGGCCTTCGCCGGCGTCGCCGACCGCGTCAACCCGGACGGCGACGTCGACCTGGCCGACAGCGCGGTCCGCGGCTTCCGCCCGGTCGACTGCACCGCCTGCGGCACCGGCGTGCTGAAGCCGGACGTCGTCTTCTTCGGCGAGAACGTGCCCAAGCCCCGCGTCGACCGCTGCCGCGCCCTGATCGACGACGCGCGATCCCTGCTGGTCCTCGGCTCCTCGCTGACCGTCATGTCCGGCCTGCGCTTCGTGCGCCGCGCCGCCGAGGCCGGCAAACCGGTCGTGATCGTCAACCAGGGCCTGACCCGCGGTGACCGCTACGCCACCACGCTGATCGAGGCGCCGTTGGGCGTGGCGCTGGAGGAACTGGTGGCGCGCGTCGGCGCCCACCGGGCGCCGCCTATCCTGGCTCCATGATCCGAACCGCTGTCCCGGCCGACGTCCCGATGATCCGTACCCTGATCGCCGAACTCGCTGACTACGAGCGGGAGCCGGAGGCCGCGAAGGCCACCGACGAGCAGCTGCGATCGGCGTTGTTCGGGGAGCGGCCGGCCGTGTACGCGCTGATGGCAGAGGACGACGTCACCGGCGCCGTGGTCGGCTTCGCCGTCTACTTCCTGAACTTCTCGACGTGGAACGGCACGCACGGCATCTACCTGGAGGACCTGTTCGTCCGCCCGGCGGCGCGCGGCGGCGGCCACGGCACCGCGCTGTTGCGCGAGCTCGCCCGCATCGCGCACGAGCGCGGCTACGCCCGCGTCGAGTGGAGCGTCCTGGACTGGAACGAGCCGTCGATCGCGTTCTACAAGTCGCTCGGCGCGGTTCCCCAGGACGAGTGGACCACCATGCGCCTGACCGGGGACGCGCTGACCGAACTCGGCACCTCGGCGCTGACGGACCGCCGCTAGTGACCCGGTTCTCCGCACCGGGGCGCTAGCTGATCCCCACCCACGCCGCCGGGTCGGCGTGCACCTGCCGGACCACCGCCGTCGCCGCGCCGACCGCGGCGGCGGCCTCGCCCCAGCGCGACGCGCGCACCGTCACCGGAGCCCAGGCCGCCGAGACGACGTGCTCGGCCAGCGCCGCGGCCACCCGGGGCACCAGCTCGGCGGCCAGGTCGGGCCGGGCGTAGACGCCGCCGAGGACGACCGCGGGCAGGTCGAACAGGTTGACCGCGGCCGCGATGGCCCGTCCCAGGGCGGCCGCCGCGACGGCCGCGCCGGAGCGCCGCAGGGCCTCCAAGCCGGCGACGGTCTCCAGACAGCCGCGTGCCCCGCACCGGCACAACACCCCGCCCGGCTCGACGGTGACGTGGCCGATCTCGCCGGCCCAGCCCCGCGCGCCCCGGAACACCTCGCCGCCCAGCACGATGCCCGCGCCGACGCCGATCTCGCCGGAGACGTAGAGGAAATCAGCCGTCTGCGTCGCCGCGCCCTCCTGAGCCGATCGATCCACGGCCGCTGCGACGCCGGTGTTCCCAGGACCCTCATTCACGAGGCCCGCGGAGGCGCACAGAACCGGCGCCGTCTCCGCGTGCGCCTCGGCCAGCGCCGCGAAGTCCGCCTCGTTTCCGATCGCCAACGGCAGGGGAGTGCCCGGCAGCAGCTTGCGCAGCTCATCGGTGACCTCCACGTCCTGCCACCCCAGGTTCGGCGCGCGCTGGATGGTCGGTATCGGCACCGCCCCCGGCACCGCCACGACCGGGTCCTGCACCAGCCCGGGCACGGCGAGCGCGGTCCCGACCGGCGTCAGCCCCGGCACCGCGACCTCCCGGGCCAGATCGGCCAGCTCCGCCAGCACCGCCCCGACCTCGCGTCCGCGCTGGTCGGCGTGCCGGGTCGCCGTGGCACGCACCGTCCCGGACAGGTCGACCACGCACGCCGCCAGGTAGTCGACGTTCACCTCCAGCCCCAGGCCGGCCGGTCCGGTCCGGGCCGCCACTAGCCCGGCGGCCGGACGCCCGGCCGAGGCCGCCGGCGGCGGCGCGACCGCGGCCGCCAGGCCGGCGGCCAGCAGCGCGTCGGCGAGCGTCGAGGCGGTGGCGCGGGTCATGCCCGTCGCGGCGGCCAGCGCGGCGCGCGACACCGGGGCGGGGGCGTCCAGGATCAGCCGGTACAGCAGCGCCAGGTTCGTCTCGCGGATGGTCCCCTGGCGGGCCGGCGGGGGGCGGTGATCGGCGGAGGGCATGCCTTGACAATGCCACAGCCGCTCCATAAGTTCATCCATTGAACAATTCCGCCGTGCGACAGCCGTGTGACAGGAGCCCCCGATGCCGACCGCACCCACCCCCGCAGACAAGTTCACCTTCGGCCTGTGGACCGTCGGCTGGCAGGCCCAGGACCCGTTCGGCGACGCCACCCGCCCCGCGCTGGACCCGGTGGAGACCGTGCACCGGCTCGCCGAGCTCGGCGCCCACGGCGTCACCTTCCACGACGACGACCTGATCCCCTTCGGCGCCGACGACGCCGACCGCGCCAAGCACATCGAGCGCTTCAAGGCCGCCCTGGACGAGACCGGCCTGAAGGTCCCGATGGCCACCACGAACCTGTTCAAGCACCCGGTGTTCAAGGACGGCGCGTTCACCGCCAACGATCGGGACGTGCGCCGCTACGCGCTGCGCAAGGTGATGCGCAACCTGGACCTGGCCGCCGAGCTCGGGGCCGACACCTACGTCTTCTGGGGCGGCCGCGAGGGCTCGGAGTCCGACGCCGCCAAGGACGTGCGCGCCGCCCTGGACCGCTACCGCGAAGGCATCGACACCCTCGCCGCCTACGTCACCGACCGCGGCTACGGCCTGCGCTTCGCCCTGGAGCCCAAGCCCAACGAGCCGCGCGGGGACATCCTGCTGCCCACCATCGGCCACGCCCTGGCCTTCATCGGCAGCCTGGAGCACGCCGACATGGTCGGCCTGAACCCCGAGGTCGGGCACGAGCAGATGGCCGGGCTGAACTTCGTCCACGGCATCGCCCAGGCGCTGTGGCACGGCAAGCTGTTCCACATCGACCTCAACGGCCAGCGCGGCGCCAAGTACGACCAGGACCTGGTCTTCGGCCACGGTGACCTGCTCAACGCCTTCTTCCTGGTCGACCTGCTGGAGAACGGCGGCTACGAGGGCCCCCGGCACTTCGACTACAAGCCGGCCCGCACCGAGGACATCACCGGCGTGTGGGCCTCGGCCGCCGCCAACATGCGCACCTACCTGCTGCTCAAGGAGCGCGCCGCCGCCTTCCGCGCCGACCCCGAGGTCCAGGCCGCGCTGGCCGCCTCCCAGGTCGCCGAGCTGGCCACCCCCACCCTCGCCGCCGGCGAGACCTACGCCGACCTGCTGGCCGACCGCGGCGCCTTCGAGGACTTCGACCCCGACGCCGTCGGCGCCCGCGGCGCCGGCTTCGTGCACCTGACCCAGCTCGCCGTCGAGCACCTGACCGGCGCCCGGTGAGCACACCACGCCTGGTCGCGGGGGTCGACTCCTCGACCCAGTCCTGCAAGGTGGTGATCCGCGACGCCGACACCGGGGCGCTGGTCCGCACCGGCACCGCCCCGCACCCCGACGGCACCGAGGTCCACCCCGCCGCCTGGTGGGACGCCCTGTGCCAGGCCGCCGCCGCGGCCGGGGGCCTGGGCGACGTCGCGGCCCTGTCGATCGCCGCCCAGCAGCACGGCATGGTGTGCCTGGACGGCGACGGCTCGGTGGTCCGCCCGGCGCTGCTGTGGAACGACACCCGCTCCGCGCGCGCCGCCTCCGACCTGGTCGCCGAGCTCGGCGCCAAGGAGTGGGCCGAGGCGGTCGGCACGGTGCCGGTGGCGTCCTTCACCGCCACCAAGCTGCGCTGGCTCGCCGACCACGAGCCGGCGCACGCCGACCGCACCGCCGCGGTCTGCCTGCCCCACGACTGGCTCACCTGGCGCCTCACCGACGGCCGGGACATCAGCACCCTGACGACCGACCGCAGCGACGCCTCCGGGACCGGCTACTGGTCGCCGGCCACCGGGCAGTACCGCACCGACCTGCTGGAGCAGGCCTTCCGCCGGACCCCCCTGGTGCCGCGGGTGCTGGGCCCGACCGAGCGGGCCGGCGTCCTGGAGCCCACCGGCTTCGCCGCCGCCGGCCTGCTCAACGCCGGCTCCGCGCGCGCCCGCCTGGGCCTGGCCGAGACCGACCCGCTGATGCTGGCCGCGGGCGCCGGGGACAACGCCGCCGCCGCGCTGGGCCTGGGGGTGCGGCCCGGGGACGTCGTGGTGTCGATCGGCACCTCCGGCACGGTCTTCGCGGTCTGCGACACCCCGCCCGCCGACCCCACCGGCACCGTCGCGGGCTTCGCCGACGCCACCGGACGCTTCCTGCCCCTGGTCTGCACGCTCAACGCGGCGCGGGTGCTGGACGCGGGGCGGGCGCTGCTCGGGGTCAGCGCCGGGGAGCTGTCCCGGCTGGCACTGTCGGCCCCGGCCGGCGCCGACGGGCTGACGCTCATCCCCTACCTGGAGGGCGAGCGCACACCCAACCGGCCCGACGCCTCCGGCGAACTCCACGGCCTGCGCCTGGCCAACTCCACACCGGCGCACCTGGCGCGGGCGTACGTCGAGGGCATGCTCTGCGGCCTGGCCGACGGCCTCGACGCGCTGACCGGCCTGGGCGTATTGAGCGACGGTCCCGGCCGGGTCTTCCTGATCGGCGGCGGCGCGCGCAGCGAGGCGGTCCGGGCCATCGCCCCGGCGATTCTCGGCCGCCCGGTGCTGGTTCCGGCCCCGGCCGAGTACGTGGCGAACGGCGCCGCGGCGCAGGCTGCGTGGCTGCTGAGCGGCGGTGCCGAGCCGCCCCGCTGGGAGGCTGCCGACACGGAGCTGTTCGAGGACCAACCGCTGCCCTGGCTGCGGGAGCGCTATCGGGAATGCCGAGACCGCGCACTTTAAGTACCCTGAGAAACTGTAAGGCTGCGGCGTCGCCCAACCCCCCGGGCGGCGCCGCTTTTCGCTGGGCCCGCGCGCTCTTGCCGACGGTTACCGGACCAGCGCGGCGAGGAAAGTCGCCCGCTGATCCGCCAGCCAGGTTTGCAACCGGTCCCAGGGAGCCCATCCGCCGTGGGCTTGGAACGCTTTGACGGAGGCCGCGTCGCCGCCTTCGAGCCGGGCAGCGATTTCCGCGCGCTCGACGTCGGTCACCTCCTTGATGACGTCGAGCAACTCGGCTCGTTCCTCGGCCGACATCCCGTAGCCGTCGGCGAGAGTCGCGGGGTCGAGCATCGGGACCCGAAGTCGATGACCTCGCCGGCCACGAAAGTGAGCTGTTCGCGGCCCGCGCCCAGCCCGACGGCGCCCGCGTTCGTGATGCCGCCGGTGAGTACCTCGTCCATGATCCGGTCTGTCGCCGCCCCGCTGGGCCTGATGCGGCTTGTTCCGGCGGGGCGGCGCGCGGCCGTCGAGCTGAGTCCGGACTGGTACCGGCCTCGACTCAGAATGTGGCCAGGTGGGCCTTGTACCCGGCCCCGAAATTGGTCGGGGTTCCGTCGTAGGCGCTGATCAACGCCGGACCCGACGAGCAGTCCCAGGTGTTCCACGTCCACGCCGAGTAGCCGGTGTGGTGCGCGTCCAGCCAGGACATCAGGGTGTCGATGTAGGAGTGTCCGCAGTCGTTCTCGCCGATCTCGCCCGCGATCACCGGCACCTGCGCGAGCACCGGCGCCACCTGCGAGTCCCAGCATGAGGAGGACGAGCACGAGTTGAAGTTGTACGAGTGCCACGACGCCGCCAGGTTGTTCAGCGGGTCGTTCGGCTTGTGCTGGAGCCACTGGCTCAGGTCGTTGGAGTAGGCCACGCCGCCCAGCATCAGTACGTTGGCCGCGCCGGTGCCGCGCACCGCGTTCACCAGCGACTGCATCCCGGCGACCTGGTAGTTGATGCCGGTGCAGGAGCCGCCGTTCTGCCAGCAGCTCCAGCCCAGCGCGCTGTTGAACCCGGCGGCGAAGTCCGGGTAGGGCTCGTTGAACAGGTCGAAGACCGTCGACTGGTCGTTCTTGAACGCCGTGGCCACCGAGGACCAGAACGCCGGGGCGTTCGCGGCGTCCGGCATCGGCTTCTGGCAGGTCGCGGTGGCCACCGAGCAGGCCGAGGACTGGCCGGTGTAGACGCCGTCGGTCCAGTGCAGGTCCAGGATGACCGCCAGGCCGTGCTTGTGCAGCGTGCTGACGAAGCTCTCGATCGCGCTCTGATACGCCGCGCCGCCGTACTGCGCCTGCACGTTCGAGGCGCCCAGCCAGCAGTCCTCGTTCAGCGGCACCCGGACGATGTTGGCCTTCCACGCCGCGATCGCGGCCACCGAGGTGTCGTCGACCGGGCCGTCGAAGATCCCGTTGCCCTGCACGCAGGCGAACTCCGCGCCGGAGCGGTTCACGCCGTGCGGCACGAACATCTTCCCGGTGCTGTCCACCAGCTGGTTGCCGGCGACGTGCAGCGCCGGCGCGCCGGTCGGCGGGGGAGTGGAGCTCGGCGTCGTGGACGGCGGAGTGCTGGGAGTGGTGCTCGGCGTCGTGGTCGGCGTCGTCGGCGGCGGCGTCGAGCCGTTGCAGGTGGTGCCGTTGATGGTGAAGGTGGTGGGTGCGGGGTTGGTGCCGGTGTAGGTGAAGTTGGCGGCGGGGTTGACGGTGCCGCCGGCGGTGACGGTGCCGTTCCAGGCGGCGTTGGTGACGGTGACGGTTTTGCCCGACTGGGTCCAGGTGCCGTTCCAGCCTGATTGCAGGGTCTGGTTGCCGGTGTAGGAGTAGCCCAGGGTCCAGGTGGACCAGGGGGTGGTCCCGACGTTCTTCACCACGATCGAGGCACCGAACCCGGAACCCCAGTCACTGGTCACCGAATACGACACCTGACACTGCACCGCCGACGCCGCGTGCGCCGCGCCCGGCATCAGCGCCGCCGCGGTCCCGGCGCCGGCCGCCAGGGCCGCACCGGTCACCGCGCCCAGCGCCGATCTCAGCCGCCTGCCGCGGCTCGGGGGGTTCGAGGGGGTGGACATGGCCGTCATGGCCCTCCTTCACACTGGTGATACATCGCGCGGAACGTAGGAACGTGCGCAGCGATCCGGCAAGGCCGAGGTGTCGCAGAACCCGGCGACCACGACGGCGCCGTGAAAGTTTCACCGGGCGCGGGCCCCCGCGCCGGACCTGACCGGGGCCGCGCCCGCACCCGGACCCGGGCCCTTGACAAGTACGGGTCCCGAGACGACCTTTCATGAGAGCGCTCTCACCCCACTCTGTGAGCTGCTCGACACCCGGCGTTCACCGCCGAGGGGCTCCACGACGCCACCGAAGGAGAACCCGCCCGATGTCTCGCCCCACGGTCCCCGAAACCCGCCCCACCCTCGCCGACGTGGCCGCCCTGGCCGGAGTGTCGCCGGCGACGGCCTCCCGCGTGCTCAACGGCACCGCGAAGGTCAGCCGTTCGGCGCGCGCCGGGGTCCACGACGCGGTCTCGCAGCTGGCTTATGTCCGCCAGCGCGCCCGCGCGGTGCGGGACGAGCACATCAGCTCCATCGCCGCGGTGGTCTGCGGGACCGACCAGTGGCTGTTCGCCGACCCCTACTTCTCCCGGATCCTGCTCGGCGCCGGCCGCGAGCTGCGCACCGACGAGATCCAGCTGGTGCTGCTCGTGGTGCGCGGCCCGGTCGACCATCCGCTGGTGGAGCGCTATCTGGCGCGCGGCGTGGTGGACGGCGTGATGCTGATCAACGCCCACGACCGCGACCCGCTGGGCCTGACGCTGCAGGCGATGAACGTGCCGACGGTGGTGGCCGGCCGCAGCGCGCCGCCGTGCCGGCTGCCGTACGTGGACGCCGACAACCGATCCGGCGCGCGGGAAGCAGTGCGGCATTTGTTGCGCGCGGGGCGTAAACAAGTCGTGTCCATCGCCGGGCCGCCGGACATGGCGGTCGGCGCCGACCGGCGCGACGGCTACCGCGACGCCATCGCCGAGGCCGGGACCGGAGGGCTGGTCCTCTACGGCGACTTCACCCAGTCCTCCGGCGAGCACGCCATGCTCCAGCTGCTGGAGCACCAGCCCGAGCTGGACGCGGTGTTCGCCGCGTCGGACCTGATGGCCCTGGGCGCGCTGCGCGCCCTGCGGCGGGTCGGGCGCCGCGTCCCGGACGACGTGGCCGTCATCGGGTTCGACGACGCGCCGCTGGCCGCGCACACCGATCCGCGCCTGACCACCGTGCGCCAGCCGGTGGAGGAGATGGGCGCGGCGATGGCGCGGCACCTGACGCGCCACATCCATGGGGTGGCCGACGTGCCGGCGCACACGGTCTTCCCGACCCAACTGGTGATCCGCGACTCCGCCTGACCACCAGCCCTCGAACGTCCGCCGCGTACCCCGCGCGGCGGCTATTCCGCCCTGCCCAGAAGGGACCGAGCGAACCAGTGAACAGACCCCGGAGAACGTCGAGACCGAGACCGAGGAGGCTGCGGGCCCTGGCGCTCGCCCTGGCCTCGGCGCTCGGTATCGGCATGATCGCGGTTTCCCCGCAGGCCGCCCGCGCGGCGACCGTGCAGTGTCAGGTGTCGTATTCGGTGACCAGTGACTGGGGTTCCGGGTTCGGTGCCTCGATCGTGGTGAAGAACGTCGGGACCACCCCCTGGTCCACCTGGACCCTGGGCTACTCCTACACCGGCAACCAAACCCTGCAATCAGGCTGGAACGGCACCTGGACCCAGTCGGGCAAAACCGTCACCGTCACCAACGCCGCCTGGAACGGCACCGTCACCGCCGGCGGCACCGTCAACCCCGCCGCCAACTTCACCTACACCGGCACCAACCCCGCACCCACCACCTTCACCATCAACGGAACCACCTGCAACGGCGCCCACACCCCGCCCGCCGTCGCGCTGACCAGTCCGGCGGCCGGGGCCTCCTACACCGCGCCGGCCTCCGTCCCGATGGCGGCCACCGCCTCGGCCTCGGACGGCGCGACGATCAGCAAGGTCGAGTTCTACCAGGGCACCACGCTGGTCTGCACGGCCACGGCCGCACCGTATTCGTGCACGTGGACCGGGGCCGCGGCCGGGACGTACTCGATCACCGCCAAGGCCACCGACAGCCAGGGCGCGGCGTCGACCTCGGCGCCGGTCGGGATCACCGTGACCGGGGCTCCCGCGGTCACGGTCACGCCGAACGCGCTGAGCGTGGCCGAGGGCGGGACCGGGACGCTGGCGGTCGGCCTGTCCTCGGCGCCGGCCGCGAACGTCACCGTCACCACGGCCCGCACCGCCGGGAACACGGGCCTGTCGGTCACCGGCGGCGGGACGCTCACCTTCACGCCGGCGAACTGGTCGACTCCGCAGAACGTCACCATCACCGCCGACGCCACCGGGACCGGCAACGCGACGTTCACCTCCACGGCCACCGGCTACACCTCCGGCGCCGCGGTGGTCACCGAGACCGGCGCGCTGGGCGCCTACGAGCAGCGGTTCATGACGCTCTACAACAAGATCATGAACCCGGCCAACGGGTACTTCAACTCGCTGGGCATCCCGTACCACTCGGTCGAGACGCTGATCGTCGAAGCCCCGGACTACGGCCACGAGACCACCTCGGAGGCCTGGAGCTACGACATCTACCTGCAGTCCATGTACGGGAACATCTCCGGGGACTGGACGAAGTTCAACGCCGCGTGGGCGCTGATGGAGCAGTACATGATCCCCACGCACGCGGACCAGCCCACGAACAGCGCGTACAACCCGAGCTCCCCGGCGCAGTACGCGCCCGAGGAGCCGCAGCCGGACCAGTACCCGGTGGCGATCAACAGCTCCGTGCCCTCGGGCCAGGACCCGCTGGCCGCCGAGCTCCAGGCCGCCTACGGCACCTCGGACATCTACGGCATGCACTGGCTGGAGGACGTCGACAACAAGTACGGCTACGGCGACACCCCCGGCGGCGGCTGCGAGCTGGGCCCGAGCACCGGCAAGCCGTCCTACATCAACTCCTACCAGCGCGGCGCCGACGAGTCGGTCTGGGAGACCGTCCCGCAGCCGACCTGCGACAACCTGAAGTACGGCGGCCCCAACGGCTACCTGGACCTGTTCATCTCCGGGACCGGCACGGCGCAGTGGAAGTTCACCGACGCCCCGGACGCCGACGCGCGCACGGTGCAGGCCGCGTACTGGGCCGACACCTGGGCCAAGGCGCAGGGCAAGGAGTCGCAGGTCACGGCGACCGTGGCCAAGGCCGGCAAGATGGGCGACTACCTGCGCTACTCGATGTTCGACAAGTACTTCAAGCAGATCGGGAACTGCACCTCGCCGAGCAGCTGCCCCGGCGGCACCGGCAAGAGCAGCGACGACTACCTGCTGGGCTGGTACTACGCCTGGGGCGGCTCGCTGTCGACCTCCGGCTCGTGGGCCTGGCGCATCGGCGACGGCGCGGCGGCCCAGGGATATCAGAACCCGATGGCGGCGTGGGCGCTGTCCACCGACACCGCCGAGGCCCCCAAGGGCGCCACCGCGGTCGCGGACTGGACCGCCAGCCTGAAGCGGCAGACCGAGTTCTTCCAGTGGCTCCAATCCTCCGAGGGCGGCATTGCCGGTGGCGCCACCAACAGCTGGAACGGCCAGTACGGCACCCCGCCGGCCGGGGACCCGACGTTCTACGGCATGTACTACGACTGGGAGCCGGTCTACCACGACCCGCCGTCCAACAACTGGTTCGGCATGCAGGCCTGGTCGATGGAGCGCTTCGCCGAGTACTACTACGCCACCGGCGACGCCACCGTCGGGTCGATCCTGAGCAAGTGGGTGTCCTGGGTCGAGCCCCTGGTCACCGTCAACACCGCGACCGGCGGCTGGCAGATCCCGTCCACCTTGACCTGGACCGGCCAGCCCAACACCTGGAACCCGAGCAGTCCGCAGGCCAACACCAACCTGCACGTGGCGGTGAAGGACTACAGCCAGGACGTCGGCGTGGCCTCCGCGCTGGCCAAGACCCTGTCCTACTACGCCGCCAAGGCCAAGGACACCACCGCGCAGGCCCTGGCCAAGAACCTGCTCGACGTCATGTGGGGCAACGACCAGGACTCCCTCGGCATCGCCACGCCCGAGACCCGCACCGACTACAGCCGGTTCGGCCAGACGTACGACGCCTCCACGCACGCCGGGCTCTACGTCCCGCCGGGCTGGACCGGCAAGGACCCGGCCGGCAACACGGTGTCCTCCAGCACCAACACCTTCCTGAAGCTGCGGCCCTGGTACACCAGCGACCCCAGCTTCTCCAAGGTGCAGACCTACCTCAACGGCGGCGCCGCGCCGTCGTTCACCTACCACCGCTTCTGGGCGCAGTCCGACGCCGCCATGGCGCAGGCGGTCTACGGCCAGTTGTTCGGGGTCTGAGAAGACAGGAGAGAACCTTGAACCAGGACTCTGTACATAACGAGAGACCAGCACGCAGACTGACCAGCGCGTTTGTGGCGGCCGGCCTGACGATGGCGGTGGCCGGGGGCTTCGCGGCCCTGACCGCCACCAGCAGCAGCGCCGCCACCACCCCGGGGTGCACCGCGGTGTACTCCACGACCTGGGACTCCGGCAGCGGCTTCGGGGCACAGGTCGTCATCACCAACAACGGCCCGGCCTGGACGAGCTGGAACCTGACCTACGCCTACGCCGGCAACCAGGCGCTGCAAAGCGGCTGGAACGGCACCTGGACGCAGTCCGGGAAGAACGTCTCGGTCGCCAGCCTGTCGTGGAACGGCGCGGTCGCCAGCGGCGGCAGCGTGACCCCGGCGGCGAACTTCACTTACTCCGGGACGAACGCGGCCCCGACGTCGTTCGCGGTGAACGGGGTGACGTGCTCCGGCACCGTGCCGCCGACCACGCCCTCGACCGGCCCGACCACCACCCCGTCGACGACGCCCACCACGACGCCGACGACCACCCCCACCACGACGCCGACGACCCCGTCGACGACGCCGACCACCACGCCGTCCTCCGGCGGCGGCGGGCACGTGGTGAACCCGTTCGTCGGGGCCTCGCAGTACCTCAGCCCGGACTACACCGGCGAGGTCAACACGCAGGTCGCGGCCGACCAGGGCGCCAACCCCACGCTGGCGGCCAGCGAGGCGAAGATGGCCGGCTACCAGACCGCGGTCTGGATGGACCGGATCGCCGCCATCACCGGCACCGGCGACACCGTGCACCACGGCCTGCAATGGCACCTGGACCAGGCGCTGGCCCAGCAGAAGCCGAACACGCCGATCGTGTTCGAGGTCGTGATCTACGACCTGCCCGGCCGGGACTGCGCGGCGCTGGCCTCCAACGGCGAGATCCCGGCCACCGCGGCGGGCCTGACCCAGTACGAGAGCCAGTACATCGACCCGATCGCCACGATCCTGGCCAACCCGAAGTACGCCGGGATCCGCGTCGTCGCGGTGATCGAGCCGGACTCGCTGCCGAACGCGGTCACCAACCAGAGCAAGCCCGCGTGCCAGACCGCCACGCCGTTCTACGAGACCGGCGTCGAGTACGCGCTGAACAAGCTGCACGCGATCTCGAACGTCTACAACTACGTGGACATCGCGCACTCGGCGTGGCTCGGCTGGTCCTCGAACATGGGACCGGCCGCGCAGGAGTTCGCCAAGGTCGCCAAGGCCACGACCGCCGGAGTGGCCAGCGTCGACGGGTTCATCTCCGACACCGCGAACTACACGCCGACCACCGAGCCGTTCCTGCCGAACTCCACGCTCCAGGTGGGCGGGAACCCGCTGGACTCGGCCAAGTTCTACCAGTACAACCCGTACTTCGACGAGTACAGCTACGACCAGGCCATGTACACGCAGCTGACCGGCCAGGGCTTCTCGCCGAACATCGGCATGCTGATCGACACCTCCCGCAACGGCTGGGGCGGCCCGAGCCGGCCGACTGCGCTGAACTCCTCCCCGACGACCGTCGACAGCTACGTCGCGGCCAACAAGGTGGACCAGCGCTCCTTCCGCGGCGACTGGTGCAACCAGAACGGCGCGGGCATCGGCGCGCGCCCGACCGTCCAGCCCTACGGCGCGAGCAACCACATCATCGCGTTCGTCTGGATCAAGCCTCCGGGTGAGTCCGACGGCGACTACCCGAGCGCCTCGCATTCGCACGGCGACCCGCACTGCGACCCGGCCGGCACCAACACCGACGGCAACGGCGGCACGTACTCCACCGGCTCCATTCCCGGCTACGACGTGCCCGCCGGGCAGTGGTTCGCCGCCGAGTTCCAGCAGGAGGTGACCAACGCCTACCCGGCGATGTGATCGGCGAGGTGATCGGCCATCGCCGTGTGTTGATCGGCCAGTGCTGATCACCGAGTACTGAACGTCTCACCGGGCCCGGTGCCGTCTGGCACCGGGCCCTTGTGGTCACCCCAACCAGGAGCGTCATGCGAAGAAGCTGGAAGAACGGCCTGTCCGCGGTGCTCGGCGCCGCCCTGGCCGCGCTGGGACTCGGGACGGTCAGCGCCACGCTGGCGGGTCCCGCGGCAGCGACCGCGACGGCGGCCGCGTCGTCCGGGTACACGTGGAGGAACGCCGCGATCGTCGGCGGCGGATTCGTGCCGGACATCGTGTTCAACGAGGGCGCGCAGAACGTGATCTACGCGCGCACCGACATCGGCGGCATGTACCGGTGGAACCAGGGCTCGGGCAGCTGGACGCCGCTGACCGACTGGGTCGGCTGGACCAACTGGAACCAGCAGGGCATCGTCTCGATCGCCGCCGACCCGGTGCAGACCAACCGCGTCTACGCCGCCGTCGGGATGTACACGAACAGCTGGGACCCGAACAACGGCGCCATCCTGCGCTCCACCGACCAGGGCGCCACCTGGACCGCCACCGCCCTGCCGTTCAAGCTCGGCGGCAACATGCCCGGCCGGGGCATGGGGGAGCGGCTGATGGTCGACCCCAACGACGACGCGGTCCTCTACATGGGCATGCCCAGCGGCCACGGCCTGTGGCGGAGCACGGACTACGGGGTCACCTGGGCCCAGGTCACCGCGTTCCCCAACGTGGGCAACTACGTGCAGGACTCCACCGACACCACCGGTTACCTCGCCGACAACCAGGGCGTGACCTGGGTGGCGTTCGACAAGGCGGCCGGCACCGCGAACACGCCGACCAAGACCATCTTCGTCGGCGTCGCGGACCTCCAGAACACCGTCTACGCATCGACCGACGCCGGCGCGACCTGGACCCGGGTCGCCAACCAGCCCACCGGGTTCCTGGCCCACAAGGGCCTGGTGGATCCCACCGGCGCCAACCTCTACATCACCACCAGCAACAAGGGCGGTCCGTACGACGGCGGGTCCGGCGACGTGTGGAAGTACACGATCGCCTCGAACACCTGGACCCAGATCAGCCCGGTGAAGTCGAGCGACACCTCGAACGACTACTACGGCTACGCCGGGCTCGCCATCGACCATCAGCACCCGAACACGATCATGGTGACGGGTTACAGTTCCTGGTGGCCGGACACCTATATCTATCGCTCAACCGACGGCGGCGGCACCTGGACCAACGCGTGGGCCTACAACGGCTATCCGACCCGCGTGGACAAATACACGCTCGACGTCACCGCCTCGCCCTGGCTGTCCTGGGGCAACAACCCGTCGCCGCCGGAGGAGACGCCCAAGCTGGGGTGGATGTCCGAGGGGCTGGCGATCGACCCGTTCAACAGCGACCGGATGATGTACGGCACCGGCGCGACGCTCTACGGGACGACGAACCTGACCGCCTGGGACAGCGGCAGCGCGAAGGTCAAGATCTCGGTCATGGCCCAGGGCATCGAGGAGACGGCCGTCACCGATCTGGTGTCGCCGCCGTCCGGCGCGCCGCTGCTCTCGGCGCTCGGGGACGTCGACGGCTTCCGGCACACGGACCTGACGAAGGTGCCGCCGCTCATGTACCAGAGCCCGAACTGGGGCACCTCCACCAGCCTGGACTACGCCGAGTCGAACCCGAACGACGTGGTCCGCGTCGGCGACGGCAGCTCCACGGTCAACTCCGCGGCCTTCTCCTCCGACAACGGCGCCGACTGGTGGACGGCGTCGGCCCAGCCCTCCGGCGTCACGGCCGGGGGCACGGTCGCGATGGCCGCCGACGGCAGCGCCAGCGTCTGGTCGCCGACCGGGGCGGCGGTCAGCTCCACCACCACCTCCGGCAGCTCCTGGACCGCTTCGACGGGCATTCCCGCCGGTGCGCAGGTCCGCAGCGACCGGGTGAACCCGAAGAAGTTCTACGGGTACTCCTACGCGACTGGCACCTTCTACATCAGCACCGACGGCGGCAAGACCTTCGCCGCCACGGCCGCGACCGGTTTGCCCAGCGGTTCCAGCGGCAGCGCGTCCTTCCACGCCGTACCCGGCACCGAGGGCGATCTGTGGCTGGCCGGCGGCTCGACCTCGGGCGCGTACGGGCTCTGGCATTCCACGAACTCCGGCGCCACATGGACGAAGCTGACGAACGTTGCACAGGCCGACAACATCGGGTTCGGGGCCTCGGCGCCGGGCCGCACGAACAAGGCGCTCTACACGATCGCCCAGATCAGCGGCACGCGCGGCATCTTCCGGTCGGACGATTACGGCGCGTCCTGGGTGCGGATCAATGACGACCAGCACCAGTGGGGCAACATCGGCGCCGCGATCACCGGAGACCCGCGGATCTACGGACGGGTATATGTGGGGACGAACGGTAGGGGGATTGTGTATGGGGACCTGACCGGGGGCTCGACTTCCAGCACTTCCAGCACTTCGAGCAGCTCCTCCAGTAGTCCCTCCAGCAGCAGCTCCTCCAGCAGCCCTCCGAGTTCCTCACCTTCGACGACGCCGTCCTCGGGTGCGGGCTGCCATGTCGTCTATGCCAAGGCGAGTGAGTGGGGCGGCGGCTTCACTGCGAATGTCACCCTGACCAACACCAGTTCGGCCGCCTGGAGCAGCTGGACGACGTCGTGGAAGTTCCCCGGCGACCAGAAGATCACCAGCGCCTGGAACGCTACCGCGACGCAGACCGGCAACGTCGCCACGGCCGTGAACATGGGTTACAACGGCACCGTGGCTACCGGGGCATCCACCTCGTTCGGGTTCCAAGGGACCTGGACCTCGAACGACACTGATCCGCCTTCGAGCGCCTTCTCAGTGAACGGAGTCGCTTGCACCTGAGCGGCAGGGGCGGGGATGCAAGCCGTCCCCGCCCCGTGGCCAGACCGCTCCGATATGCCGTGAATATCCGATACCTCGCACTAAGATCAGCACCCAGCAGGCCACCCATCCCAAGGAGGCGCCGGGTGCTCGCGCTCGCGGTGATCGTCGTCATCGGCGCCTCGGTGCTGGTGAGCGGGGTGGTGGGACGCCGCTTCGGCATCGCGCCGCCGGTGCTGATGCTGGCCGCCGGGGTGCTGTGGGGTTTCGTGCCGAAGTTGCGGGCCGTGGAGCTGCCGCCGGACACGGTGCTGCTGGTCTTCCTTCCCGCGCTCCTGTACTGGGAGGCCCTCAACAGCTCGTTGCGCGCGATCCGTCGCAGCCTGCGCGGGCTGGTGCTGATGAGCACCTTGTTGGTGATCCTGTCCGCGGGTGCGGTCGCCGTGGTCGCGCACGCGTTCGGCGTGCCGTGGGGGCCCGCGTGGATCCTGGGCGGGGCGCTGGCACCGACCGACGCGACGGCGGTCGCCGCGCTCGGGCGGGTGCTGCCGCGCCAGGCCTTGGACCTGGCACAGGCCGAGAGCTCGGTCAACGACGGCACGGCGTTGGTGGTCTACGGGGTCGCGGTCTCGGTGACCATCGGCGCCGAGCACTTCAGCAGCGTGCACGTCGGCCTGCTGTTCGTGCGCTCCTACGTCGGCGGTGTCGCGGCCGGGGTGGTGGTCGCGCTGGCCGGCGCGCAGGTGCGCAAGGCGGTCGCGGATCCGATGTTGCAGAACGTCGCCATTCTGCTGATCCCCTTTACCGCGTTCCTGCTCGCCGAGGCGCTCGACGCCTCGGGAGTGCTGGCGGCGGTGACCTGCGGCCTGATCATGAGCCAGCTCGGCCCGCGCGTGGGGACGGCGGCGGTCCGCCTGATCTCGCAGGGATTCTGGTCGCTGGGCACGTATGTCCTCAACGGGGCGCTGTTCGTCCTCGTCGGCCTTCAGTCGCAGGCCGCGGTGCGCGGGCTGACCAGCTTCGACCTCGCGCGGGCGCTGGCGATGGTCGCGGTGGTCAGCGTCGTGCTGATCGCGGCCCGCTTCGTCTTCCAGTTCGTGACCATCTACGCCATCCGCGCGCTCGACCGTCGCCCCAGCCAGCGCGGACGCCGCGTCAGCCATCGCTTCCGGGTGGTGACCGGGCTGTCTGGGTTCCGGGGCGCGGTGTCCTTGGCCGCCGCGCTGGCCGTGCCGGTGACCGTCCACGGCGGCGCCCCGCTGCCGGACCGCGATGTGATCATCTTCGTGACAGCGGGCGTGATCGCGGCCCTGATGCTCCAGGCGTTCGCGCTGCCGCCGGTCGTGCGGTGGGCCGACCTGCCGGAGGACACCGTCATCCAGGACGAACGGCGCATGGCCAACCAGACCGCCACCGCGGAGGCCATCACGGCGCTCCCGGAGATCGCCGACGCGCTGGGCACCCCGCCGGAAGTGGTCGCCATGGTCGCGCGCGAGTTCGAGAAGCACGCCCGGATGCAGCAGTTCAGCGGCGGCGGCCTCGGGGGCTCCGATGACGACGACGCCGACGAGGACCGCGAGGCCGACGCCGACGCCGCCGAGCGGCTGCGGCAGATCGACAGTCAGTACCGCGAGATCCGCCTGGCGCTGCTGGACAACAAGCGCGCCACCGTCATCCGCTTGCGGCATGAAGGGCGGATCGACGACGCGGTGCTGCGGCAGATCCAGGCCCGGTTGGACATCGAGCAGGTCCGGCTGTCACGGGACGAGCTGGTGTGACCCGGCCGCACCGGCTGTGCCACCCGCACCGCTCGCACCATCCGGCTCCGGGCGGCCGAACGCACCCGGTCCGGCATGGAAAAGCCCGATGAGCAGCACCCCGACGCTTACGCCCGCCGCCGCCGGCACCGGGTGCCGGTCCAGGTGCGCCGCGATCAGCAGCCAGCCGCCCAGGACGAGGCCGAACCACCCCGCGACGAGATTGGGGACCGGGCCGTTCCCCAGGGCACAGGGGTAGCGCCGCTTGGTGATGCCGCGCACGAAGTGAGGAAGGGCATTGCCGGCTATGACACCGCCGAGGAAGCCGAGGGTGATGGTCTGGAACATGGTGCGAATCCTTATAACGAGGTGATGAGGCCGCTGTCAGGCTGCTGCCGCGCTGCTGTCAGGCATGCAGCGCCGGGAGCAGCACGGTGTCGGCGAAGCGTTCGATGAACGCGTCGTCCAAGGGCTCGTCGGTGACGAGCAGCCGGTTGACCAGCACGGCGGAGCAGACCTCGGTGAGCAGCGCGTGGTCCGTGTGCTCGGGGATCTCGCCCCGGGCGGCGGCGCGCGCCAGCACGGCCGTGAAGACCTCGCGTTTGTGGTCCAGGACGTTCTGCCGCACTGTTCGCGCCAGTTCCGCGTCGTCCCGCATGGCGAGCAGGAGGCCCAGGATCAGCGCGGCGTCCTGGCCGGCGAGGCCGGCGCGCAGGGATCGCAGGACTTCGAGCAGGTCCTCGCGGAGGTTGCCGGTCTCCGGCGGCGGGGCGGCGGTGGACCGGGCGTAGCGGCGGACGGCCTCGCCGACGAGCTCTGCCTTGCCCGGCCACCGGCGGTAGATCGTGGCCTTGCTGGCTTGCGCCCGGTCGGCGACGGCGTCGATCGACATGCGGTCGTAGCCGACCTCGGCGAGCAGGGCCATGGTCGCCAGCAGGATGGCCTCTTCGCGCTTCTGGGCGCGGGTGCGGGGTTCGGGTCCGTCAGACATCGAGCACCCCCGAAAATCGAAACGGTGTCGTACACATCGAGAGAAGTGTACGACACCGTTTCGATCTTGGGGACGGTCAGCTCCCTGCGTAGTGCTGGAAGTACAGGAAGATCGACTTCCAGCCCGAGCCGACGTTCAGGATGTGCAGCTGTCCGCCGCCGGCCCCCTGGTCCAGCGCCACCAGCCCCTCCACCTCGTCGTTCGGCTGCACGTCCTGCGCGAACTGCCACGCCGTGGCCCCGGTGGCCGGGTCGACGGTCCACACCGACTTGTTCCCCGACAGGTCCGCCGACGCCCACAGCTGCCCGCGCCACATCTTCGCGCCCTGGATCCGGCTCAGTGGCTGCGACAGCTTCACCGTCCGCACCACCGGCAGCGCCGCGCCGGCGGGCAGCGTCAGCAGGTCGTGGAGGCTGTAGGCCACCAGGTGGTCGCTGCCGGAGGCGGCGTCCTGGTTCCACGGCGCGGTGTAGACGAGCCCCGCCGCCGCGTCGACCGCGACCCACGGCACGCCGCCGGGCATCAGGTTCAGCGGCAGCTGGACGTAGCGCCCGGTGTAGCTCAGGTCGGAGGCGTTGAACAGGGCCAGCAGCGGATGCTGGTAGTTGCTGCCGTCCTCGATCGGCGCCACGACGTAGCCGCCGTAGCTGTCGTTGTCGCCGATGTGGTTGGAGCCGTACGTCGCGGCCAGGGCGGCCGGGATCGCGCCGAACGTGGTCTTCACGTCGTTCAGCCCGCTGATCGTGACCTTGTCCAGCGAGTTGGTGCCCGAGAAGTAGTAGTACGTGCCGTCGGTGGACACACCCTGCCCGCGCGCCAGCGCGGTCAACGCGGTCCAGGTCTGGTACGACGGCAACCGGGTCCAGCCGGCGGCGTCGGCCGCGTCGGGGGCCGCCATCGGCGCCAGGGCGGCCAGCGCCAGCAGGGCGCCGGCCACGGCCGGCCTCCGCCGCCACGGCGTGCGCAGACGATGGATCATCGGGGTCCTTTCTCCGGTGGGGGAGGGAGTCAGGGGGCTTGGTTCGCTGCTATCCCGCGGGCGGCTCGGTGCACGGGGCGCCGCCGCAGACATCGATCGTCACACCCGTAGTCAGAAACACAGCCTTCTGCGTGCGGACCACAGGTGAATTGCGCGGGTCGGAATGTGGATCGTGTCCGTATTGCGGACCCAGCGGTGCGGTGTTCGTCAGCGGCGCGGGCGGGGTGCCGCTGTCCCAGACGACCATCGTCGCTCCCTGATAGGAGCCCGGACGGTGGTCGGGACCTGGCCGGCGATCGAGATCCTGATCCTGATTCTGATTCTGATCCGGACCCGGTCCGGCCGCGTCGCGCAGCGGAGCGATGCCCCAGTACGGCACGACGTCCGGCGAGCGGCCCGCCGCGACGGCTGGCACGTGCAGCCGGGCTCCGATGGTCCGCGCCTCCACGTCGGCGGCGACGTTCGCCACCTGGTGGTCGCCGAACGCGACGTCCATCAGCACCTGGTGGTGGTCGGCCAGGTGCTCGGCATAGCCGTCGGTCTCGGCGTGGTCCCACAGCATCTGCATGACCTGGAACACGATCTGCTGTTCGAGCTTGTCCGGATACCCGGCGTCCAGCGCCGGCTGCAACGCGGTGAAGTCGACCGAGCGGTTCAACAGGACGCTGTAGTTCATCGCCGTGACGCCCAGCACGCCCCGCTTGACGTCCTGCGATTCCGCGACCAGCACCCCGCCGAGGATCCCGCCCTGGCTGTTGCCGTCGTAGACGACCCCGGCGCGCGGATCCAGCAGCGGCCGGCCGTCGGCGGTGCGGAACGCCGGGTCGGAGGCGAACCCGGCCGGGTGGACGAGGTCGCGGCCGAGGAACAGCGCGTCCAGGACGCCCTGCTGCACGCGTTCGGTCGTCGCCGAGAACGTGCTGAGGCTCTCCAGCGCGGTCACGACGGTGTTCTGGTCCTCGGCGGCCATGCCGATCCAGTCGGTCGCGCAGAACGTGAAGTCGTGCTCCCCGGCCATCGCGCGCACATTGCCGGAGCCGACCTCGTTGCGGCTGCCGAGCAGCCCGTGGCCGTAGAGTGAGGCCTGCGACGGCGTTGTGAACGCCGCGCGGGGAATCTCGCAGCGGAACCGCGCGGTCTGGACGTTGCCGGGCAGCTGTGCGGGACGGCCGTCGGGCGCGCGGTGGAACACCGAGCCGGTGGGACCGCCGGGCTGGGACAAATAGCTGGGGACCTCGACGACGCCGTCGACCACGCGCGCGATGTTCGGGTCCTGCGCCGGGGTCTGGTCGGTGACGGCCGTGACCGTGAAGGCCGGCGCGGCGCCGTGGAGCTGGGCGAACGCGCTGTCGCGGATGGCGGTCAGATCACCGGTCAGGCTGGTGGTGCTGGCGACGGTGAAGCTCCAGGCGAGGTAGAGCCCCGAGGCGCGCGACGTGCGGACGCCGTCGCGGGCCAGGGCTCGCAGTACCGGCTTGATCTCCTGCTGCCGCTGCCACAGCGGGTCGTTGTGCGGGAGCTCGCGGCCGAGGATCCGGGCGAACGGCGCGGGTGCGGCGATCGCGGCTCCGGCGGTGTCGCGCAGGTTCCTAACACCGACCACGTAGTGGTGGCCCGGGGTGAAGTCGCGTGCCGGGTGGACGAGCAACGCCCGATGCTGGGGGTCGTTCGCGTCGAGCTCGGCCCAGTAGGGCCAGCGCTGACCGGTGTCGGCGTCCAGGACCACGACCGGCGCGTCGCGGGCCAGCGAGCGGCCGATGTCGGTGACCGGGGCCAGGCCGCTGGCCGCCGGGTCCAGGCCGGGGACCGTCAGCACCAGGGCCGAGCCGGGGGAGAAGCCGTCGAGGCGGTTCCAGGCGGTCGGGTCGGTCGCGCCGGCCACCGCCGAGACCGGCAGGTCGGCGGGGGAGAAGTCGACGCGGCGGCCGGTCGGCGCGGTGCGGTCGGGGCGGGTGTACCAGTCGTCGGGGAAGGGGAGCAGGCAGGCGGTCCCGGCGAGGGGGTCGCAGCCGGTGTGGGCCGGGGTCGGGGCCAGGGTCAGGGCCGGGGCCAGGGCCGGGTTCAGCGCCGGGGCCGGGGCCGGGGCGGGGGCGGCGCCGGCGGCGTCCGCGGTGGGGACGGCGACGACGCCGAACGCGAGCCCGGCGGCGAGCACGAAGCCCGCCGCCGAGCGGATCACAGGCCGGAAAGCCATCGGTCGCGAGGCGTCAGCCGCCGGTGACCACGGCGCCGACGATCCGCGCGTACGCCGCCTCGCCGGCCTGGTTCGGGTGCAGCGGCGCGGCCGTGGTCAGCGGCACGTAGCCCTCGACCCACCGGTTCGACTCGGACTGGCACGAGTCGTGGCCGGCGCTGGGGGTGCGCACGTCGACATACGTCGCGCCGTGGCCGGCGGCCGTGCCGGCGATCGTCGAGTTCAGATAGTCGACCTCGCTCTGCAGCCAGGTGGCGTCCGAGCCGAGCACCGGCTGCGTGGGCCAGCAGCCGCCGTTCTTGATGTAGAGGCCGTAGCCGGTGACCAGCACGCGGGCCTGCGGCGAGCGCTGGTGGATGCCGTCCAGCACGGCGGCCAGCTTCGGCGCGAAGGCGTTGGTGCGCGCCGCGACCGAGTCGACGCCGTTGACGACGTACTTGCCCTTGCACGGCGCCGCGAACGGGTTCAGCTGCATGCAGTCCTGGCCGACGCCGACCAGCCCGACGTCGTTGCCGCCGATGGTCAGCGTCACCAGCGTCGTGTCCGCGCTGAGCGCGTCGAACTGCGGCGGCGCGGTCCCGGCCGCGACCCCGCCGATCGACAGCGACTGCGGGTTCGTCATGTGGGTGGTGCTGGCGCCGCTGCACGTGACGTCGCGCAGCGTGGGAATGCCGAGAGTGGCGGCCAGGTCGTGGGCGTAGTTGTGCGTGGACCGGGCGCAGGCCAGCTGGCCGGTCGGATCCGGGATCAGCGGACCCGAGGCCATCGAGTCGCCGAGCGCGACGTAGACCTGCGGCGTCGCCGAGGCCGCGGCGGCGCCGGCGGACAGAGCGGTGGTCGCGGAGACGGCGCCGAGCAGGGCGCACAACCCGGCTGCGGTCTTGACGGTGCGTGAGGCTTTCAAGTCCGGACTCCTCATGGTGACGCGCGGTGGCTGTGGACGCTGCCGCCTGTCATCATGCAGACTCGACGCACACTGATTAACTGGACCGTGACCCAGACTTCGGCGAGGGAATCTGTGACGCGTCACAACACCGCGGCCGACAGCGAGGTCGCCGCGGGGGTCGGCCCGATGCCCGACCCGGTGTGCGACTCGGTGCCCGACTCGGTGCCCGACCACACCATCCCCCTGCACCTCGCGGGCCGCCCGGTCGCCGCCGACCTGCGCGCCCTGGCCCCGGACCTCTCCCGCCGGGTCCTGGCCCGCCTGCTGGAGGAGCTGCCGGTCTACGCGGCCCTCCCCGGCGAGGAGATGACCGGCGACATCGCCGCGATCGTGCAGCACTCGGTCCGGATGTTCGCCGACACCGTCGAAGCCCGCCGCATCCCCGCCGACGCCGACCTCGCCGAACAACGCCAGTCGGCCCAGCAACGCGCCGAGGAGGGCGTGCCCCTGGACGCGATCCTCGCCGCCTACCAGCTCGGCATCGCGATGGTCTGGTCCCAGGTGTCCACCGGCGTCGGACCCGCCGACCACGCCGCCCTGCGCGAAGTCCTCGACCTCCTGCTCGGCCTGCAACGCCGGATCCTGTGCGCGGTGACCGAGAGCTACCTGGCCGCACGCCGGGTCATCGACAGCGAGGAGCACAACGGACGCCACGCGCTGATGGCCGCCCTGCTCTCCGGCACCGAGCCGGACGGAACGGTGGCGGTGGCACCGCGATACGCGGTGTTAACGCTGGCGTTGGAGGGAGTCGGCGAGGAGGATCCGGCAGGCGCCGGCGGCACCGCCAAAACTGTTTCGGCGAGCGGGCTCTCGGCCGGAAGGGCTTCGGCCGGCGGTATCTCGGCGAGCGCCACCTCGGCGAGCAGTGCCTCGGCGAACAATGTCATGGCGAGCGGACTTCCGGTCGGCGCTGTCCCGGCGGGCAGCGGTTCGGCGAGCGGCATCTCGTTCAGCGGCATCTCCTCCAGCGGCGTCGCGGCCCGCCGTGCCGCCCGGCGCGTGCGCGAGGTGCTGGACACCTTCGCCGACCAGCCGTGCCTCACCGCGTTTCACTCCGACCGCGGCACCGCGCTGATCCCGCTCGACGATTGCGCCGACCCCGACCATGCCCGGCTCCAAGTCCTGGTCGCCGATGCCGCCCTGGCCGCCGGTGTGCAGGTCACCGCCGCCGTCGCGGTCGCCGAGTCCGCCGACGTCCCGGCCGCCGCGACGCGCACCGGCGAGATCGTCGACCTGGTCCTCGCTACCGGCCGCCCACCGGGTCTGTACCGTCTGGCTGACGTGCTGCTCGACTACCAGCTCAGCCGCCCCTCGCCCGCGCTGTCGGCGCTCGCCGCCCGGCTGGAGCCGCTGGCGTCGAAGCCGGAGCTGCTCGCGACGCTGGAGACGTACCTCGCCCTCGGCCGCGATCGCCGAGCCACCGCCGCGGCGCTGCACGTCCACCCCAACACCATCGACTACCGCCTGCGTCGCGTCAGCGAGCTGACCGGCCTGTCCGCCCACCGGGCCGAGGACCTGGGCGACCTGCACGCCTCGCTCGTCGCCCGCCAGGTCCTGCCCGACCGGCCGTAGCGCCGGCTCGGAGCCGGCAGCCCCGCCTACCGCGTCACCACCCGCACCACCGCCGCCCCCGGCCGCCCGGCGTCGTCCGGATCCGGCGGGCACTCCCGCAGGAGCGAGCGCGCCGAGATCGTCAGCAGCAGCACCGGCAGCAGCGCCAGGACCCCGACCGCGGCGCGGCTCGCGATCCGGCCCCGGCGCGACAGGGCGCGGTCCAGCCCCAGCAGTCGCTGTACCCGCGTCAGCAGCGGCGAGGACCCGATGCCCAGCGTCGCCTCCGGCGGCTCGGCGTGCCCGGTGCCGATCGCCGCGAGGGCCGCGACCACGGTCCGCGCGCCGGTGCGGGCCACCGCGGCGTCGTCCGCGATCAGCTCGACCAGGCGGCGGGTCTCCGCCTCGGCGTAGGACAGCAGCCGGACCCGCGGCACGGTGCGGCGCACGGCGGTGGCCAGCGCGATGATCAGGTGGTGGCGGCCCGACAGGTGGGCCCGCTCGTGCTGGAGCACCGCCTCCAGCTGCGGGCCGTCCAGCCGGCTCAGCGCGCCGGAGGTGATCACGATGTCGCCGCCGGGCAGGCAGTAGCAGGCCGGGGCCGGGTGGTCCAGGACCAGCACGCCGAGCCGCTCGTCCCGCACCGCGAGCATCCGCAGCATGCGGGCGTGCCCGGCCTGCCGCCGCCGGGCCGTGGCGAACGTCGTCACCAGGCAGTACAGCGTGCGCAGCACCAGCCCGGCGGAGACCGCGAGCGCCAGCCGGCCCAGCAGCGCGCCGGTGGGGGTGTCGGCCAGCGGCAGCTGGTCCACGCAGGCGTCGAGCGCCGGGTCGAGCTCGGACAGGCCGCTGAGCAGCGTGACCGCGACCGCCAGGCCCGAGGTGACGGCCGCGACCAGGAACGAGCAGGTCAGCACCGGCAGCAGCGCCAGCGTCAGCCGCGGCAGCCGGTCGGCCGGCCAATACCGGCGCAGCAGAACCGGCGCGGCCAGCGCGACGAGCGCCGCGTAGCCGCTCAGGATCAGGGCCGCGATCACGGGATCACTGCTGCGCGTCCGGCGTCCGCATCTCCAGCGCGGTCCGCACGGCGCGGGTCTCCTCGGCGGAGAGTTGTTCCAGGAAGTGGACGAACGCCACCGCGTGGTTGTCGCTGGTCGCCCAGGCGTCCCGCATCAGACCGGCGGTGTACGACTCCCGCGAGGCGACAGCCTCGTAGAGGTACGCGCGCCCCTGCGGCTGCCGGGTCAGCCACCCCTTGCGGTGCAGTTTGTCCATGACGGTCAGCACCGTGGTGTACGCCAGAGCCCGGTCGTTGTTCAAGTCCTCCAGGACGTCGCGCACCAAAAGCGGGCAGCCACGCCGCCACATGCGGTCCATGATCGCCGCTTCCAGATCGCCGAACGCCCGGGTTCCCACCTGCGTAAGCGTAGTACGGCGGTCATGCGCGGGGAACGGCCGGAGCCTCAGCGGCGTCCGGCTCCTCGGCGAAGAGTTCCGGCATCGTCCGGCGTATTCGCCGGACCGAGGTGATGGTGTCGGACGCCAGGAACATCGCCACCGGCGGCGCCGCGATCGCGATCGTGCCCAGCGTCGCGGCGACGGCGGTACCGGGGTTCCCCAGCAGGCTCGGCAACAGCGCGGCGTAGCCCAGCACGAGAACGGCTCCCGCTCGGAAATGCAGGAACGGGTGGAACCGCGCAGGCCGGGGGAGCCTGTGGACCTCGCGCTGCGGGTCGTGGACGTGCTCGGTGCCGGGAAACGGCTGCTCGTTGTCGTCGGCGCGGTATCCGTAGGGGTAGATGCCCCACAGGACCCGGTCGTCGTCGGCGATGAACACCAGGGGAGTGCTCCCGCCCGGCCGGAACCTTCTGGTGACAAGCTGGCGCGGTGTCCGGCACAGCCAGCCGGCACACCCCGCGAGCTCTCCGACAACCAAGGTGGGATCGCCGTAGGACCCGGCGATCAGGACGATCTCGCCCTGGTCGGCGGTGGCGAAGACCAGACGCGGAGGGAGCTCCCGGACCTGCTCGCGGTCCGAGTCGTCGTCGTCCGTCAAGGTGTACGTATTGCGCGCCGCACGAACCAGCACGGCGCGCGTCGCGACGACCTTCCCTGCCGCGAAGTCCTCCCGCAGGATCTCTCTGTTGTGGCTGATGTGCAGGAAGGCCGAGGTCATGTACGGCAGCAGCAAGACGAATGCGAAGCCGACCATGAGCCAGTCCAGCACCACGTCGGTGCCGCCGGTGTAGACGGTGAGTCGGGGATCGACCAAGCCGCCGAGGTCGGGCCGACCGGGTGCGTAAAGGACCTCGACCCAGTCGTCGACCCGCAGGCAGAAGCCGGATGTCTTCGCGTCCGGCACCGCGACGGAGACGGCCACGGTCATGGGCCGGTTCACGGGGCCCGCGCCGGCCGGGACGGCGGCGACGAGGTGCTGATAGCAGGTCGTGGACTCAAGCTTGTCATACCCGTCGCTGTCCTTGCCGCCGCCGCTGTGGACCTCGTGGTCCGGGCCGATCACCTGGAGGACCTTCCCCTCCTCGATGACGCTGCCGGCCCTGCTGATCGCGGCGGCGCGCCGGGCCCGATCACCGTGCGGCTGGACGGCCGTTCCGAGCGCGAAGCCCATGGCCGCCGCCACGAGGCAGCACGTGACAATCCCGCGCACCTTCCGCATCGGGGATGCCCACCTCGGTATCCGGGTCGGCAGCGGCGGCCGGGCCCGCAGCACACTGGCGTCCATGGCATGGCTCGCCGCGGGAATCTCGGGTGCCCGCAGCGTGGCCACGACCCACGACAGCGCCGATACCAGCGCGAGCATGGCGGGCACGAGGACGTCCCACCGGGGCGCCGGCGCCCAGAAGCGCACGGCCTTCTCCAGATCGGCGGCCGCGGCGAAGCAGAACGTTGCCGCCCCCGTGACCTGCGTCGCAGTGGTCGAACGCCGACGGCGGAACCATGGCGCCGGTCCTGCGCTTTTCGGACGAATCCCGATTCGCATAACCATATCGTATACGAACCCTGCGACACTTGGACGGGTCCGGAGGCGGGCGGGCCCGGAGGCGCTCGCGAAAAGCAGCTGCCGTGCTGTCCCCGCACCTGATTGGATCCTTAGTCGTGTTCTTCTTACGCTTTGACGGCCCGGAAGACGAGTGCTTTCTCTGCAATCAGCCGCAGCGGTACGCGGTGGGCGAGTCGCTGATCGGCGGTGCGAATCACTGGATTCTGGAGACCACCTGCTCCGGCTGCGGCCACGTATGGCTGACCAGCGGCAGTGGTGGGGTATTTCGTTCCCTTCGCGCGAAGTTTGTGGAGCTGACCGGTCTGTGGGCGGCGACTGTCCCCGCCGAAACACCGTCCGCGACTCCCATCATGCGCGCCATGCGCCGCTATTACGGCGGCACGCTCGCCGACGCGAAGCGCCGGTCCGACGAGCTGCGCAGCCAAGGTCTGAGCGGAACCCGCGGCGAGATGCTCGCACTTCAACAATGCCTCGCCGATCTCGGCGTCCCGTCCGTGGTCGACAACCTCGTGCCGGGTTCCCAGACGGCCCTGCCCGCGCGCTGCACGCCGATTCCGCCGCATCGGATCGACCAGCCCGTCACGCAACTCCTAGAGGTGATCCCCGACGTGATCGCCGAATCCGAACGTTCCGACCTGGCCG
This sequence comes from Catenulispora yoronensis, assembly GCF_039531695.1. NCBI lineage: Bacteria > Bacillati > Actinomycetota > Actinomycetes > Catenulisporales > Catenulisporaceae > Catenulispora > Catenulispora yoronensis. The sequence continues at coordinate 160,307 of NZ_BAAAQN010000004.1, forward strand.
AATACCTCCGTGGCGCTACCTGCGTCGTCGCGGGCGGCTACTGCGTGGATCCGATCACGCGCCATCCGCTGAACCGCTATGCGGATTCGATGATGACCGATGGCCTCTATGCGTGGTCGATCGCCTGGGCATCGCTGGTCGAGCGCCACGGTGCCGGTTTGCCCGAGGACTTCCTCGCTCATGTCCGTGCCCTTGGTTACCGTCCGCCGGAGATCTCGGACCAGCGGTTGCGCGCGATCACCGCCGAGGTGGCCCCCGAACCGTAGGTCCGGCTATTGCCTTGCCCGGCGGCAGCGGCAGCGGCAGCAGCAGCGCCCGCGCCCTACACCGGCACCCGCGTCCCCAACGTCGACCTCCGCACCACCAGCTCCGGTTGCAGCACCACCTGCCGGTGCTCGTGCTCCTCTCCGTCCTCCTCCGCCGCCAGTTCGTCCAGCAGCAGCCGTCCCGCCAGCGTCCCCATCGCCGTCGCCGGCTGGCGGACCGAGGTCAGCGGCACCGCCGCCGCGGACGCGAACTCGATGTCGTCGTACCCGACGATCGCCATGTCGTGCGGCACGTCGACGCCGGCGGCGAACAGCGTCTGGAGCACGCCGAGGGCCAGCAGGTCGTTGGCGCAGAACACCGCGGTCGGGCGTCGCGGCAGGCCCAGCAGCCGCGCCGCCGCGTCCCGGCCGGCGGCCACGTCGAGGGTCTCGGTCGGCAGCTCGATCAGCGCGTCGGGGCCCAGGCCGGCCTCGGCGAGCGCGGCCAGGGCGCCGGTGCGCCGGTCCTGGATCTGCTGGAGGTGCTCCGGGCCGCTGACGTAGACGACGCGGCGGTGCCCCGCGGCCGTGAGGTGGCGCACCGCCAGGGTGCTGCCGGCCACGTCGTCGACCGACACCGAGCACTCCCGCGTCCCGGTCCCGACCCGGTCCACCAGCACGAACGGGATCTCGTGCCGGCGGAACGCCTCCACCGTGCGCCCGGTGGCGTCGGCCGGGGTCAGCAGCACGCCGCGCACCCGCTGCTCGGCGAACAGCGCCAGGTACTCGGCCTCCTCGGCCGCGCTCTGGTTGCTGTTGCAGACCATCACCCCGAGCCCGGCCTCGCGGGCCGTGCGCTCCGCCCCGCGCGCCACGTCGACGAAGAACGGGTTGCCCATGTCCAGCACCAGCAGCCCGAGGATGCGGCTGTGCCCGACCCGCAGGTGCCGCGCGTGGACGTTGCGCACGTATCCGAGTTCGGCGATCGCCGCCTCGACGCGCAGCCGGGTCTGGTCGGCGACCTGGTCGGGCCGGTTGATGACGTTGGAGACGGTGCCCACCGACACCCCGGCGCGCCGCGCCACGTCCTTGATGACGATCATCGATCTCCTCGGTCCCGCCCGCGCCGGTCCTGATCGGAGAAACATATCCGGTTCCGGGCGCGCGCCACGCGACCACGACTGAACTGTTTCAAATTCGCGTCCTCGATCGCCATCGACCTTGACGCCTGCTTGGGCTCCCACTAGCGTCACGCACGCTGAATCGATTCATCCAGCCCTGGTTCATCCAGCCCGCTCCTCCCCGACGACAAAGGGTTGATCCATGTCCGGCACGACGGCCGTCAAGGCGGCGCTGCAAGCCCAGCGGATCGAGACCCCGTCGTGGGGCTTCGGCAACTCCGGCACCCGGTTCAAAGTGTTCGCCCAGCAGGGTGTGCCGCGCGACCCGTTCGAGAAGCTGGCCGACGCCGCACAGGTCCACGCCGCCACCGGCGTGGCTCCCACTGTCTCGCTGCACATCCCCTGGGACAAGGTCGACGACTACGCGGCCCTGGCCGCGCACGCCGCGGACGTCGGCGTGCGGATCGGGATGATCAACTCGAACACCTTCCAGGACGACGCCTACCGCCTCGGCTCGGTGGCGCACCCCGACGCGGCGGTCCGCCGCCGGGCCGTCGACCATCTGCTGGAGTGCGTCGACATCATGGACGCCACCGGCTCCGACAGCCTCAAGCTCTGGTTCGCCGACGGCACCAACTACCCCGGCCAGGACGACATCGCCGCCCGCCAGGACCGCTTGGCCGAGGCGCTGGCGCGGGTCTACGACCGCCTGGGCGAGGGCCAGCGGATGGTGCTGGAGTACAAGCTGTTCGAGCCCGCCTTCTACACCACCGACGTCCCCGACTGGGGCACCGCCTACGCGCACTGCCTCAAGCTCGGCCCGAAGGCGAAGGTGGTCGTCGACACCGGCCACCACGCGCCGGGCACCAACATCGAGTTCATCGTCGCGATCCTGCTGCGCGAGGGCCGCCTCGGCGCCTTCGACTTCAACTCCCGCTTCTACGCCGACGACGACCTCATGGTCGGGGCCGCCGACCCCTTCCAACTCTTCCGGATCCTGCACGCCGTCCGCGCCGGCGGCGGCTTCGACCCGGCCGCCGGGGTCGCCTTCATGCTCGACCAGTGCCACAACATCGAGCCGAAGATCCCGGCGATGATCCGCTCGGTGCTGAACGTGCAGGAGGCCACGGCCAAAGCCCTGCTCGTCGACGCCGATGCGCTGCGCACCGCGCAGCTCGCCGGAGATGTCCTGGGCGCGAACGCGGTGCTGATGGACGCCTACAACACCGACGTCCGGCCGCTGCTCGCCGAACTGCGCGAGGAGATGGGCCTGGACCCGAATCCGGTCGCCGCGTATCAGGCCGGCGGCTACGCCGAGAAGATCGTCGCCGAGCGCGTGGGCGGAACGCAGGCGGGATGGGGAGCGTGACAATGAACGCCTCCGCCGCCGTGGCCGCGCTGCTCGACCGCTCCCACCGCCTGGGCGCCGACCCCCGCACCACCAACTATGCCGGCGGCAACACCTCCGCCAAGGCCACCGGCCCGGACCCCGTCACCGGCGCCCCCGTCGACCTGCTCTGGGTCAAGGGCTCCGGCGGTGACCTCGGCACCCTCACCGAGTCCGGCCTCGCCGTCCTCCGCCTGGACCGCCTGCGCGTCCTCGCCGACGTCTATCCCGGCGTCGACCGTGAGGACGAGATGGTCGCCGCCTTCGCCTACTGCGTCCACGGCCCCGCCACCGCCGCCCCCTCCATCGACACCGCTATGCACGGCCTGCTCGCGGCCCCGCACGTCGACCACCTCCACCCCGACGCCGGCCTCGCCCTGGCCTGCGCCGCCGACGGCGAGAAGCTGACCGCCGAGTGCTTCGGCGACGCCGTCCTGTGGATCCCCTGGCGCCGCCCCGGATTCCAGCTCGGCCTGGACATCGCCGCCGCCCACGCCGCCCACCCCCAAGCGATCGGCTGCATCCTCGGCGGCCACGGCATCACCGCCTGGGGCGCCACCTCCGAAGAATGCGAAGCCAACTCCCTGCGGATCATCGGCACCGCCCAAGCTTTTCTCGACGAACACGGCCGCCCCGAACCCTTCGGCCCGCCGATCCCGGGCTTCGAGGCGCTGCCCGCCCCCGACCGGCGCTCGCGCGCCGCCGCCCTCGCCCCCCACCTCAGGGCCCTGGCCAGCGCCGACAGCCCGCAGGTCGGCCATTTCACCGACGACGCCGCCGTCCTGGACTTCCTGGCGCGCGCCGAACATCCGCGCCTCGCCGCGCTCGGTACCTCGTGCCCGGACCACTTCCTGCGCACCAAGGTCCGGCCGCTGGTCCTGGACCGGCCCCCGACCGCCCCGCTCGACGAGACCGTGGCCCGGCTCCACGAGCTGCACTCCGCCTACCGCGACGACTACCGCGGCTACTACGACCGCCACGCGGCCGCCGACTCCCCGCCGATGCGCGGCGCCGACCCGGCCATCGTCCTGATTCCCGGCGTCGGCATGTTCAGCTTCGGCCGGGACAAGCAGACCGCCCGCGTCGCCGGCGAGTTCTACCTCAACGCCATCAACGTCATGCGCGGCGCCGAAGCCGTCTCCACCTACGCTCCGATCGAAGAATCGGAGAAGTTCCGCATCGAGTACTGGGCCCTCGAAGAGGCCAAGCTTCAGCGGATGCCGCGGCCCAAGCCGCTGGCCACCCGCGTGGCACTGGTGACCGGCGCGGGCTCCGGAATCGGCAAGGCGATCGCCCACCGTCTTGCCGCCGAGGGCGCCTGTGTCGTGGTCGCCGACCGCGACGCCGCGAGCGCCGACACGGTCGCCAAGGAGCTCGGCGGGCCCGACCGGGCGCTCGCCGTCACCGTCGACGTCACCTCCGAGCAGCAGATCGCCGACGCCTTCGCGGCCGCCGTGCTGGCGTTCGGGGGCGTGGACCTGGTCGTCAACAACGCGGGCATCTCCATCTCCAAGCCCCTGCTGGAGACCACCGCCGACGACTGGGACCGGCAGCACGGCATCATGGCCCGCGGCTCGTTCCTGGTCGCCCGCGAGGCGGCCCGCGTGCTGGCCGACCAGGGGCTCGGCGGCGACGTCGTCTACATCGTGTCGAAGAACGCTGTCTTCGCCGGACCCAACAACATCGCCTACTCCGCGGCCAAGGCCGACCAGGCCCACCAGGTGCGGCTGCTGGCCGCCGAGCTGGGGGAGCACGGCATCCGGGTCAACGGCGTCAACCCGGACGGGGTCGTGCGCGGCTCCGGCATCTTCGCCAGCGGGTGGGGCGCGCAGCGGGCGGCGGTGTACGGGGTGCCGGAGGAGAAGCTCGGCGAGTTCTACGCGCAGCGCACCATCCTCAAGCGCGAAGTCCTGCCCGAACACGTCGCCAACGCCGTGTTCGCCCTCGTCGGCGGCGACCTCACCCACACCACCGGGCTGCTGGTGCCGGTGGACGCCGGCGTGGCCGCCGCGTTCCTGCGGTGAGCGGAGTGGATGAGGTAAGCGAAGTGGATGAGGCGAGCGCGACACGCACCGTCGCCGCGGTCGATCTGGGCGCGGCCAGCGGTCGCGTCATGGTCGGCCGGGTCGGGCCCGACACCTTGGAGCTGACCGAGGCGCACCGGTTCCCCAACCGGCCGGTCCAGGTCGGCACGGCGCTGCACTGGGACGTCCTCGCGCTGTATCAAGGTGTTCTCGACGGGCTGCGCCGGGCCGCAGCAGAACACCGCGCCGACTCTTCAGTCATTGACACCTCAGCCGTCCACTCCTCAGCCATCGACTCGGTCGGCATCGACAGCTGGGCCGTCGACTACGGCCTGCTCGACGCCGACGGCGCCCTGCTCGGCAACCCGCACCACTACCGCGACCCCCGCACCGCACCCGAGGTCATCGAACGCGTCTGGCACCAGGTCGGCGGCGTGGAAGCGCTCTACCGGACCACTGGCTTGCAGCATCTGCCGTTCAACACCGTCTTCCAGCTGGCAGCAGCCCAGGGCTCTGCGCAACTGACCGCCGCGCGCACCCTCCTGCTGATCCCCGACCTCATCGCATACTGGCTCACCGGCACCCTCGGCGCCGAGGCGACCAACGCCTCCACCACCGGCCTGTTCGACGCCACCACCCGGACCTGGTCGCCCCGGCTCGCGAAGGCCATCGGCCTCGACCCGGCGCTGCTGCCGCCCCTGCGCGCCCCCGGCACCCTCGCCGGACCGCTGCTCCCCGAGGTCGCCGCCGACACCGGCCTGGGCCCGAACACCCGGCTCGCCATCGTCGCCTCCCATGACACCGCCTCGGCCGTCGCCGCGGTCCCCGCCACCGACCCCGAGTTCGCCTACATCTCCTGCGGCACCTGGTCCCTCGCAGGTGTCGAACTCCCGGCGCCGGCGCTCGCCGAGGACTCGCGCCTGGCCGGCTTCACCAACGAGCTCGGCGTCGACGGCACCGTCCGTTACCTGCGCAACGTGATGGGCCTGTGGCTGCTCGACGAGACCCGCCGCCACTGGCAGGCGCGCGGCCTGCCGGCAGACCTGGACGCCCTGCTCGCCCAGGCTGCCGCGGCCGACCCCTTCACCAGCCTCATCGACCCGAACGACCCCCGGTTCCTGCCACCCGGCGACATCCCCGGCCGCATCCGCCGGTTCTGCGACGACACCGGCCAGCCCGCGCCAGCGACCCCCGGCGCCGTCGTCCGCTGCATCCTGGAGAGCCTGGCCCTGGCCCACCGCCACACCCTTCGCCAGGCCGCCGCCCGCACCGGCCGCACCCTCACCACCGTCCACCTGGTCGGCGGCGGCAGCAACAACGCCCTGCTGTGCCAGTGGACCGCCGACGCCCTCGGACTGCCGGTGATCGCCGGTCCCGCCGAGGCCACCGCCCTCGGCAACGTGCTGATGCAGGGCCGCGCCCACGGCCTGGTCGCGGACCTCGCCGCGATGCGCGGCCTGGTCGCCCGGACGCAGCCGCTGCGCCGCCACGAGCCGAGCGGGGACATCGGGACGTGGGACCGAGCGGCGCGGCGAGTGGGGCTGACCTGACGCGGAGCGGCGCGTGGCCGAGCCATGCAAAGGCCGGCGCGGCCGACCCGGCAGCGTTCCTTCGAACCCTGATACCCCTCCCCGCACAGCGGCCGCTGGGGAAATAGAATCAGACCCGGGCCGACCGGGGGCAGCCGGCTCGGCGACGACCATGCACGGGGGTGCGGCGGCGATGGCCGAAGGCGAACAAGGCGGCGTGGATCCGGCACGGGCCGCCGACCTCGTGGAATTCATCGACCTGCTGGGACAGCGGCGCGTCGAGGCCGGGTCGCCCCCGTTCCGCGCCCTGGCCAAGGCCGTCGGGCCCCTGATGCGGCCGCCCCGCGTCATCTCCCACACCACGCTGCGCGAAGCGTTCCAGACCCGGCGGCGGCGCCTGGACGCCGACCTCGTCGTCGCCGTCGTCCGCGCCCTCGGCGCCGACCGGGCCGAAGCCGACCGCTGGCGCGCCGCCTGCCTGCGGATCCACCGCGACGCCAAGACCGGCGGCCGGGCCGGGGTGCTGCGCCGCCTGCCCGGCGACCTGGCCACCTTCACCGGCCGCGACCGGGACCTGGCGCTGCTGCTCGAAGCCGCCGAGCAGGGCACCGGACCGCTGATCGTCACCGCCATCGAGGGCATGGCCGGCGTCGGCAAGACCCAGCTCGCCGTGCACGCCGCGCACCGGCTGGTCCGCTCCGGCCACTACACCGACCTGCAACTCTTCACCAACCTCCGCGGCTTCGACGCCGACTACGAACCCGCCGACCCCGCGACGGTCCTGGACATCTTCCTGCGCGAACTCGGCGTCCCCGCCGCGCAGATCCCGGCCACGCTGGAGGAACGCGCCGCCATGTTCCGCGACCGGATGCACGGCCGCCGCGCGCTGGTCCTGCTCGACAACGCCGCCGACGAGGACCAGGTCCGGCCCCTGCTGCCCGGCTCCGACCGCTGCCTGGTGCTGATCACCAGCCGCCGCAGCCTGGCCGGGCTGGACGGCGCGCGGCCGCACCGGCTCGACGTGTTCACGCCGCAGGAGGCGCTGGCGCTGCTGTCCCGGGTCATCGGCGCACAACGGGTCCAGGCTGAGGCCCCGGCGGCGCGCGCCGTCGTCGACGCCGTCGGCTGCCTGCCCCTGGCGGTGGCGCTGCTCGCCGCCCGGCTGCGCTCCCACCCCGAGCGGCCGCTGGCCGACATGGTGCGGCGGCTGGAGGCAGAGCCGCTGATCGGCGTACGAGGCCGCGGGCCCGCGCTGCGCCCGGTGTTCGACCTGTCGTTCCAGGCGCTGCCCGAGGGCGCCCAGGACGCGCTCGGCGCGATCGGGGTGCACCCCGGACGCGACTACACCGCCGCCGCGATCGCCGCCCTGGTCGGGAGCACGGTCGAGCAGGCCGAGGAGGAACTGGAGCGGCTCCAGGACGAGCACCTGGTCCGGGAGACCTCGCCCCGGCGGTACGACGTCCACGACCTGGTCCGCGACTACGCCGCCGAGGTCGCCGCCGACCTGCTGCCGGACCGGGGCGAGGCGTTCGGGCGCCTGGTGGCGTGGTACCTGCAAACGGCGGTCAACGCGGCGAAGGAACTCAACACCTTCCTCCTCCCGGAGATCGCCGACGTCCCGGGCCTGCACCCCCTGGAGTTCGACGCCCGCGACGCCGCGATCGCCTGGTACGACGCGGAGACCGTGAACCTGCGCGCGATCCACCAGGCGGTCGTGGCGGCGGGCCTGTTCGACGCCTGCTGGCAGCTGCCGGTCGCGCTGCGCGACTTCATGCACCTGCGATACCGCCCCGAGGACAACTTCTCCTTCCACCGCCGGGCCGCCGACGCGTTGCGGAACAGCGAGGACAAGAAGTCACGCGCCCTCATGCTGCTGGGCATCTCCACCCCGGGCCGCCGCCTGGGGCGCTACGACGACGCCAAGGCCGCGCTGATCGAGGCGGCCCGCCTGTACGACGAGCTCGACGACGTCGGCGGTCGCATCATGGTGCTGGGGGAACAGGCCGCCATGCACCACGCCCACGGCCGGAGCGAGGTCGCGGCGTCCTTGTGGCGCCAGGTCATCGGCCTCAGCGAACCGATCTCCGACCGGCGCAGCGTGATGATCGCCCACCTCAACCTCGGCGACATCCTGACCAGGCTCGGCCGCTTCGACGAGGCCTGGGCCGAGGGCCGCCTCGCCCTCGACGAAGCCGAAGCACTCGACGACCGCCGAGCGAAGTGCATCATCACCGGCAACCTCGGCGAGGTCCTCCTGCACCGCGGCGACTACGAAGCGACCCTGACCTGGTTCGCCCGCCTCACAGCCCTGGCCCAGGAAACCGGCGACCGCTACGAGATGGTGAACAGCCTGGAGCAGCGCGCCGTCGCCCTGGAGCACCTGGGCCGCCTCGACGAGGCCCGACAGATGTGGCAGGAGGCTGCCGCCGTCCTCGACGAGGTCGACACCGCGCGAGCGGAGAAGGCCCGCCGAAGACTCGCCCTGATCAGCCCTGAGGCAGGGACGAAGCAGGCTGATGACTGACACGCCACCCGAACACGCCCGCCACGAGCGATACCTGCGAGACCTGAGCCAGGCTTCCGAGAGCACCGAGCTGGACCTGATCCGGACCGTCCTCGCCGACCCCGACCAGGTCATGGCCGTCTCAGCGGTGCTGACCCACATCGACCGCTGCGCCGGAGGGCTCGACGAAGCCCAGTTCGAGGCCTGGTCGGCGCCGGTGACCGCACTTGCCGGACACCACGACCCACTGTTGCGCCGCATCCGGGACTGGACCCGACTCAAGGCGATGGACGCCGGCCGACCGGTCGACACCGCCGACCTCGCCACCGCCGGCGACTGGCTGCAACGAGCAGCCGCTGAGACGACCACCTCGCTGGAGGCGCTCGCCGTCTTGGCCGCGCACGGTCGTACCCGGCGGGTTCGCAATGCTGCGCAGGTCAGGGCCAAGCGACTTGGCGGGGTGTAGCAGGGGCTTGGCGCCGAGCGGCTCACGGCCGCAATGCCGCGCAGGTCAGGGCCAAGCGACTTGGCGGGGTGTAGCAAGGGGCTTGGCGCCGAACCGCTCTCAGCCGCAATGCCGCGCTGCTCAGCGCCAAGCGACTCGGCGACTTGGCAGGTTGGCGGCGTGTCGCAAGGGGCCTGGCGCCGAACCTCTCGCGGCCGATCGCAACACGACTGAGCATGTCGGAACCCAGCGCGGGTCGTGCTGTGCGTTGCTTTTCGACTCGGCGCTCGCCTCAGCACCGTTCCTTAGTACCGCTCCTCATCGCCGCTCCTCATCGCCCCCCTCACCACCCCGCGGCGTCGACGCGCTGTCCACCAGCACGTCCGCGGCCGCCGTTCGGTAGTAGAGCACCGACTTGCCCGACCGGCGGCGGCGCACCAGGCCGGCGTCGAACAGGATGCGGAGGTGGCGCCCGACCGAGCCGAGCCGTTGGTTCGTCAGCGCGACCAGCTGGGTGGTGCTTTTCGGCGCGTCGAGCAGCAGCAGGATCAGCGCGCGGTTCGGTCCCAGCAGCCGGGCCAGCGGTCCGGGCAGCGCCGAGACGTCGATGTCGGCCAGCACGCCCGAGCAGGGGTAGATGATCGCGAAGCTCGGCGTGTCGTCCCAGGCGACCCAGCCGCGCGCCGGGGTGACGGGCACGAAGCACAGGCGCGCGCCGGCGGTCTGGCGCGGCGGGAAGTCGTGGACGTTGATCTGCAGGCGTCCGTCGCCGAGCCAGCGCATCCCCGGCCGCAAGGCGTTCAGCGCCGCCGCCCAGCCGTCGCGGCCCAGCTGCGCGGTGCGGGCCAGCGCGTCGGCCTCGATGACCCGGCGGCGGCGCTCCCAGGTCGGCAGCACGGTCTCGGTCCACACCCATTCCTGCACCTCGGCGAGCCGCCCGGCGAGGTCGGTGTGCAGGAACGCGTCGGGCAGCGGCGCGCCGGAGGACACGACCAGGTCCGCGCGCGCCTGCTCCGGAGAGGTCCGGCGGGTCCGGGCGATCTCCTGCTCGAACGTCGGGGCCTCCCCGAGCGGTACCGTCGTGAGCAGGTCCGCGGTCCAGTGCGTCCGCAGGCCCAGCGCCGCGTCGAGCAGCGGTCCGGTAAGCGGATCGGCGGCGACCATGGCCTGGTACGCGGGGCGATGGGCCTGGAGCCAGGCCAGCTCGGCCGGGTGCGCGGCGGTGCCCCGGTAGAGGGTCTGGAGGCAGGCCAGCGTCTCCGCCAGCGGCGATACGACGAACCGGCCGCTGGCCAGCGTGTCGGTGTCGATCTGCCAGAACCCCATCGTTTCGCCTCCTGGCGAAACAGTAACGGGTCCGCGCCCTCGGAATCGACACTTTCGAGCATGCGAACCTACCGACAACTCTTCGCGGTCCCGGAGTACCGGGCGCTGTTCTTCACCAGCGTGGCACAGGTGGCCGGGCAGACCGTCAGCGGCCTGGCCCTGGGCACCCTGATCTTCGCCGCGACCGGTTCGCCCCTGCTGTCCGCGCTCAGCATGTTCGGCCCCAGCCTCGCGCAGGTCGTCGGCGCGACCATGCTGATGTCGGCCGCCGACCGCCTCGCCCCGCGCGCGGCCCTGGCCGGGCTGCCGCTGATGTTCGCGCTCGCCACCGCCGCGCAGGCCATACCCGGGCTCCCGGTCGCCGGCGCCTTCGGCATCCTGCTGGTGGTCGGGACGCTGGCCTCGGTCGGCGGGGGAGTGCGTTACGGCCTGCTCAACGAGGTCGTGGCGAAGGACGGCTACCTGCTCGGGCGCTCGGTGCTCAACATGTCCGTGGGAACGATGCAGATCTGCGGCTACGGCCTCGGAGGCCTGCTGGTCACGGCCCTGACTCCGCGCACCACGCTGCTGGTCGGCGCGGGACTGTTCCTGGCCGCCGCCATCACGGCCCGCCTGGGCCTGAGCCCCCGGCCGCCGCGGGCCCGCGGCCGGGCGTCGGTCCGTCAGACGTGGCGCAACAACGCCTTCCTGTGGTCGTCGGTGCCGCGCCGCTACGTCTTCCTCGCCCTCTGGGTGCCGAACGGTCTGATCGTGGGCTGCGAATCGCTGTTCGTGGCGTACTCGCCGCGCCACGCCGGCGTCCTGTTCGCCTCCGCCGCCTTCGGCATGCTCATCGGCGACGTCGTGGCGGGGCGCTTCCTGCCCGCGCGCTGGCGCGCGGTGCTCGGTCCGCCGCTGCGGCTGCTGCTGGCGGCGCCGTACTTGGCGTTCGCGTTCGAGCCGCCGCTCGTCGTCACAGCGGTGATCGTGGCGACGGCCTCGATCGGCTACGCGGCCAGCCTGCTCCTCCAGGAGAACCTCATGGCCCTGACGCCCGAGGAGCTGAGCGGCCAGGCGCTCGGACTGCACTCCTCGGGAATGCTGACGATGCAGGGTGTGGGCGCGGTGGTCGCGGGCGTGATCGCACAGTGGTCGTCACCGGCGGCGGCCATGACGGTGATGGCTGTGCTGTCCGTGGGGGTGACGCTGGTGCTGGCGCCGGGGCTGCGGGTCGGGAGAGTGTCTGCGCTTGCGCCGTCCAGGCGAACGGTCGCTCTCCCGCCTCCTAGTAGTTAGTCGCTAGTCGCTACTCGCAAATCGCGACGCGCAACTCGCTACGCGACCGACAACCGCTGCCGCGGATGCGCGCCCGACTCGATCTCGTCCACGAACGCCGCCGCGTAGTCCTCCGCGCTGATGCTCCCGGCCTGCGGCAGCAGGTCGTCGCCGACGCCGAGCCGATAGTCGCCGGTGCGCTCCCCAGGGCCGACCTGCGGGGCGGGGGAGATGTAGGTCCACATCGGCAGCGTCGCGGCGTCGGCGCGCAGGGCGTCCAGGACATCGGCGTGCGCCAGCGCCTCAGGCTTGTACATCGCCGGGAAGTCCGGGGTGTCGACCAGGCGCATGCCCGGAGCGACCCGCAGGGACCCGGCGCCGCCGACGATCACGGTGCGGGGCGCGCCGCCGGCCGTGACACCCGCCAGGAGGTCGGTGTAGAGCGCCACGAAGGGGGCGCGGGGATCGGAGCCGTCGCGCGGCGGGACCAGCGCGGCGGCCACCACGTCGGCGTCCTTGACCAGCTCGGCGACGCGTTCGCGGTCGCGGGCGTCGGCGGCGACCGCGACGACGCTGTTGTCGTCGCCGCTGACGGTCTCGGGCAGGCCGCCGGAGCGGGAGACGGCGGTGACGCGATGCCCGCGAGCGGCGGCCTCGGCCGCGATCCGCGATCCGACCATGCCGGTGGCGCCGAACAGGACGATGTTCATCGAGGCTCCTCTTGAGCGGTTCTTCAACGGCTTCGCTATGGACACGGCGGTTCAATTGGACACCAGACGGACAGCCGCGGCGCGTCGGCGGGTCCTGCCGTGTCCGCCAAGGCCGCAATGCGTGACCATCCGGCCACGCGCAGACACCGGAACTGCCGGTATCAGTCCTCGATGATCATCAGCTATTGTGATCGCGACGCGGGGAGTCCCGCGGCCACCGGACGACACTCCGACTGGACGAAACTCCGACCGGACGACACTCCGACGAGAGAGGGCGGCGCGCGCGATGACCGAGGAGCACCTGGGCCAGGAACCCGCTCCGCTCCTGCCGGGCTGGCTGCCCCCGGAGATCGACCAGACCAAGCCGCACCCGGCTCGCATGTACGACTACATGCTCGGCGGCAAGAACCACTTCGAGGTCGACCGCGCCGCCGCCGAAGTCGTGATCAAGGCCGCGCCCACCGCCCGCGCCATGGTCCGCGAGAACCGCGCCTTCCTCGGCCGCGCCGTCCGCCACCTCGCCGAGGCCGGCATCACCCAGTTCCTCGACATCGGCACCGGCCTGCCCGGCGCCGGCAACACCGGCGAGGTCGCCCGCGCCGTCCACCCCGACGCCCGCGTCGCCTACGTCGACTACGACCCCATCGTCGCCGTCCACTCCCGCGCCCTGCTCGCCGGCGACGAGGCCCGCACCACCGTCGTCCTCGCCGACGTCCGCGACCCCAAGAGCATCCTGGACCACCCCCAGGTCCGCGACCTGCTCGACTTCACCCAGCCGGTGGCCGTCCTGATGGTCGCCCTCCTGCACTTCGTCGCCCACGACGAGGATGTCCCCGGCATCGTCGCCACCTTCCGCGACGCCCTGCCAGCCGGCAGCGCCCTGGTCGTATCCCACGGCACCGACGGCGGCCAACCCGAGGTCAGCGCCGCCGCCCGCAAGGGCTGGGACAAGGCGAAATCCCAAGTCGTGGTCCGCGACCGCGCCGAGATCACCGCCCTGTTCGGCGACTTCGAACTCGTCGACCCCGGCGTGGTGCAACTGCCGCAGTGGCGCCCGGACGGCCCGGTCCGCGAGGACTGGGAGACGATCTGGCTCGACGGGGGAGTGGCGTTCAAGCGGTGAGGGGCGGCTGGGGCGTCGACCGACCCGCCCCCGAATAATCGCGACGCGCACCGCACCACCCGTCAGTAGCCTGTCCCGCATGTCAAAGATCAGGCCCGCCGAGCCAGCCGACCTCGAAACGCTCCGCGCCCTACTGAGCAGCGGCGCACGCAGCGATCTGGAGCCTCGGGTGCGGGCCGCGTTCGAGCTCGGCGCGGTTGGTGACGCCGATTCGGCCGAGCAGATCGAGGCGTTGCTGATCGAGACGCTTGAGCGGCAGAATTCGCACCTCTTCGGCTTCGTCGCCATCGCGGTGGAGCGGACCGGGGACGTGGCCGCCGCCCGGCGGCTCCAAGCGCTGATTCCCGACGCCCCGGAGTGGGCGCTGTACTGGCTCGGCAGGGCCATCAAGCGTCTGAGCGGGCACAGCGCGCCGCCTCCGGAGGGCGTCCAGTGGAGCGGTCCCGAGCGCGACGCCTATGTCGCCAAGCTGCGCGAAGCGTGGGCGGCGCTGGATCTGAGCGTCGACCCGACGCCGTCGGTCGTCTGGGGCGCCGCCACCGACACGCGCGTGGAGGCCGTCGTTCATGACGGCCGTGGCGTCTTCGCCCTCGGTCCCGACCCGACCTCCGGCAAAGCCACCTGGCCCGAGTGGAACTACAGCTGGTACCACGCCGGCCAGGGCCTCTACGGCGTCGGCACGGTGTGCAGCACCTGCGAGGTCTACCTCCACCGGGCCGGCTGGTCGCCGCAGGAAGCTGTCGACCTTGCCCAGTCGGTGCGCAGCGCGGTCGCCGACGTCCGCACCCTCGATCGGCAGCTGCTGGACGCGATCGAGCCGGTCGTCGGCGCCCTGGCCTCGTCCCGCTATCAGCTCCGCCTCATCGACCAGCCGCTGGAACCGGTGACGTGGATGGACACCTGGTACACCGAGGACGCGCTGGAAGGCGTCACCGATCCCGACGACCTGGCCGACATCACCGAAGACCCGGTCAACCACGAGCGCCTGTACCAGCCACCCCACACCGGACGCCCCAACCCGCTGGTCATCGCCCCGACGCAGCCCGACCTGGACCCCGCCACGGTCAAGGCTTACGTCCAAGCCATCACCGACGGCGCGCGCCCGGCCGCCCTGGTCGCGGCCCACCTCGGGGAGCGCCACAACTGGGACCGGGAGGAACCCCACACCGCCTTCACCGGGTTCGTCGTCGACGGCCACCACAAACTCGCCGCCTACGCGGAGCTGGGCATCGCGGCGCGCATCATCCTGATCCTGGACCTCACGCCGCCACTGCGGACGCCCGGCGATCCGTCCGCCGCGCTCGACGGTCTGTTGGTCGAGACCGGTGGGATTGGCGTTTAGATAACAGGCCCCAAGACTGGCGGATCATGAGCGCTGAGCTACCGATGAGACATACCCCCTACCTAAGGGTCCGCCTACGGTAAAACAGGATCATGAGCAGCAGCGAGCAGGCCCCTCCCAGCCGTGCCGAGATATCTCCCGAACTGCTGGAAGCCATCGTCGCGAAGCTGTTGCCGGGCATCGTGGCCGAGCAGCTGGCGGCGTTGGGGATCGGGTCGCCGACGTCGGTAGCCTCGGCCGCCTCAGCCCCGGCACCCCTGGCCGACGCTGTCCTCTCGCTCGACAGCGTCCCACCGGTCCGCACCCGCGTCGCCGCCGAGGTGATCGCCGCTTACGAAGCCGAGCTGGCAGCCGTCGTCTTCGATCCCGAAGCCCCGTCCGCCACTCCCGAGGCGCGCGAGCTGCATTGGACCGCGAAGCGGGCTCTCGACCACGCTCGCCGCGCGCTCGCCGAAGCAGAACACGACGACGGCCGCGCTGTCGCCAAAGAGATCGCTGACGGACGTGAAGCGCTCGACGACCTCAGGGAATCTGGGGTCGGCACCGACCTCACCATCGAACCCACCACCGCGCCCGGCACCGCGCTCGGCCCCGAACCCGCCGCCTACCGCTGGATCGGCCGCGACGACCAAACCATCGCCCTGGACCGCCCGGCGACACACCGGACCACCTTCATCGCGGTCACGATCTTGGACACCTGGGCTCCCACGGTCAAAGTCCACCTGCTGGAGTCAGGCTCGCGCCGCCTCAAGCACGTCGCGAAGACCACCGCCGACCGCGCCACCGCCAACCTCATCCCGCTGCCGCCGAACGTGACCCACGTGCGGGTCGACGCCAACTGGCGGGCGCGCTGGGAGCTGCGCATCGTCGATCTCAGCGACATCTCGCCCCTGGCCACCACGGCCAGCGGCCCGCGCGGCGGCTTCGTTCACTGCACGGCCGTGGGCGCCCGCGCGATCCTCCAGACCGTCAACGAGCTGGAGTTCCACCAGATCGCGGTCTGCGACTGCACCGAACTGTGCCGGAACGCCAGCCACCAGCAGCCGGTCCGGCTCCGGTGGTATGCCGAGGGGACCCGGATGCAGATCACCCTGCCTGAGGAGCCCTGTGTGCTCTGGGCCAAGACGTCGGCCGGGTGGTCGATCGACGTCCTGCCCTGAGCTCGCGGCGCCGGACCGCACTGCCCGCCCGGAAGCCTCCTACGCCCGCCCGGAAGCCTTCTGCGTCCGCCGCGCCACCGAGTCGATGACCACGGCGGCCAGCAGCACCGCGCCGGTGATCATGTACTGGATGCTGTTCGACAGGCCCTGGATGTTCATCCCGGACTGGATGGACCCGATGACCAGGGCACCGAGCAGGGCCGACCAGGTCTTGCCGCGCCCGCCGAACAGGCTGGTGCCGCCGATGACGGCGGCGGCGATGGAGTTCATCAGCAGGTTGCCGCCGCCGGAGGTCTGCGAGGCCGACTCGATCTGCCCGGCCAGGAACATGCCGCCGACCGCCGCCATGAAGCCGGAGATGGTGAAGACGCTGATCCGGATGAACGGCACGCTGATACCGGCCCGGCGCGCGGCCTCGATGCTGCCGCCGACCGCGAAGACGCGGCGGCCGTAGACGGTGCGGCGCAGGATGAAGTCGCCGACCACGATGAAGATCAGGAAGATCAGCGGCGCCAGGGGCAGGCCCTTGTACTGGTTGAACAGGTAGGCGATGCCGAAGGCGACGATCGCCAGGAAGACGGTCCGCGCCGCGATCTCGCCGACCGGCTGCGCGGGCACCCCGGCCTTGACCCGGCGGGCCCGGCCGAACCAGGCGATCGCCGCGTAGAGCACCACCGCGATCGCCGAGACCGTGTAGGCGGCGGCGAGCTGGCCGTAGAAGGTGTTGTAGAGCCGGGCGACGATGCCGTCGTTCGGCAGGTTCACCGTGCCGGAGGCGCCCAGCACGTTCAGCATCAGGCCGTTCCACGCCAGGTTGCCGGCCAGGGTGACGACGAACGCCGGCACGCCGATCTTGGCGAAGAAGAAGCCGTGGATCAGGCCGGTGGCGGCGCCGGTGGCCAGCGCCAGCACCAACGCCAGCCATTCGTTCACGCCATGGTTGACGCTGCTCACCGCGAACACCGCGGCGGCCAGGCCGGACACCGAGCCGACGGACAGATCGATCTCGCCGAGCAGCAGCACGAACACGATGCCCAGCGCGATCATCCCGGTGCCGACGATCTGCTGCGACAGGTTGGACAGGTTCTGCGCGGACAGGAAGCTGGAGTTCAACAGCCAGAAGACGATCCAGATGATGATCAGCGCGCCGATCACCGGCAGCGACCCGAGCTCACCGCCCTTGACCCGCCGCATGAAGTCCGACCAGTAGCCGGACAAGCCGCTCTGGCGCACCACCAGCCGCGGGTCCGCGGCCGAGCCGGCGGCCGGGACCATCGTCCCGATCGTCTCCCGCACCGACTCGGCCGGCTCCCCGGAGGACCCGGCCGCCGCCGCGACCGCCTCGGCGCTGGTGGCACCGTGCGAGAGCAGGTCGACGACGTCGCGCTCGGCCCCGGTGTCGGCCCCGGACACCTCGGCGCCCGGTCCCGACGCCCCGGAGCCGCCGGCGGCGCGCGGCCTGCCGAACGGGGGAGTGCCCTCGCCGGGAGTGCCGCTGCCGCTGCCGCCAGAACCAGAGCCGGAGCCGGAGCTGGAACCTGGGCTGGAACCGGAACTCGAACCCGGACTCGAACCGGCGCCGAGACCGTCGGAGTCGCCCGGCCCGGACCGGCCGCCGCCCTCGTCCGGAGAGGTGTTGGGGTTCTGGCTCATCGGGTGTCCTGTCCTTCCACCATCGCTGTCCCCCTCGTGCCGCCGGTCCTGTCGCTCCACTGCCAGTTCGTTGTGCTTCCGCGTGCTTCCGCTTTCGCGTGGTACCGCGTGGTACCGCGTGGTACCGCGTGGTACCGCTTCCGCTTCCGCCGCTATCCGCCGCTACCCGGCGCCCGGCCCTTCGCCGCCGGTCCGCGCCGCGCGCCGCGTGACCGCGTTGTCCGTGGCACCGGTGATCGCGGAGATGATCTCCTGCTGGTTGGTCCGCTTGGCGTCGAAGAATCCGTTGTTGCGGCCCAGCCGCAGCACCGCCACGGTGTCGGCGACCGCCATCACGTCCACCATGTTGTGGCTGATCAGGATCACGCCCAGGCCGCGGTCGCGCAGCCGCTCGACCAGGTCCAGCACCTGCGCGGTCTGCTCCACGCCGAGGGCGGCGGTGGGCTCGTCGAGCATCACGACCTTCGGGTCGCCGATCAGCGAGCGGGCGATCGCCACGGTCTGCCGCTGGCCTCCGGACAGCGAGGCGACCGGGATGCGGACGCTGGGGATGCGGATCGACAGCGTCTCCAGCAGCTCCCGGGAGCGGCCCTCCATCGAGATCTCGTCCAGGATCCCGGCCGAGGTGATCTCCGAGCCCAGGAACAGGTTGCCGACCACGTCCAGGTTGTCGGCCAGCGCCAGGTCCTGGTAGACGGTGGCGATCCCGATCTTCTGGGCGTCGTGCGGGCCCCGGATGGTGACGTCCTTGCCCTGCCACACGATGCTGCCCTCGTCCGGGTTGTTCACCCCGGCGATGGTCTTCACCAGCGTGGACTTGCCGGCGCCGTTGTCCCCGACCAGCGCCACCACCTCGCCGGGGTGCACGGCCAGGTCCACCTCGGTCAGCGCCTGCACGGCGCCGAAGCGTTTGGAGACGCCGCGCAGTTCGAGCACGGGCGCGCTGTTCGGGTCGGGCATGGGGTCCTCCGCGTCGCGTCGGGATGGTTCGGCGCCGGCCGGGTCGCCGGGGATGGACGCCCGGCCGGCGCTGGATCAGCGGGTGGCGCCGGATCAGCAGGTGATGCCGATCTGCTCCGCGGTGTACAGGCCGTCCTTGACGACGGTGGAGCACATGTTGTCCTTGTTGACCACGGTCGGCGTGATCAGCTTGGACGGCACTTCCTGCCCGGAGCCGGAGGTGGCCTTGTCCGGCAGCAGGTCCGAGCCCGGGGTCTTGCCCTGCGCCAGCTCGGCGGCGACGTCCGCCGCGGCCGAGGCCTCCGGCTTGTAGGGCTTGTAGATCGTCATGGTCTGCGTGCCGGCCTGGATCCGCTTCAACCCGTCCAGCTGCGCGTCCTGACCGGTCAGCGGCACGTGCAGGCCGGCCGCGGTCAGCGCGGTGGAGATGCCGGCGGCCATGCCGTCGTTGGCGGAGTACACGCCGTTGATGTTGGGCGCGCCCAGCGCCGTGATGGCACCGGACATCTCCTGGTTGGCGGTGTTCGGGTCCCACTGCGGAGTGTCGTACTCCTTGCCGATCTTCACCTTGCCGTCCAGCGACTTGTGCGCACCGGCCTTGAACTGCCCGGCGTTCGGGTCGGTGGGGGAGCCGTTGATCATCACGATCTGCTTGTTCTCGGCCCCCGACCCCAGCGCGTCCAGCAGCGCCTTGCCCTGGAGCTCGCCGACCTTCTCGTTGTCGAACGACACGTAGGCGTCGACCGGACCCTGCGCCAGCCGGTCGTAGGCGACGACCTTGACGCCGGCGTCATGCGCCTTCTGCACCGAGGTCTGGATCGACTTGGAGTCCACCGCGTCCAGGATCAGCACCTTGTCGCCCTTGGTCAGCGCGGTGTCGACCTGCGTCTGCTGTGTGGGCGCGTCCTGCCCGGCGTTGTAGTAGTCGATCTGCACGCCGGGCAGCTTGGCGTTCAGCTCCTGCTCCAGCAGCGGTTTGTCGAACGCCTCGTACCGCGTGGTCTTCGACTCCGGGAGCAGGATGCCGACGCGGATGCCGGCCCCGGCGGCCCCGCCGGTCCCGGTCGACCCGGACGAGCTCTTGTTGCTGGACTTCGCAGAACCGCACCCGACGGCGAGTCCCGCGAGGGCGGCCGCCGCAGCGGCACAGCCGGCTACGCGGACCGCGCGTCCACGACGCGGGTGGCGCTGGTCGTACATGGATGACGCCCTTTCCTCGCGGCCACCACGCCATCGGGCGGCCTCCACTGGGCACCACTAGAGATCGCGCCAGCCGATTCCGCCACTCGGGAGGTGGTGAGAGCGGGCGGAAGGATTACGGGCGAACGGGAGTGCGAGGATTTGGGCTTTGTCAGTGTCTGGAGAAAGAGGGGTCGATTCGGCCTATGACTGGACCTCTTCGAATTGGGCGAGTGCTTCCGTCGGATCCGAGCTGACGAGGCGTTCCAGACCGGCGGTTGTGATCTTCGCCCATTTGCCGGCGCGTGCCCACATCCGCTGTTCGAACGCGCGGACGGCTTTGTCCAGGTCTTCGAGGCTGGTAGTGGTGTCGGCGGCGTCGGCGTCGGCACCAGTCTCCACGATGGCTTCAGCGAGCTCGGCGCCTTCCAGCATCGCGAGATTCGCGCCCGCGCCGAGCGGCGGCATCAGGTGCGCCGCGTCGCCGAGGAGCGTCACGCCCGGCACGGGGGGCCAGGTGTGGTCCACAGGCAGGACGTACAGGGGCCTGTGGGCGAAGGACGCACCGTGCCGGAGCAGGTCGAGGACGGGAGCGGCCCAGCCGTCGAACAGGGCCAGCAGACTCGATCGGATGGCGTCGGGGTCGGCGTCGGCCAGGTCCGGGCTCAGGCCGGTGTGCCAGTCCAGCGGGGCGCGGAACCGGGCGTACACCTTCACGTGTCCGCCGCTGTTGCGCTGGGCGACGATCGACCGGTTCACGCCGTACACGGCCACCGAACCGTCGCCGATCAGCCGGGCGAGCTCGGGGTGACGGGTGTCGACGTCGTCCAGGGAGGTCTCGACCACGGTGATGCCGGTGTAGTGCGGGATCGTCGGCGAGACGGCGGCTCGGACCCGGGACCACGCGCCGTCCGCACCCACGACGAGATCGAACGTCTCCTCGTGCCCGTCCGCGAACCGGACCACCGCGCCGCCGCCCCGATCTCCCGGCTCCACACCGGTCACGGACTGCCCCCAGCGGACGTCGACAGATCCGAGCAGCAGGTCACGGAGCTGCCCGCGGTCGATCTCGGGATTGGCCAGATCGTCCGGCCGAGGCCGCCAGTCGCGCAGGACGGTCCCGGCCGTGTCCAGGATGCGCATGGCCTGCCCCTCGGGCCGGGACAGCGTCTGGAACTCCGCCAGCAGCCCCGCCTTCTCCAGCGCGAGCTGCCCCAGCCCTTGGTGCAGATCCAGCGTGCCGCCCGGAGGCCGGGCATCGGGGGAGGGGTCACGCTCAAGGACGGACACGGGATAGCCGTGGCGGTGCAGGACGCGGGCGAACGTCAGGCCGCCGGGACCGCCCCCGACCACCGCGATGCGATGTCTCATGCCGATACACTGTATTGATCCCAGACGCCGTATCGCAACAGTACAGTGTGCCCATGACTGTCTGGGACCGCCCGGAACCGCCGACCCGCCCCGCGCCTCTCGACCGCGGGCGCATCGTCGCCGCCGCGATCGCCCTGGCCGACGAAGGCGGCCTGGAGGCGGTGTCGCTCCGCAAGGTCGCCGCCCGCCTCGACGCCGGCCCGATGCGCCTGTACGGGTACCTGTCCACCAAGGAGGAACTGTTCGACCTCATGGTCGACGAGGTCCACGCCGAAATCCTGCCGGAGACCCTGCCCGAGACGGCGACCGCGGAGCAGCCCGCCGACTGGCGGGAGACGCTGAGCGTCCTGTCCCACCGGACCCGCCAGACCGCACTTCGCCACGAATGGCTGGCCGACCTGCTCGGCGGCCGCCCCTCCCTGGGCCCGAACAGCCTCGCCGTGACGGAGGCCAAGCTGGCCGCGCTCGACGGCCTGGCGGACGTCGACACCACCCTGCGCGCGGTGGAGACCGTCAGCGCGTACTGCATCGGCGCGATCCGGCGCGAGATCGCGAAAGTTCGGGCCGTGCGGACCACGGGCCTGGCCGAGCGCGACTGGCAGCAGGCCTCGGGCTCGCACGTGACGAAGCTGCTGGCTACCGGCCGCTTCCCGGCACTGGCCAGATTCGTGCACGACGCCACCGAGGTGGAGCCCGAGGCGTCCTTCGCGACCGGCCTGGATTGGGTCCTTGACGCTGTGGCGATGAAGCTTGCGCAGCAGTCCGAATCCCATAAGGCCTAGAGTCGTTTCAGCGTCCGTGTCCCGCCCCGCTGGAAATCCCTCACGCGCCATCACGGCAGCTCACAGGTGGTCCCGGTGTCCCACGGCGTCCCATCGGTCTCGTGTGCGCGCGCCGGTTCGGATGTGATGGTGTCACGCCCCCAGGGGAACGGGTGGCAATGCAACAACCTGATCGTCCACTCTTCCATCACCCCGAAATCAAGGAGACCTTCCATGACCGCCAAGAAGTCCGACGCCGCCACCGACACCTACCAGGGCTTCAGCGACGACGAGCGCGCCGCGATGAAGGCGCACGCGAAGGAGCAGAAGGCCACCGCGCGTCGCAGCAAGGACACCGCCCGGGCCGACGGCGAGGCCGACATCCAGGCCAAGCTCGCGGAGATGACCGGCTCCGACCGCGCCCTCGGCGAGAAGCTGCACGAGATCATCAGCACCACCGCCCCGCACCTGATCCCGCGGACCTGGTACGGCATGCCGGCCTACGCGAAGGACGGCAAGGTCGTGTGCTTCTTCAAGTGCGCGGCCAAGTTCAAGGCCCGCTACGCAACCCTCGGCTTCAGCGACGCGGCCTCCCTCGACGACGGCGCCATCTGGTCCACCGAATTCGCCGTGACCGAGCTGACCCCCGAAGGCGAGGCGCAGATCACCGCGCTCATCAAGAAGGCAGCGGGCTGATCCGACATCTCCAACCAACTAGATAACAGGCCCCCAACTTCTCTCACCTTCCGCCTCACCTCCCACACTCACCACAACCAATAAGGAGCCGCCTTCGGCGGCACTCTTCTACAGCAACCAGCCCACTTCGTGATCTTGAAGATCGAGACCATCCACGGGTTGGCGCAAGCCGGCGTGCGTGGACGGGGAGGTACTGTCAGCTCAGCGCGACCACCCGCCAGGAGGAGTCAGCCATGAGCAGCATCACCGACCCGGCCCGCCTCCCGTTCGTCTACGCCGACGCGCTCAACGCCGGCGACGCGGACGCCGTCCTCGCCCTGTTCCATCAGGACGCGACGATGCGCACCTTCACCGGCAAGGTGCTCACCGGCCCGGAGGCGTTGCACGCCGAGGCGGTCCAGTCGATCGCGGCCCAGGCGCGTCTGACCAACAAGCCCAGGTCCACCCTGGTGGGGGGCGACACGGCTCTGATCATCGTCGACTGGGACCTGGAGGCGACGGCACCGGACGGCACACGGATCTCGCCGACCGGAACTACGACCGCCGTTGCCCTCCGGTCGGCCGACGGTTCGTGGCGGTTCACCATCCTCAACTGTCAGCCGGCGGAAGTCCCCGCATGACCGAGCAGCTCCCCGAAGGCGGGAAGCGTCTGTCGCAGCGATCTGGAGATCGCGATCCCGGCCTCCGACTTCCCTCTGCTCCGCCGAGCTGCTCCTGCCCAGCCGCTCTCACACAACTCACCGAGCCGTATCCGCGATCCCCTGCTCCGCCCGCGCCCGCTCGAACTCGCTCCACGACGCCTCAAGCGCCTGCTTGAACGTTGCGTGCGCGTCCTCGCGCCGCCCCTGACGCCGCTTGGTATCGGCCAGGTTGTTCAGCAGCCGCGCCAGGTCCGGTGAGTTGCCGATGCTGTCGGCCATGGCGAGCGCCTCGTTGTGGAAGCGGTAGGCGTCGTCGAATGTTCCTTGGCGGGCGTGGGTGCGGGCCAGGCCGTCGATGCAGAGCATTTCGTTGCCGCGGTTGCCGACGGAGCGGCTGGAGGCGAGGGCTTTGTCGAAGTAGGCGAGTGCGGTGCTGTGGTTGCCCATTCCGAGGTGGGAGTTGGCGACGGCGCTGAGGGCGTAGCACTCGCCTTTGCGGTCGGCGCTTTGTTCGACGAGGGAGAGGCTTTCCTCGGCGTAGGGCAGGGCTTCGGCGGCGCGGTCGAGCCAGCACAGGGAGATGGCGATGTTGCCCAGGGGGGTGCTCATGCGGGTGGTGTAGCCGAGTTCGCGGCACAGGTCGAGGCAGCGTTGGTAGTGGTCGATGGCGACGGTGAAGCGGCCGGCGAGGCAGTCGATCATGGCCATGTTGTTGTGGAGGCCGGCTTGGCCGTCGAGGTCGCCGAGTTCGCGCATGAGGTGCAGGGCGGTGTTGAGGACGGGTTGGGCGGAGGTGAAGTCGGCGGAGTAGATGAGGGCGGCGGCGTGGTTCTTGGTGCTGATGGCCATGGCGCGGCGGTTGTTGAGGCGGCCGGCGGAGGTGACGGCGCGTTCGTTGACGGTGACCCAGGCGGCGTTGTCGAGTTGCAGGTGGAGGTAGGTGCCGATGATGGCGGGCAGTTGCCAGCCGTGGGTGTGCCAGCCGCCGGTGGTGGCGAGTTCGCTGGTGGCCAGGAGGTTGGCGCGTTCGGCGTCGAGCCAGGCGCGGGCTTGTTCGGCGGTGGGCATGGCGGGGGGTGGGACGGGGGTGGTGCCGTCGGGGGTGACTTCGTTGGGCCGGCCGGTGAGGATTTGCATGGCGGTGGCGGTGGTGTGGGTCTGGTAGCGCATGAGGCGGTCGATGGCGGCGTCGCGTTCGGCGGCGGGTTCCTGGTCGACGGCGGCTTGGCGGGCGTAGTCGCGGAGCAGGTCGTGGAATTCGTAGCGGCCGAAGGTGCGCTGTTCGATGAGGTGTTCGTCGAGGAGGGCTTCGAGGATTTCGCCGGCTTCGGCGGTGGTGGTTCCGGCCAGGGCGGCGGCGGCTTCGGCGGTGATGTCGGCGCCGGGGTTGAGGCCGAGGAGCCGGAAGAGGCGGCGGGGGGTGTGGGCGAGGCTTTGGTAGGAGAGGTCGAAGACGGCGCGCAGGTCGCGGCCGCCGCCGTTGGCGGCGTCGAGGAGGCGGCCGCGCAGGCGTTCGACGAGTTGGGCGATGGTCCAGCTGGGGCGGGCGCGCAGGCGGGAGGCGGTGAGTACGACGGCGAGGGGGAGTTGGCCGCACAGGGCGAGCAGTTCGGTGGCGGCTTCGGGTTCGGCGTCGATGCGTTGGCGGCCGGCGATGCGGCGTAGCAGGGTCATGGCTTCGTCGTGGGTGAAGACGTCGAGGCGGTGGACGGTGGCGGAGTCCAGGCCGACGAGGCTGCGGCGGCTGGTGATGAGGACGGCGCTGGTGGGGGAGGCGGGGATGAGGTCGCGGACCTGGTCCTCGTCGGCGGCGTTGTCGAGCAGGACGAGGGCTTGGCGGTCGTGCATGCGGTCGCGGAACATGGCGGCGCGGTCGTCGTGGGCGGCGGGGACTTGGGGTGCGGGGACGCCGATGGCGCGCAGGAAGCCGCCGAGGACTTCGTAGGGGTCGACGGGTGGCTGGTCGGGGTCGAAGCCGCGGAGGTTGACGTAGAGCTGGGTGTCGGTGAAGTGGCCGGCTTTGACGAGTTCGTTGGCGGCGTGGACGGCGAGTTGGGTTTTGCCGACGCCGGCCATGCCTTCGACGGCGGTGATGACGACGGTCGGTGCGGGGGTGCCGGAGCCGACCGAGGCAACCGGGCCGACCGAACCGACCGAGCCGGCAGCAGTACCGGCAGCAGTACCGGCGATCACGGCCGCTTTCGGCGCGGTCGCCGTCAGCAGCGCTTTCAGGGCTTCGACACGCCCGGTGAAGGTGGGCAGTGTCGCCGGGAGCTGCCGGGAGACGCCGCCGGGTCCGCCGGTCTTGGAGACGCGGTGGACGCGCAGGCAGGCCTGGCGCCACTGGTTGACGGTGGGGTCGGGCAGCCCGAGGGCGCGGACGATGGCGACGACGAGGTCGAGGTCGAGGCGTCGGCGCTGGGGGTGGAAGACGTCGGCGACGGTGCTGAGCGCGACTTCCTGCGGGACCGGGAGCAGCGGGCCGACGCGTTTGGCGAGGGTGCGGTAGGTGGGGCCGCCGGCCCAGAGGCGGAGCCGCCCCAGGGCTTCGATGAATTCCGCCAGGTCACCGGCTTTGTCCGGGTCGGGTATCTCTGTTCCCAGCGTCACGTCTCTACCCCTGTCGCGCACTGATCCGGTCCGTCGGCGATCCGCGGCCGCCGTGTCGCGTTTGGTGCGTCGGCCGCGGCTGCTGTGACGTTCGGTCAGTGTACGGAGTCCGGGTGTGGTCGTGCGGCGCCAGTCGGGTGTTATCAGCAGGTGTCCGGGTTTGTGGGAGGTCCCCGTCCCGTGGGGGTTTCCTGGTTCGGGGGGTCCAGGGGACGGGGACCGGTCGTTGCTCGGGGGTTACCGGTTACCAGTAGCCGATTACCGCCTACCGATAGCCGGTGCAGCCGTTGGCGGCGAGGTCGGCCCACCAGGTGCCGTCGGCGAACTGGCCGTCGGAGACGAGGATGAACGGGGCCTTGCAGCCGACGTAGTCGCCGTACATGAGCTGCCTGGCGTTCTGGATCGCGGCGTCGAGGGTGGCGCCGCGGCCTTCTTCGTGGCCGATGAAGGCCGGGTGGATGGTGCCGTGCGTGGTGGCCGCGGCCGGGCCGGCGGTGGCGGCCGTGGCCGTGGCTGCGGGACCGGCGAGGCCGGCGGCCGTGGCCAGGGCGGCGGTGAGGATCGCGAAGCGTCGAGCGTTCACAGTGGTCTCCATTCCCGTGTGAAACGGTGGCATAGCGACATTCGCCACGATCGCACGGGTTGGAGCGGTGAACAAGGACACTGATTCAGGGTTTGGTTCAGAATGCTTTAGGCGTTGGCGACGTGGAAGGGTGTTTACGTGGATTCCGACCAGGCTGTGCAGGACAGTTTCGCGGGGGCCGCGGACCCGCGGTTGCGGGAGATCATGCAGGCGGTCACGCGGCATCTGCATGCTCTGGTGCGTGAGGTGCGGCTGACGCAGGCGGAGTGGGAGCAGACGATCGGGTTCCTGACCGGTGTCGGGCAGATGTGCGACGCGACGCGTCAGGAGTTCGTGCTGCTCTCGGATGTGTTGGGCGTGTCGATGCTGGTGGAGACGTTGAACAGCCACGGGCACGGCACGGAGGCGACGGTGCTGGGGCCGTTCCACATGACGACCTCGCCGCCTCGGGAGCTGGGGGCGTCGATCGACGAGCTCGGCGTCGGCACCCCGTGCGTGGTGGTCGGCACGGTGACCGGCCCGGAGGGGGAGGAGCTGGCCGGAGCGAGCGTGGATGTGTGGCAGTGCAGCGCCGACGGGTTCTACGACGTGCAGCAGCCGGATCGGCAGCCGCCCGGCAACGGCCGGGGCTTGTTCGACACCGATGCGCAGGGCGCGTTCTGGTTCCGGACCGTGGTGCCCAGCCACTACCCGATCCCGACGGACGGCCCGGTCGGCGCGATGCTGG
Source organism: Catenulispora yoronensis (assembly GCF_039531695.1). Taxonomy (NCBI): domain Bacteria; kingdom Bacillati; phylum Actinomycetota; class Actinomycetes; order Catenulisporales; family Catenulisporaceae; genus Catenulispora; species Catenulispora yoronensis. The sequence goes on from NZ_BAAAQN010000004.1 coordinate 187,657, forward strand.
CGGCGACCGGCCGATACCCTTACCGGCCGGCGCATATCCATTTCATCGTGTCGGCACCCGGTCACGAGTCGCTGACCACGCATATGTTCGTGGCGGACAGCCCCTATATCGACAGTGATGCGGTGTTCGCCGTAAAGCGCAGCCTGATCAGGCCGTTTGTGGTGTGCGACGACGCGGAGTCGGCTCGCCGCTATGGCGTGGACATGCCGTTCCGGATGGCGCGGTTCGACATTCGCCTCGGCTGAACATTGTCAGAGGAAGTACCCAGCGGCGCGCGCCCAGGATAATGGCGCGCGCCGAGAGTTCTGCTGCTCTGCTGTCTCAGAGGTCTCCTACCTCAGTTGTCGGTTTCCTGTCCGAGCTTTCGCCATAGGAATTCCAGTACCAGAGCCCATTTCCGTGCGGCTTGTTCGTTGTCGGCGGCGCCGCCGTGGCCGCCTTCGATGTTTTCGTAGTACCGGACGTCGAGGCCGTGCTCGAGCATTCGGGCGACCATTTTGCGGGCGTGGGCGGGGTGGACGCGGTCGTCGCGGGTGCTGGTGGTGACGAGTACTGGCGGGTAGTGGCGGTCGGGTTGGAGCAGGTGGTAGGGGGAGTAGGTGCGCAGGTAGTTCCAGTCGTCGGTGTCGGGATCGCCGTATTCGGCCATCCAGGAGGCGCCGGCGAGGAGTCGGTGGTAGCGGCGCATGTCCAGTAGTGGTACTTCGCAGACGATGGCGCCGAAGAGGTGGGGGTAGGTGACGAGCATGTTGCCGACGAGTAGTCCGCCGTTGCTGCCGCCGCGGATGCCGAGTTGGGTGGCGGTGGTGATGCCGCGGGTGACGAGGTCTTGGGCGACGGCGGCGCAGTCTTCGTAGGCGCGTGGGCGTTTTTCGCGCATGGCGGCTTTGTGCCAGTCGGGGCCGTATTCGCCGCCGCCGCGGATGTTGGCGACGACGTAGGTGCCGCCGCGGGTGATCCAGCCGTGGCCGGTGACGGCGGCGTAGCCGGGGGTTTCGGCGATTTCGAAGCCGCCGTAGCCGGTCATGAGGGTGGGTCCGGGTCGGTCTTGGTGGCGGCCGACGACGAAGTAGGGCACGGAGGTGCCGTCGGCGGAGGTGGCGAAGTACTGTTCGGCTTGGATGTCGGTGCTGTCGAAGCGGGCGGGTGCTTGTCGGAGGAGTTCCGGTTCGGTGCGGGGGGTGCCGGTGGTGCGGGCCGTGCCGGCGGTGCTGGCGCTTCCCTGCTCGCCCAGGTCATCCGAGTCGCCGGATTCGCCGGATTCGCCCAGGTCGCCGCGGAGCAGTGTGGGCGGCTGGGTGAAGGACTGTCCGCTGATCCAGTACTCCTCGCCGTGGTGGGGGTCGGTGTCGACGATCTGGGCGTCGCCCATGGCCGGGACGCCGGGCAGCGGGTCGGCGTGCCAGTCGCGGGCCGGGTCCAGGACTTGGAGTACGGTCTTGACGTCGGACATGGTGGAGATGATCAGGTGGCCGCGGGTCCACCACCAGGAGCTCAGCGAGGTGTGGGCGTCGGGGGTGAACACCGGGGTGAGGTTCCGTTGTCCGGCGAGGTAGTCGTCGAACTGGGCGGCCAGCAGTGATCCGGCCGGGTGTTCGGTGCCGTTGACGGTCCAGGCCGAGCGGGGGCGGATCAGCAGCCATTGGCGGTGGATGTCGGTGTCGGCGTCGTCGGGGACGTCGATGAGGAGGTAGGTGCCGTCCTCGGCGCGGACGTAGTCCTGGGTGGTGAAGAAGTCCGGGGCGCGGTAGGCGAAGTGCCGGACGTAGCCGGGGGTCGGGTCGCGCCAGGCGCGGACGACGACGTCGGTCTGGTCGCCTTCGAACACGATCGGCGCGTCGGCCAGGTCGGTGCCGCGTTCCCAGAGTCGGGCCTGGCGGGGGTAGCCGGAGTCGGTGAGGGTGCCGGGTCCGAGGTCGGTGCCGATGTGGACGTGGTCCTGGTCGATCCAGGAGATTCTGGTCTTGGCCTCGGGGACGGTGAAGCCGCCGGGGACGAATTCGCGGGTCGGCAGGTCCCATTCGCGGACGACGGTGGCGTCGGCGCCGCCTCGCGAGAGGTGGATGAGGACGCGGTCGTAGTCGGGGTAGAGGGCCGAGCCGCCTTTCCACACCCAGTTCTCGTCCTCGGCGGCGGCCAGGGCGTCGAGGTCGAGCAGCACTTCCCATTCGGGGTCGGGGGTGCGGTAGGACTCCAGGGTGGTGCGGCGCCACAGGCCGCGGGGGTTGGTGGCGTCGCGCCAGTAGTTGTAGAGGTATTCGTTGTAGCGGTTCACGTAGGGGATGCGGTCGTCGGCGTCCAGGATTCGTCGGACGTCGGTCTGGAAGGTGTCGTAGCGCCGGGTCCCGGCCAGTTCGGCGAAGGCTTCGGCGTTGCGTTCCTTCACCCAGGTCAGTGCCTCTTCGCTGGTGACGTCTTCCAGCCACAGGTACGGATCGTCGGTGTCGGTGCCTGATTCGTTTCCGGTGCCTGTGTCGGCCGCGTCAGAGGTCATGGGACCATTCTGCCCGGCGGGCGGCGGCGCTGGGTGTGGGCGGGCGGGGTGTGGGCGGCGGGGTGTGGGCGCGGGGTGGCCGGGCACTAGGGTGGCCCGGGTGAAGCTGTTGCGCGACGCCGCGTTGGTCGGGACGACGTTCGTGGTTCTGGACTTCGAGGGCAACACGCCGCGGGGCTACTCGCCGGAACCGGTGGAGGTCGCCGCCGTCGCGGTACGCCGCGATGGTGACAGTTGGCGGCGCGTCTGGTCGTTCGAGTCGCTGATCAAACCGCCGCCGCACGCCCCGGTCACCGGCTTCGACACCGCGCAGCACGGCATCACGGCCGCGATGCTCAAGGACCGCCCGGACGCCGCGACGGTGCTGGCGCAGTTCGACACGCTGGTGGGTGACGGGCCGCACCTGCTGGTGGCGCACAACACCACGGTCGAGGGCGGCATCCTGTTCCGGTACCAGGACCACTGCCCGAAGCTGGCCTCCACGCATCTTCTGGACACGGTGAAGCTCGCCCGCGCGGTGGTGCCCCAGGCGCCCGGCTACGCGTTGGAAGCGCTGATCGACCACCTCGCCCTGCCCCGCCCGGCCGTCCGCCACCGGGCGATGCCCGACGTCGAGGTGACGGTCGCGCTGTTCGAGCATCTGCTGGCGTCGGCCGATGCGCGCGGCTTGCGCGACTTGGTCGACGTGGTCCGGGTGTGCGGCGCCACGGCCAAGGCGACGCTGCCGGTGCAGGATTCGATTTTCTGATCCGGTCGCCGTGGAGGGCCTGCGCCAGGCCGAAATCGGCTTCCCCTACCGGCGTACGCGTGATCGTATGCTGAGGTGATTGGCTTCGACGATCCGGGGACGTTTCGGGGGCAACTCCAGCGCGGGCGTGGTGTGGCGGTGCGGCGCGCGCCGGGGGAGTCGGGGGCTGCTGATGTGGTGTTCGAGTGTGTGATCGTGGATGCGCGGTGGGATCGGCAGACTGAGGTCCGCGATGGGTATTTGGCGGGGTTGATCAGGGGGTTGGGGCTGTCGGTGGTGCCTTTGGCGGAGCGTCTGGATGCGATTGCGGGCGAGGATCCGGATGACATTTTGTTGGTGTTGGAGGTGTTGGCGCGGTTGTTGGTGGCTGGTCGTGAGGATGCGGCGACGGTTCTGCGCCGCTACGTCGCCGGCGGTCGGCATTGGGGTGCGGCGCTCAATGCGGTGACGTTCGTGAATTCGCGTCGTGTCCCTGACGGCTGGGAGGATCTTGTCGACGTCGCCCTTGCTTGCCACAGCGACGACGAACTTCAGGACATTGTCGACAATGGCGATGACAGCTGGATGCGGACCCTGCTCGATCAGCGCTCCCCACGCCGGTCGTGGCAGCGGGTCAACGCGCTCTACGAGCGCGCTGGCGAGTTGGAGCAGGCCGTCGCGTCCGGCGCCGAGTACCGGAACTGGCTGCGCACCCTTGCCGACGTTCCTCGCGACGATCTTCTCCATCAGGTCACGTCGGATGCTGCGAGGCGCCGGTGGGCTTTGGAGGAGCTGGGGCGCCGCGGCGACACCGTGGTGTTGGACTTGGTCGAGGACCCGGCGCTGCGCAACCCGGCCGGCTGGATACCCGGCGCACCTCAGGCGCTTGAACATCTCGGGACGCTGGCGGTGCCGCGTGCGCGAGGTTGGCTGGCCGGTGCGGGTGCGGGTGCGGGTGACAGTCCCAGTGACGTGGCGCCCAGTGACGTGGCGATGACCGAGCTGGGCCTGCGAGTCCTGGCAACCTCCGGCGACCTCACCGACGCCCCAGTTCTGCTCTCCGCACTCACCGGGGCGTTCGACGACGACGATCAGTGGTGTTTCGCCGAGATCCCTGCACAAGGCCTGGGCCGGCTTCAGGTCGCCGAGGCAGCGCCATTGCTGGTGGCGGCATGGGAGCAGAGCGTGCATTCGCGCGCCCGCGGGTCTTTCCTCACGGCGCTTGAGAGCTGCGCACCACGGTCGTCCCAGGTAGAGGCCCTGGCGGACGAAGGGCTCGATGACTGCGAGCCGACAGTTCAGCAGCTTGCCCGGACCATCGGTTCGCGACCCAGGACCTGACTCCTCAAAACCAACGGATATCCCTGACCAGCTGAGTGGCAGGTCCTCAGCGTCGAGATTCCTGGCCGACAAGCTCCGCAGGTCAAGGCCCAACAACCGCGGACGAAGGCTGATGCATAACGCGGGTGGGCGGGCGGGTGCCGCCTAGACGTCTTTGCGGCGCTTCCACCTGCGAAGTAGCGAGTCCTTCATCTCCTCGATATTGCTCGCATCCGCCGCTTCGTGCTGCTCGGCCAGAGCTTTTCGTGCTTGTCGCGTGACCTTGGGATCAACGCTCGGACAGATCAAAAGGACACGCGCGAGTGGATCATGCAACTGGGTCGGTCGCCGGCCAACGGCCTTGGCCGCGTACAAGTACCGCCGTCCGATGGCCTCGGCGATCTCCGTCCGTTGTGCAGGGAAGCGCCACGCGGCGACGCACAGGGCGAACGCCGCCGCGTCGACGGTCCAGTCTTCCGGACCGAACAGCAGGCGAAGCAGGAGCGTACGCCGGGCCGACTGTGCCCAGGGCTCGTCGGGCCGGTGGTGCAGGATGCCGACGCACACCCACACCTGGGCGAACCGCTGCCAGTAGAGGGGGTGTTCGTGCCCGATCGCCACCCACGACGGCTCCTGTGGCGACGGCATGTGGGCGAGCAGCCCCAGAAAGTCGTCGGCATCCAGCACTCCGAAGCCAGCCGCGTGGTGATAGGCGACCAGCGGGTCGGCCCAGATTCCCTTGGCGATGGCGTGAACGAGTTCGAAGGCCTCCGAGGAAGGTGGGGGCACCGTCGCGACGGCCTTGGTGCCGTCGTAACTCCACAGTGCCGGACCGAACTCCGTCGTCACCGAGACACGTGGATCCGGCTCGACGACCGGCCCTAGCTCGATCGACGCTTGAGGAAAGCGGGCTCGATGCAGGCTCATCGCGGTCGGTGCCTCAAGCGAGGTCATATAGGACTGGACGCCGGTTATCCAGCCTTCGCCTGATTCCTCGATCCGCGTCAGTTCCCCGTAGCTTCCACAGATCGCCTCGGTTGGCGGTGGAACAGCCATGAGCCAAGGCGCTGCGTCGCAGGCTCGCGAAACGCACCGGCGAATGTACGACGAATCCGGCTGCGCCGCCGACAGGTCAGCGAGTTCTATCAGGGGCGAGACGTCGGCGACGAGGTCGACCGAATCGCCACCGGTACGGAACCGGGCTGCCAGAAGTGCGGCACGTGCTTTGGGCGAGGAGCCGTTGCGGGCCGTCGCGCGCTCGGCCCACCGCAACGACTGTGCGAAGTCACCCCGGTCAAACGTGATGTCTGCGAGATCGAGCAGAAGATCGGCGTTAGCGGGATTCAACGCGCTGCCCCGCGTCCACGCATCGATCGCTCGGTCGGTCTGTCCGGCGTCGCGATAGGCATAGCCCAACATGATCAGCGTGTGTTGCGACACTCCGCCGCCGGACCGCTTCTCACGTTCTTCGGCCATACGACACCACTCGACGGCGTCCTGGGGCGCTCCGAGACGCCTGGCCAGGGCGGAGGCCGTACACAGGACGTCGGGGCGGAGGCCGGGACGCAACGCGGCGGCGCGGGCAAACGCCAGCCATGGGGCCAAGGCTTGCGCCGTCTCCGGCGGCACGGTGCCGCCGATCTTCTCCCAGATTGGCGTCACCGCACGCCCGATGGAGAGCTCGGGGAGCGAAAGCGCCTGCTCCGGGCTGAACCACGGCGCCGCGGCCCACGGCTTGGCCGGGAGCTCGGCGGCCAGGCTGCCAAGCAACTCCACCGCGCTGGACAGCTCGCCTTCCCCGGCGAGAAGCGCGATGATCGCGGCTGCAATGCCAGGAGCCCCGGCGATACCGATGCCCTTGAGGATCTCCCGCGCGGACACGCTGGATCCCGCAGCCTCGGCGAATTCAGCGAGGCAGGTATACGCAGAGTTCAGGGAAGGGTCGTTTGTGAGCGCCCGGCCCAGATGCACCCCCGCGTGGGCGAGTTCGCCGACCGCTAGGTTGGCTCGGAACCGTTGCACTTCCATCTCGGCTTGATCGCGCTCGTATCCGCCGGCACCACTGCCCGTGTTCCCCGCCACTGCCCCTCCACCTGTGGTCGCGGATGAGCGGATCCGCGAGCGGGTAGCTTACCGATCGCGAACACCTATGAAACAGCGCTCCCGACGGCTGCCGTCCAGGCAGTTCCCTGTTTCATGGGCTGTTTCAATCGACTCGACGTGCGAAACAGACTCATGAAACACGTTTCGATCGTGAGCAACGATTTCAAGATCGTGGAGGCGAACGCCTGTCCGACGTCCTCCTGCGCCGCGCCGGCAGGCTCGCCGTGCCGCACCGGGGCCGGGAAGGTCGCGGTCCAGTACGCGGAGCCGAACCATGATCTGCGACGTCGCTCGGGCAGACAGCGGTCGACGTCGTCCGGTGACGGCCGCGGGGCTGATGGAGGCGGTGAAGGTCCTCAGGGGGTGCCCGTGGCCGCGCGGCAACCGCCGCTGCGCCGTCGCGAGCGCGCCGCGCAGCCGTTCCAGCCCGAACCCGCGCAGGATCGCCCCGACCTCCTTGTCGGGGATCCCGACGTCCACCACCACGGGAAGGACGTCGTCCAGCAGCGCCAGCCGCTCCTCCGCGGACTTCGCCCGGGTCGGCCAGGGTGGCGGTCAGCTTCCGCTTGGCCCGGCTCTCCCGGGCGGAGACCGACTGGTCGAACAGCGCCACCACGTCGTCCAGCGTGCCGATCGCGGACTGCGCCAGCACGGCCAACAGGATCGGGTGGCGGCGGGAGGACTCCCGGCGTAGCAGCGCCTGCCCGGTCAGCCGGTGCCCGACCGAGTACAGGGCAGGAACCGGCGCCGCTCGGCCGGAAGCATCGACAAATCCATGGTGTGCGTGTCCAGGTCACGCAGGAACGCCAGCTTCCCGATCTCCTTCTTGATCGAGTCCGGGGAATCCGACACCGGCGGTGTGGTCAGCCACTTCAGTCGCCACGCCGAACCTCCCTGACCGTCAGACCTCATCGAAGACGGCCTGACCTGGCCGCGGCGACAGAGTACTGACCAGCGATCATGCAGCGTCGAGGCTCGCATTCCCGCTGGTCAGGGATATCCGTTGGTTTTTGCGGCGGATACAACGGCAACCCCGGTCCGGTCCGATCCCCCCGATTCCAAGGACATGCTTGACATAACCCCGTCACGGTTCGACGATTCCAAGCATGTCCTTGGAATCGTCGAAGGAATCGTCGAACGCGTCCCCGAGCCCTGAGTCGCGCGGCCAGCGGTGGTTGGTCCTGGAGGACCCCACTGTCGTGCGGGCGGTGGCCCATCCGATCCGTTTGGAGGTGATGGAGCTGATTGGCCGTCATGGGCGGCTGACTACGGCCGACGCGGCGCGGGAGCTGGGTATCAGCCACGGTTTGGCGTCGCATCATCTGCGGCAGCTGGCGAAGTACGGCTTCGTGGAGCAGGTCGCGGGCAAGGACAATCGCGAGCGCCCTTGGCGGCTGCTGTTCACTTCTCAGCGGGTCGAGGGGGTCGATGCCGATCCTGAGCTTGCCGATGCCGCGGATGTTCTGGAGCGGATCTCTGCCGAGCGGGTGGTGGCGCGGTTCATTGACTGGCAGCGGCGGCGTGGTGAGTGGTCCGCGGCGTGGAATCAGCAGGCTGGTCTGAGCCAGACCAATGTCTATCTCACGTTCGATGAGTTGGCCGAGCTCAACGGTGCTATCGAGGAGCTGATCGTGCGGTACGTCAATGAGCGTCCCATCGACGACTTGGCGTCTCGTCCGGCGGGGTCGGTCCCGGTCAACATCAGCACGTTCGTGGTGCCGCACTCGCAGCCGGCCCGGCAGACGCGGTAGACGCGGCAGACCCCGTGGACTCAGCGAAGACAGTGAAGGCAGTGAAGGCCGTGGGTGGAATCACTGCGGTATGGCAGGTACTCGGCGCGCGCCGAGATCTCCGGCTAGTGCTACTCGCCGGCGTGGTTTCCGTCACCGGTGACTGGGTGCTGCTGACCGGGTTGGCGTACTGCGTCTACGTGCTGACCGGTTCCACCGTCGCCTCGGCGCTCACAGCGACGGCCGGTCTGCTGCCGCAGGTGTTTCTGGGTCCGGTGGCTGGGGTGTTCGCCGACCGGTGGGACCGTAAGCGGACGATGATCGGTGCGGATCTGCTGTTGGCGGCGGGTCTGTTGCCGTTGTTGGCGGTGGGCGGTCGCGGTCAGGTGTGGATCGTGGTGGGGGTGCTGCTGTGGCAGGGCGCTGTGGTGCAGTTTTTCGCCCCGGCTGAGCAGGCGATGGTGCCGCGTCTGGTGGATGGCGCGGAGTTGGCGACGGCGAACGCGTTGGTGGTGCAGTCTCGGGACGTTGCGCGGTTGTGTGGTGCGGCCGCTGGTGGTGTGCTCGCGGCGGCCGGTGGTGTTCCGGCGTTGGCGGTGGCTGATGCGGCGAGTTTCCTGCTGGCGGCGGTGTTGTTGCGGTGCGTGCGGACCAGTGGCGAGGTGGAGCGGCGGTCTCGACAGTCTGGGCGGGTGGTGGAGGTGTTCGGTGAGCTCGGGGCGGGTCTGCGGCTGGTTGCCGGGGTGCGGGTGTTGCGGACGCTGATGCTGTTCGTAGTGCTGGCCGGAACTGGCGAAGGAGTCATGGGTACGTTGTTCGCGCCCTTCGTCAGGGATGTGCTGCACGGCGGCGGCCGCACCTACGGCTTGATCTCGGCGGTTCAGGCGGTCGGTGGGATCGTCGGCGGCTTGGCGGTGGCGGTGTTCGGCCGTCACATACCCGCGCCTCGGTTGCTGGGTGTCGGCGCGGTGCTGTTCGGAGCGGTCGATCTGGTGATCTTTCTCTACCCGCTGGGTTATCTCGCCACGTGGCCGGCGGTTGTCGGCATGGTTGTAGTGGGCGTGCCCGGGGCGTTGGTCATGACGGGGTTGTTCACGTTGATGCAGCAGTACACGGTTGACGAGTTCCGCGGCCGCGCGTTCGGTGCGCTGACCGGTCTGTTCGGCGCTTGCCAGCTCATTGCCACGCTCAGCGCCGGCTTTCTGGCTCGGGTGTTCGGCATCATCCCGGTGCTGATGTTCCAGGGTTTGTGTTACGTCGCGGCGGGGTTCATGGTGCTGCTCATGCTGCGCGGCGCCAAAGTCGGCACCGAGATCAACGCCGGAGCCGGAGCCGGCACCAACGTCGGCGTGGCAGGCGCACCGATTATGTGATGCATGCAGGCGTGCCGGGTCCGTACGATGCCGGATCATGACCTCGACCCCGCATGACGCCTACGCCCTCCTGACCGCGATCGATTCGCTCGACCGTCCGGCCCGGATGCGGCTGGTGGCCCGGACCGCCCGATCGCTGGCCGGGACGCCGGAGCTGGCGTCGGTGCTGGCCGAGCTGTCCGAGGGCGGGACGTTCGAACGCGGGCTGGCGCTCACCATGGCCCACGTCGCCGGCGACGAAGGCCACCTGCGCGCGATACTGGCCGGCCCCGACCCCGATTTCGGCCTGCGGGTCCAGGCCCTCAACGCACTGATCAACTCCCCCGAGCACGACGCAGTCGTGCTGGCCACCCTCGACGACGCGCCGCTGGCCTGGCGGCGTGCCGTGATCCGGGCCGTGCGGCAGGTACGGCGCCAGGACCTCGCCGACCGCCTGATGCTCACAGCGCGCGCCACGGACCAGACGAACCAGACGGACCAGACGAAAACGGACCACGCAGCGGCACTGCTCCCCGACACACTCCTGGTGAAGCTGCTCCCATCCTGCTCAGAGCCGGTGGCGACACAGCTGCTGCCCGACTTCGCCCACCTGGACGTCGACTGGACCCGCCTGGGCACCGCACACCCGCGCCCGGTCCTGGCGTTCATCAGCAGCCAGCTGGACGAGCTGCCCGACGGTCTGCGGCCCGCATGGTGGCGCCTGTGCGCCGACGGTGTCGCGGCGGCGGCGCGCGCCGAGCCCGGTCTGGTCCTGGAGTTGCTGGAGCGGCACAGTGTGTGGCGTCGGCTGCCGTTTCCGGCGGGCCTGGTCAAGCAGCTGCGGTCGTTGAGTACGTTCGATGCTGTCCGGACGCTGCGGTTGTTGGTCGATGCCGCCGGTACCAGCGGGCCTGCCGGTGTCGACAATCCTTTGACCGCTGTGGCGCCTCCTGTGCCGTATTGGGCTCGTCGTGGTGCGCGGATGTCGCGCAGTGTTCGCCGTGCTTTGTTGCTGTGCGCGCCGGAGCAGGCGGTGCGGTGGGGCCGGTTGTGCGCGCAGGACGATCGGCAGCTCGCGGTGTTGGTGGGTACGTTGCCGCCGTCGCGGCGTGATGCTTTCTTCGACGCGGTCACGGCCGGTCGGGATCTGGATCGGGCGGTGCTGGCCGAGCCGTTGCTGGATGCTTTGCCGCACCCGCGGCGGCATGCCGAGGCCCGCAGGATGCTGGCGTTGCCGGCGTTGGAGGCCGATCCGGTGCTCAAGCTGCGGGTCAGTGCGCGGCTGCCGTGGGCCGAGGGGCGGCAGGTTCTGCTGGAGCAGACGCGTGCCGCCGACGCCGCGGCGCGGGCTGCCGCCTACCCGCTTCTGGTGGCGTGTGTGGCGGCCGAACGGGACGCAGCGGTGTTCGCCCGGTTCCTGGACGAGGACCTGGGGCGGATCCACAACGAGCAGGATCCGGTGCGGCAGCCCACGCTCAAAGCGTTGGCGCAGACCCCGCCGGCGCTGTTCGGCGACGGCGCGGTGGCGGCGCTGACCCGGTTGGGCACCGACGCCGTGGAGGCCCGTGACGTCTCGGTCGGGTCGTTGAGCGCGGTGCGGCAGCTGGCGCGGCGGCTGCTGGTCCACCACGCCGAGTCCGGCGACGCCGAGCTGCTGGCCTGGGGTCTGCGGGTGCTGGAGCTGGAGCTGGTCGAGGGTGCCACGGACGCGGTGGACCGGGAGCGGCTGGACACGGTGCGGCACGGTCAGGAACGCGCGGTGGTCGACGTGCTCGGCCCGTGGGTGCGGCGCGGCCTGGAACGGGCCTGGTACAGCAGGCTGCTGACGTTGGCCGAGGCGCTGGGCCGGCGGGCCTGGGCCATGCCGGACGTGCAGGGCTGGCTGGAGTGGACGATCTGGAACAGCCCCTCGGGCGTGGCGCACACCGCGATCCCGCTGTGGCTGGCCGACCCGGCCCGCCGGTCCGAGCGGGTCGAGGCGCTGGTGCGGTGGGATCCGTCGGTCGCGAAGCTGTGGCCGGTGGCCCATGTCATCGCCGGTCACCGGACCGACCTGCTCGACCCCTACCTCACCGGTCGGCCCCCGGGAGGCCGGTTCGTGACCGACGGCGTGCGGTGGATACCCGATTTCCCGTCGGCGGCGGTCCAGCACTGGCTGCCGCGTCAGCGTGCCCAGTACGTCAAGCTGCTGGCGCGGATCGCCGGCGACGCCGGGTCCACAGCGTCGGCGCGCGCCGACGCGATCCGGCAGTCGGCAACTGTGGGGGAGGCGGGCCAGGCTGTTGTCGACCGGTACCTGGGGTCGGCCAACGTGGTGTTGCAGGAGGCGGCGCTGGGTGCGACGGTGTGGCTGCCGGATCCGGCCGCGGCGATACCGGTGTTGCTGGAGCATGTCGACGATGATCGGGCGCGGGTGGCGGTGTATGCGCTGACGCGGGCGGCGCAGTTCGCGCGGCCTGCGGAGCTGGGGGCGCGGCTGGAGGCGGTGGTGGTCGGCGCTTCGGCGAAGGTGACCAGCCGCAAGGAGGTGCTGCGGATCGCGGCGCAGGTGGGGGTGCCGGACCTGGTGGGTTTGCTGCTGCGGACGTGGGGTGGGCAGCGGCAGCATCGGCATGTGCGGATGGCGGCGGTGAGCCGGTTGGTCGGTGAGTTGGACGATGCGCGGGTGTGGGAGGTTTTGGGGGCGGCGGCTGGGGTGGGGGCGGGGACAGCGCCTGCGGACGCGGCTGCGGCGGTCGCGTCGATCGCGCCAGCCACCTCGGTCGCGACGGCCGCGACGGTCGCGCCAGTCACCTCGGAGCGCGATGTGGCGTTGGCGCTGCTGGGCCGCGGACCGCTGCGACTGGCGGTGCGGCACCGTGCCGCCTACGGCGCGCTGATCGCCGAACTGTGTGCGCACCCCGACGCGCTGGTGCGGCGCACCGCCATCGAGCAGGTCGCAGCGTGGTACCCGTGGACGCCGCAGGCCGCCGAAGCGATCCGCGCCGCGGTGGTGGACGTGACCTCGTTCGCGCCGTTACCGATCGCGGTGGTCGGACAGCTGGTCGCCGCCGGCTGGCCGGTCGAGGAGCACGTGCAGCTGGTGCGGCAACTGCTGGAGATGGCGGCGGCGGAACGCGACGAGAACGTCGCGACCGGCGCCGTGTTCCGCGACCGTCCCGCCCGCCGCCGCCTTGCTGACCTGGCCGCGAACCTGACACCGACACTGCGAGCCGGTGTCGAGCAGTGGCGTCCGGTCGTGTCCGCGACCGGCGAGACACTGGCCGCCGAGCCGAATTGGCTGCACACCGCCGCACGCCTGCACGCGCAGGCCTTGGACCTGACCGCCGAGGCCGAGACGTTCACCACCGACGTCCACGCGCTGGCCCAACTCACCGACGACCGCCCAGCAGCGGCGCGCGCCGCGGCACAGACGCTCAGCTCCCGCGTTGAGGGGCAGGGCGATCCGTTCGTGCCGGATTCGTTCTATGCCGCCGCCGCGGCGCTCGCGTCCGAGCCGGGGATCTCGGCCGGGACGTTGGCGCTGGTGCTGGCGGCGTCCGCCGGGCCGGGCAGCGGGTGGGAGCGCAGGTGGCGGGACGTGGTGGGGTTGCTGCGGGCGCATCCGGATGCTGATGTGGCCGAGGCGGCGTTGGAGCTGCGGATGGGTGAGGTCTGAGGGCTGGCGGGCTGGCGGGCTGGGACTGGTGGTCGCACTCCAGCCACCCTCTGACCGAGACATACGTGCCCACCCGGGGTGTCCTCTCCAGCGTCGGGGTGACATGATCATGCCCCAACCAAGGAGGGTCTGTGAACGCTGTCGCCAGCGACGGTCACATAGTTGTCAGTGTTGCGCGTGATGGTGCGGGCAACCGGGACCAGCACCGGTCCTACCGGATCGTTGTCGATGGGCGAGCGGTGGGGTCGGTGAAGCGCGGGGAAGTCAGCGAGGTCGTGCTGCCGCCAGGCCAGCACCGGATCCGGGTGGCTGTCTCGTGGTGCTCCAGTCCCGAGGTCCAGTTCGATGGCGCGGGCGGTGAGCGGGTCGCTTTCAGCTGCGGCCCGCAGGGACACCCCGACGTCGCGACCCCCTGGCAGCTCACCTTCGGCCGCCGTTCCTACCTCCGGTTGGAGCGCGCAGCCGCCTGAACACCCGCCTGAACAACCCCCTGAACACCCCTTGGCCGTCCGCCGGCTGTGTTTCGCGTAGCCGCTGCCGCGTACGGCATGATCATGGGGCAGGGAGGGGAAACAACATGCTGCCGTACAGCTACCGCATCACCAAGTACGACCCGGCGGACCGCAACGAACACGGCCACTACATCGGCGACCAGGAGCCGGTCAGCGACCACGGTCCCATCGAGGCCGCATACCTGCAGACGGTGGCGGCGTTCGCCGCGTCGACCGGCGTGACGTCTGTGGCGATCCGCGAGCCGGGCCTGGTGTCCAGTTTCGTCCACTTCGGCCTGGAGCCGGTCGCCGAAGGCCACGGCCTGACCGGGCTGTTCCCGTCCGACCTGGCTGGCTTCCACGACGGCGCCGAGGTGCCGGTCGGCCTCGGCCTGGAGCTGGTGCGGGCCATGCTGCGCGACAGCGGGGTGTTCTGCTCCCTGGAAGTCGAGGACCGGTTCGCCGTGCACATCGGCTGGGACCAGTACATGTACATCAGCAGCGCCGAACCCTGCCACGACGCCGTGGCGCGCGCCGCCGAGCTCGGGTTGTTCCCGGAGGCGGTGGATGCCTCGCCGTATGAGGGGGCGTTCGAGGAGCCAGGCGAGCAGCGGCCCGCCGACGCCGATTTCTGGGCGCATCTGCGCAGGACGCTGCTACACCGCGAGGCGGCGATCCTGGAGGAGAGCCATCTGCAGAACGTTTCCCGCTGGCATCGGCTGAGCTCGGACAACCTCGACACTGTGCGTGCCGGTCTTGCTCCGCGGGCGCGGCTGACGGTGTGGCCGGACCTGTCCCGCGACGTCGCCGTCGACGTCACCGTCGCCGCGACGCTGGCCGAGCTGTCGGAGGACGACATCGTCGAGGTCGTCTGGGAGGACCAGGACGGCCGTATCGTCAGTGCCATCGTCGACGACAGCGAGTTCGCCGAACTGTCGACCCGCCTGGCGCAGGCGCGCGCCATCGCGGTACTTCCGCTGGCCGAGGACGACCGTCACCCGCTGTTCGCGGCGGTTCTGCCGGACCCGGACGGCGTTCTGCGCGCACGCTGGCGCACAGTCCAGACCGACAGCGACCGCGCGTGGGCGGTCATGAAGACTCTGCGACGCGGCCAGCGGGTCACCGGCACCGTCGTCAAGATCGCGACCTTCGGCGTGACCTTCGTCGACATCGGCGGTGTCACCGCGATGATCAACCTGCCGGAGCTGTCCTGGCGGCCGTTCCACGACCCTGCGGAGGTGGTGAAGGAGGGGCAGGTGATCACCGCGGAGATCCTGGATGTCGACATGGACCGGGAACAGGTCCCGCTCTCGCTCAGGGCGGTGCAGCCCGATCCGCTGCAACAGCTGGCGCGGCAGGCTGGACTTGCGGATCAGGCCGGGTCGGCGGGGCTGACGGTCACCGGGACGGTGACGAAGCTGGTGCCGATCGGCGCATTCGTACGCATCGAGGACCGACTCGACGGCTTCGTCGGGCTGCTGCCCACCGACCAGGCCGGCGGGCTCCAGGTCGGCGAGCAGGTGGTGGTGAGGATCGCAAGGATCGATGTCGAGCGCCGTCAGATCTTCTTGGCGCGCGACGCCGATTCCGACCTTCACTGAAGACCTTTGAGGCTTGGCAAACCTCGTCGGTGGACCCAGTTGACGCAGGATCTTGCGGCATTGCAGGATACGGACGTCCATACGCGCTCTACCTGGGGGATCGATCGATGAGTCATGGTCGTTTGACGATTGCCGCCTGCGCTGCCGCAGCTATCAGTGCGCTGGCACTGCCCGCTGTCGTCACCACCGCCAGCGCCGCGGCGGCCACGACCGCCCCGGCCGAGGCGAGCGTCGTACCGACCGTGCTCACCGCCACGATCATCGTCGACAGCCCTGTCGGCAGTCCCGTCGGCAGCACGGTCGCCGGGACCGTCACGGCTTCCGGGCCGAACCCGATCGTCAGCTACCAGTTCGATTTCGGCAACGGCACCAAGGTCACCCAGAGCACTCCCGACTTCGAAGTCACCTATGTGGCCACCCAGACGTACAACATCGGGGTGCTGGTGACGGACTCGACCGGAAACACGTTCAAGGCCGTGTCGAACTCCTTCGACGTGACCGTCCCGAACTCGTTGACTCGCCTGGCCGGCGACAGCCGGTACGGCACGAGCACCGCGGTCTCCCAACGGTTCTGGGCCTCGGCGGTCGGCGACACCACCACCCGCCGCACGGCCCACGCGGTGGTGCTGGCCAGCGGCGAGAACGCCCACTACCCGGACGCGCTGGCCGGCGGGCCGCTGGCCGCGTACAAGCAAGGCCCGCTGCTGCTGACCGAGACGGCCCAGCTGACGGACACCACGCGGCAGGAGATCCACCGGGTACTGCCGCCGGGCGGGACCGTGTACGTGCTCGGCGGGGAGGCCGCCATCTCGGCGAAGGCAGCCGCCACACTGGCCGGTGACGGATACACCGTGGTCCGGTACGGCGGCCAGACCCGCTACCAGACCGCACTCACCATCGCCGAGCAGGGCCTGGACAATCCGAACCATGTCGTCCTCGTCACCGGCAAGGACTTCCCGGACGCGTTGGCGGCCGGCCCGGCGGCCACAGGGCTGCTCGCCTCCGACGGGAAGCCCGCGGCGATCCTGCTCAGCGACGGCGACACGGTCGAGGACCGGGACACCGCAGCCTACGTCGTCGCCAAGATGAACGGGTTCGGACAGACCACGTTCATCGTGCCGAACGTGTCGGCGATCGGCTGGTCGGCGAGCGTCGCCGGCATGAAGCTGGCCGGCGTGGACCCGCGGGTCATCGCCACCAAGCAGCCGCCGACCGGGCCCAACACCAACCTCGGCGTGTATGACGACGTCGAACACGATCCGCACAACCTTCGGAGCCTCAACGTGGTCGCCGGTTCGGACCGGTACACGACAGCCCAGGCCGCCGCCGCCTACGACAGGGGCGACAACTTCTGCTGCATCGGTAACGACCCGTTCGTCGGCTACGCCTCCGGAGCGACCTTCGCCGACGCGCTGACCGGCGGAGCCGCGATGGCGACGATCCACGGACGTTTGTTCCTCACAGAACCGACCTCGGTCCCGGCCGCCGACACCGATGTGGTGAACAACCTCTTTGGAGCGAAAACCCACACCGCCTTCATCTTCGGCGGCACCGCGGCAGTCTCGCAGCACGTCGAGAACCAGTTGTCTGCGCTGCTGCAGGCCCCGATCGTGAAGTAGCACGGTCGTCTCTGGCTAGTCGTCTCCGGCCTCGTGCACCAGTCGTCTCCGGTCAGGTGCACGAGGCCGACGCCTGGAATCAGTACCCGGGCGTCGGGCTCTGACCGGCTGCGGTTTCACCCGCTTCTGGTGCTCTGCTTGCTCTGCTGTAGGCGCTCTCCCCTCCTACAGGCCGATGTCGCGCAGAAAGGCTTCATTGGACGGGTCGCGACCGAGGAAGTCACGGACCATCGTCACCCCGCCGACACTGCCACCGCGCTCCAGGACGGTACGGCGGTAATGTGCGCCGGTGGCCGGGTCGAGCGGGCCGGCTTGCTGGAAGCGGGTGTACATGTCGTCGCCCAGTACCTTCGACCAGAGGTAGCTGTAGTAGGCAGCGTCGTACCCGAACAGGTGCGTGATGCCGGATTGCAGGTGGGTACCTTCGACGTAGGCGTCGCCGTGCTGTGCGTACACCCGTGCGTAGGTCGCGGTGCTGTCGCCGCTGTAGCCCGCCGAGTGGTAGGCCGCATCGAGCGTTGCGAAGGCCAGCTGCTGCATGGTCAGCACTCCCGACGCTGCGGTCTTGGCGGCAGCCAGCCCGTTCAGCAGACGGTTCGGCATCGGCTCGCCGGTTCGGTAGTGGCGGGCGAAGCTGCCCAGGACCGCCGGTTCCCAGCACCAGTGTTCGAGCATCTGCGACGGTGCCTCCACGAAGTCGATCTCCGTTTCGGCACCGGAGTGCCGCAGGTGTTCGGCGCGGGCGAGCACTTCGTGGAGCACGTGGCCGAACTCGTGGAAGAGAGTGACAAGTTCGGCGTGGCGCAGCAGCGAGGGTGTGTCGGCGCTCGGGCGGGTGAGGTTGGCCAGCATCACCGCGACCGGCTGCTGCCAGGACCCGTCCGCGACCCGCCGTCCCGGTCGCAGGGCGAGGGCCATCGCGTGCTTGTACTTGTCCGGCCGGGGATACAGGTCGAGGTGGAATCGGCCGAATGGCGCGCCGCCTGCGCTGCCCGCGCCACCTGTGGCCTGCGTGGCCTGCCTGGCCTGCGCGGCCTGCGTGACCTGCGCGGCCTCGACCACGTCGAAGGTGCGTACCTCCGGGTGCCAGACAGAGGCATCCGTCACTTCCTCGAACCGGACCCCCAGCACGGCGCCGATCGTCGCGAACAGCCCTTCCAAGCAGGCTTCCAGCGGGAGGTACTGCGCGGCCTCGGCGTCGTCGAAGGCATAGCGTGTCTGCTTGAGTCGGCTGATGGCATAGGGCTGCTCCCACTGGGGCATCTCCCGCGAGCCGCCGGCCTGCACGTTGGCCTCCGCCATCTCGGCCAGGTCGGCGACGACCTTCGGCGCTATCCGGGCGCGTAGATCGTCCAAGAACACTGCGGCGACCTCAGGGGTCTTCGCCATCCGCGTTTCCAGGACATAGGCAGCCCAGCAGGAGTAGCCGAGCATTCCAGCAATCTCCTGACGCACCGCGAGAGCACGTTCAAGCCGAGCGACGTTCTCCACGCCGCCCTTGCGCAGGTTCTTCTCCAACAGTTCACGTCGCCGCTCGGCGGAACGCGCCTCGCACATGAAAGGCCAGTACTCGGGGTTGTCCAGCGAGACCCAGTAGCCCTCCCCGACCCGCTCAAGCCCTTCGATGAACGTCTCGGACAGGCCGTCGAGCTCGTTCCGGTCAACGACTATGCCGTCGCGCCAGCCCGCCAGGGTCGCTGCGAACCCGGAACCAAGCTCGACCAGCTCGTCGAGGAGCGTCCGCAACCGGTCGCGCTGAACCGTCGGCAAGTCGATCCCGCTGCGCTGGAAGCCGCGGAGCAACTCCTCCAGCAGCCGGGCGTCAACCTCGGATAGCGCCGCGGCGCGCGCGTTGTCCTTGTACTCGTGGACGGCCTGAAACACCTGCTCATCGAGGCCGATGCCGATCATGTGCTTGTCGAGTCGTTCACCCCACACCTGGGATGCCGCGCGCAGTCCCTCCCCGGGGGCAACTTCTGCAAGAAACCCCCAAGCCGCGCGGGCCTCCTTCACCGCCGCGCGCGCCTCCTCCAGAGCCAGCACCGTGTTTTCGAAGGTGCGCTGCCCACTCGGAATCGCGACCAGCTCGGCAATACGGGCATCGCAATCCTCGACTGCGGCACGACACGCCTGGGCCAACTCGTCGGGCGTGACGGTCGAATAGTCAGGAAGCTCACAGGCCATGCGCGGCACCCTAGCCCTAACCTTCGACAAACATCGCCTGATTATCTGCGCCCATATCCGCATGCTGCAATGCTTCTGGCAGCAAGGCCAAGACCTGTTGGACCCTAGCCCAACACCGGGCACTGAGCAGGCAGCGGACCAATTCGACCCCCGGGAGGGAGCACGGCCATGCTGGGCCCCGCATCAGGCTACCTACTGACCGCAGCTGCGGTCCTGACCGTCGCCGCGTACCTCTACCGCATCCTGACACGACGCGACCGCGGCACGCCGGAGAAGGCGATGTCGATCGTCATCGGCGAACTCGACGGACTCTTCTCACCCGGCTCGATCCACTGGCAGCAGGAGAAACAACGAATCGCGATGATGCGAGACAACCCCGAATCCGGCGACCCACCCTTCGGACCGATCGACTTGGTCTCCGGGAAGGTCGTCATCCGGCAGCCGACCGAGGAGCCCGCTGCGGAGTAGAGCGCAGGCAACGAAAGCCGAAGCATTCCGCGACGTCGGTCTGCAGAAGCCCCGCGCCGAGATCTTACGTGCACTGTTCGAGGACCCCGGCGCCTACCCCGCGTCCTTCGACAAGGACTTCGCTCCGCCCGCACAGATCATGGCCGGCCGGGATCCGCTCGGCGAGGCGATCACCCGGCTTGATCGGCGTGGTACGCCTTGAAAGCGGATGGCCGTCCGGTCGCTGTTCGGGCAGGGTTCTCCCGTGCAGCATGCTCTCCTTGGACTGGCCGAGAACGCGGCGCTACCTCCCGAACTGATCGACCGACTCATCTTGGCCGCGGACGCATACGCGGACGCAGACCTTGCCGAGGCCCTTGCCGTTCGACCAGACCTCAGCGATGCGCAGACGGCCACGCTGATGCGCTTCGAAGCTGCTGCCATACGGTTCGCCCACGAGGGGCGCCTCACGATTGACAGCGTCGATCCAGCGGCGCGGCCGCGGGTGGCACTCGCCCTGCTCGAAGAACGTTCTGGCCGGCCGGAGTGGGCGTACAGCCTTGCCGCCGATCCTCGGGCGGATATCCGGGAGAGGCTGGCGGCCTGCCCGGCACTGCCGCACGAGGTGATGCGGACGCTGGCGTCGGATCCGGATGTCCGGGTGGCCGCAGAGCTCGCGAGCTGGGCGCCGACGGACATCGCCACCCAGCTCGCGGCACATCCGCATGCCGATGTTCGTCGCTCGGTGGCGGCCAACGAAGCAACACCACCTTCGGTGCTGGCGTCTTTGCTGACCGGCGACGGGCTGCCGCCGGCACTCTCATGCGCAGTGTGCGACCAGGAAACGGTCCCTTTCGTTCACGACCCGAACTGCGACCGGCGTGACTGCTCGCTCCCGCCGGGGGCGGCATGCGATAGTTCCCACCAGTCCACCGTGTTCGAGATCCAGCAGATGGCCCTACGGAACCCGGCCACGCCGGTCGACGCGGCCACGGCCTTCGCTGGTCATCCTTCGATGCTGATACGCGTGGAGCTCGCGGCCCGCGTGGATCTGCCCGCGCAGGTGTACTCGCGGCTTGCTCAGGACCCTGTGCCGTGGGTACGCGCGACCATCGCTGAGAACCCCACGATCGACGAGAACCTGATGCGCGCCCTGGCCGTAGATCGCGGCCACGATGTCCAACGCCGACTCGCCCACAACCCACACGTGCCGCTCGACGTGCTGTCGGACGTCTCCACCACCACCAAGATCGGCTCCACGCTGTTGCCCCGTATCGCGTCGGCGACTCCGCGCGAAGTCGAGGAACTGGCCACATCCGCGAACCCGAGCATGCGGATGCTGCTCGCCCAGCGACGAGACCTGCCACCACACGTGCGTGACGCGCTAGCCGAGGATCCCGACGCGAAGGTGGTCAAGTCGATCGCACCGCATCCGGGACTGTCCGACGTCCAGCTCCGCACGATGGTCACACGCCACGGCGGCCGGGTACTCGCGAAAGTCGCCGCCAACCCGGACGCCACCGCGAAGCTCCTGGAAGACCTCACGCAGCACCGGCCGGCGGTCCAGAAGGCGCTCCGCGAGGTCGCCCTGCACCGCAACGCAACAGCCGCAGCACTGCTGGCCTGCCTCGCCAACCGCCAGGCCAGGCCATTGGCCGCCCGCCACAGCGCCCTGCCGCCCGAGGTGATCGTAGGACTTCTCAGCGACGAGGACTGGCAGGTGATGGAAGCCGCGGCGGCCAATCCGTCGCTGCCGCATTCCGCGATGTCAGAGTTGATTCCCTGACTGAGGCCAGTCCATGGGCAGACGGCTCAGCTCACGCGGAACAACACTCGTGGCTCCAAGTCGAGGCGGTCGGCGATGCCTCGCGCCTGTGCCGCGTTGTACTTCGCCCCAAGCCGTTTCACGCGTTGAGTTCCCACTCCAGGCTGAGGCGCGGAATGCCAGCGCGGTCGAGGAGTGTGTGAAGCTTTACATCGGACAATGCCGGGTTGGCGGCGGCGGCCTCCGCTAGTTCCTCATCTTCAAGCAGCGTTGCTATCAGATCAGGAGGCAACAGCGGGTTGCTGGCGACGGCCCGCCGAACGCGCGTGTCGCTGTCGTCGATCATGGCGATTGGCGGTTCGTCGAGCGTGGTGTCAGCCGCTGCCAGGGCGCGCACTTCCGGGTCTTCGCCATCGCCTCCAACGAGTCCTTCTCCGGCTGGGCCAAGACCTTCACCGACCCGCGGCTGTGCGCCGCGATCGTCGACCGGCTCACCTTCGGCAGCAACATCATCGAAACTGGCACTGACTCCTACCGCCTGGCCCAGACCCTCGCCGCCCAGAAAGCCGCCGGGTGATCGCCCTTCTGGGCGGCGAGGCGGCTACACGCCTGTCTCACGTACCATCAAGTCTTCAACGGTGCCGTAGAGATCGCCATTGTCACTGATCACCAGGGCATCTTGATCCAAGGGCACGGGCAGCTGACGCAGCCCGGTCAATAGCTGGCTCAGCGGTCGGCCGGCTGCGATCAACGCTTCGGAGCGGCAGTAGACAACGACCAATTGGAAGCCATCAACGGACCGCGCCAGCCGTCCCCTGAGGAACCCTCCATAATCGGGCTCATCATCAAGGATATATTCGTATCCACGCGGGACGTTCTTGCGATGCGCGTCCTTGGCATCAAACAGCGCACCTTCCGGAAAGATCCAGAATACGAACTCAGGCGCCGCATGCGTGAAGTCCTTGACGGCGTTGCGTCGCCCGCGGACTCGCCCAGCAAGGAACCCGAACCGCTCCGCAGCGACATCACGGGCCACAGACCCGACAGTGATCATGCGGGCTGGTCGCCGACACGTGGAAGAGTCATGCGGCCGTTATAGCAGCCGTCTCGTGCAGCCCACCTCGAATTTCCCGCCCACCCGCACCAGGGCAGATCGACCCCCCACCCAAAGGTGGGACCAAAACTCGTTCTCGATCAAGTGGCCTCAAGAGCAAGAGTGGGGCAAACACCCGCTCTCAAACGAGTCCGACTCTCGTCCCTGGAATCAGTCATCGTGACAGTGATTGTCGGGCCGTGTCGAAACCGGAACGATCGTTTCAGGAAAACATGGGAGCTGAGTTCGAGCCCATTCATGCGTCCAAGTCAGCGAGTAACGCCAGCTTCATCCAGGTACCTGTGCATGACTTCCGCAGGGAGTCCTGGGTTGCTCAATGCGCGCAGGGCGATCTCCAGTGGCAGGGCGGGATGCGCGGCCGCCATCCCACGTACGCGGCTGTCCGAGTCGTCCAACAGCCGGACGACGCAATCAACTAGGAACTGTGCGGGGTTCGGATCATGTGGTTGAGGTGAGGAGTTTCAGCCACATGATCGAGGCTCGGAGGTGGAGTCCGGCTTCGTAGCTCTGCGGGGACTTGTCGTAGCGCGTGGCCAGGCCTCGCCATGTCTTGATCTTCTGGAAGCAGTGTTCGACGGTGTTGCGATGCTTATAGAGGTCCGGGTCGAAGGCGACCGGCCGACCGCCGGCTGAGCCCTTCTTCTTCCGGTTGGCCTGCTGATCGGTCTTCTCGGGATGACCGCTGTGATCCGGCGCTAACGCAGGTAGGACCGGTTGGCTTTGGACGAGTAGGCCTTGTCCGCCGCCACCGCGCCGGGGCGGGTGCGCGGTCGGCCGACCGGCCCGGGAACCCGGATCTTGTCCAGGACCGGGATGAGGCGCCGGCAGTCGGCAGCCTGCCCGGGAGTCAGCACGAAAGCCAGCGGCATCCCGGCCGCGTCGACCTTGCTGCTCAGCCCGCCTCGGGACCGCCCGAGCCCGGCAGCCGCGGCGCGGGCTTTGCGACGTCGCCGTGTCGCGGCACGATCCTCACCCGGCGACGCGTCCTGGACGTCCGCACCAGCTGTGGCCTGCGACGCACCACCCGCCATACCGGCGGCTGATCTTTTCCTCGGTCAGAGCCTGTTCCAGAGCATCCAGGGTCTCCCCGGCGATCGTCAGCCCGGCTGACTCGTGATTGGCTCGGACGATTTCCGATCGGGACACCGACCGCGGCAGCCAGGCGGGACCCGGCCCGGCCGACCGGCGCCAGCCCGATCCGCTCGAGCATCGTGCGAAGCCGCAGCGTGCAGCGGCCGTACCGGAACATCAGGCCCCGGATTCGCTCGACAAACATGCAGCGCGAGCACGCCGCCACCTCGCAGACGAACCGCCAGGTACCCGGAAGCCAGCTTTGAGCTTCGACGTTATTCAGCATCGTTGTTTTCTCCGAATGAGAACACTGCGATTCGGCGTCACAGGTGGAATCACCCGATTTCTCGGTGAAGTCCAGCTGGCCTGTAAGGGGATCTGTCAATCTAACTGCACAGTCCTAAGACAATCGGCAACCGGACCGGTCTACAATACGCTGGTGGTACTGGTCGCCGCCGCAGGCCACATACGGCCAGTCCGGGATGAACCCGGCTGGCCGTATGTGGCCTTTTGTATGGCGGCGTGACGTCAGCTGATTTTAGGCAGTTCCATGCTGCTGTTGCCGGTCAGGCTTGGGTGGACGTCCACGGTATCGAAGGCGAGGATGCCGGAGTTGATATAGAGCTCGGTTCGGTGAGCGAACGCGGTTCCGTCTCCGTACTCTGACATGCAGATGTGCAACGGCATCCATGAGGTCGTCGGCAACGTCGGGTAGTTCTTCGAGGCAATCGGGGAGTAGCCGTTGCGCAGATCCCAGAACGCGAAGCTACCCGTTGCGGGCGAACTGAATGCGGAAGCGACCTGGGCACTGAAGCAGTACTCGGTGAGGGAGCTCGTGAAGTCCTGGTAGGTGCTGTGGCCGGGTGTGGCGACACCTTCGCCCGCACCGTCATGTGGATCGATGCCTGTAACCCCCGGGCCATAGCTGGTAACGACGGTCGGGGCGATGGTGTTCCAGTAGGCGGCGTTGGCGTCGAGTCCGCCGTTGCCAACGACGCTGAGATGCACGTCGACTGCGTCGGCGATGACGGTGGGTGCTCCCGCGTCGGGCTTGATCTCGACCCGTATCGTCGACCGGCTTGTCGTGGCGGCTACGCAGGCCGACACCGGGGTCCAGGTGGAGGAGGAGGGGAGGTTGGCGAACCGGTCCTGTGAGTAGTCGTAGGTGTTTGTCCCCAGCAGGGTGATCTGGAAGAACCCGTGAGCGCCGGTTGCCGTGGCCTGAGTGGCCAGCTGGGCGCTGGCGCATACGGTCGTGCCAGCGCTGACGACATAGGGGATGTCCTGGTATATCCCGCCGACTGCCGCAGTGGTGTTGGTTGCCACGAACTGGGTACCTTCCCAGGGCGTGCCTGCGGCGCCATTGGTATAGGTGGCGTAGGCACTGTTCGGGAATAGCGACCAATATGCGAATCCGTTGTTGAA
Source organism: Catenulispora yoronensis (assembly GCF_039531695.1). NCBI lineage: Bacteria > Bacillati > Actinomycetota > Actinomycetes > Catenulisporales > Catenulisporaceae > Catenulispora > Catenulispora yoronensis. The sequence continues at coordinate 212,758 of NZ_BAAAQN010000004.1, forward strand.
GCCGCCGTTGCGGGCCAGGTCGATATGGGTGTCGACGTCGTCGACACCGATCGTGGGCCCGCCGGCGATCGGTGAGATTTGGATTCGGAACCAGGTGTGGCTGATGGTGGCGGTGACGCATGTGCCGATTTGTTGCCATTGGTTGCCGTTCGGCAGTGAGGTGACGTTCTTGTCGGATGACTCGGTGGTGCCGCCGCCCATGAACAGTGCGATGTCGGCGCCGCCGCCTGTTGCCGTGCCGACGGTGACGACCTCCGCGGTGGAGCAGAGGGTATCGCCGACGTTGATGGTCATGTTGTGGTCTTGGTAGATCGAGCCGCCGGCGCTGGTCGCGGTGACGGCCGCGAATCCCCCTCCGGAGTAGGGGTCGGTGGCGGTGTCGCCTGTGTGGTCGGTGACCACGGTGACGCTGGGCAACGTCGTGCCCCAGTGGAAGAGGTATGGCCATGGGGTGGCTGCCGCCTGGGGGGCCGGAATGACCGTCAATGCCACAACCACTGCGGCCACCACGGTTGAGACGAGCGTTCGCGTCACCTTCATGCGTATGCCTTTCCGATAGCGAATCTCAAGGTCTGTTTATGGCGCACACCCGTTGCTGTCCGGTGACAGTATTGCTCCGCAAGGTCGCCGACTTTCAACAATCTCGGGTGTTTACATACGTGCATAAAGGTCAAAGCGGGAAGGCCCGGAACTCCTCGAAGCGGCTGCTTTGGCATATCTTGAAAACTGCGAAGAACTTGATCAGTCGAAGTCGCACGGATGAGTCGAACCTGGCCGCCGCGTCAGCCAGCAGCGTCCTCTCCAACTGGTCGAGCGCCTCAACCGAGCTGTCTCGCACATGCACGGCGATCGAGCCGAACGCCTCCTGGTCTGACATCTCCAGCCAGCTGTTGATGATGACCATGTCGTTCATTCCTTTGACGAACTCTCCGACCCCGACCATCAACTCTGTAAAGAAGCCCATGCTGTTTGACCTCTGCCCTTCCTCTTCGCCGTCGTCGCGACCTGCCAGCCCCAGCTGACGGGCCCTTGCGGCTGCCCAAACCTGCAGGTTCATCGTCTCCATGGAGTAGGCGGTGGTCGAGCGGTCGGATTACCGGAGTATCGGGTGTGGATACTCCTGTGTCTGCGGTTCCTACTCCTGTCGACCCCGAGCCTCCCTTGTCGGGCGCAGGTTGCGTTACTAGCGTTAAGCCTCGTGGTGAGGGGATGGCCGTTCACCGGGCGCACGGCTGAGGTTGCCGACGCGCTGGCCGGGCTGACTCGCACGGACATGCGGGGCGTGTTCATCGGCGGCCCAGCTGGGATCGGCAAGACTTGCCTGCTCAAGGCGGCACTTGCTCGGCTCGCGGCCGACCAGACCCGCATTGTCCGCGTGTATGCCACCGCGGCCACGTCCGCGAGCAGCTTCGGAGCGGTCAGGCCGCTCACCGGTCAGCGGCCGCTGACCGGGTTGGATCCTGCGGAGATCATCGAGCTTTTGCTTGCCCGGCTCCGGGACGGAGATTTGGGCAGCGCCACCGTGCTTGCCATCGACGATGTGCACCTGCTGGATAGGTTCAGCGCCTCGTTCGCGTACCGCGCGGTCGTGGAGGGGGCGGCGATTTTGGCCGCCACGTATCGCACTGGTGAGGAGCTTCCGGATCTTGTCGGCAAGCTGCGGCATGACGACGCGGTGGCGGTGATCAGACTCGGTGCTCTTGCCCCCACGGCCACGGCGGCCGTTCTGACCGAGGTGCTGGGCGGTCCGGTACAGTCACGGAGCGCAAGTGACCTTCACCGCTTGGCACAGGGGAATCCCCTGTTGCTGCGTGAGATTGTCGACAGCGCAGACGGCCGCGCTGGCTTCGAGCTGCGTTTCGGGTTGTGGTGCTGGAGTCCGACGGCTGCCGTTCTTGAGGCCGGCCCCGCCCGGCAGATCGAGGCCCGCCTGGCTGGCCTTCCCGCCCGGGTGCGGGAGGTTGCCGCACTCGTCGCGCTCAGCGAACCGCTGGAATTGCCGATCCTGCTTCAGATTGTGGGCTCGGACACCGTGGAACTTGCCACCCGCGACCGTGTCATCCGGACTGTCGCGCTGAACAACCGCACGGACGTCTACCTGGAGCACCCGTTGTACGGCGAGGTAATCCGGCTCAGACTAGACGGCGACGGAGTCCAGACCAACCGGCTGTACGGAACGCTTGCCAACGCAGTTGAGGATCTCCGGTTCGGCGTCAGCAGTGACGCGCTCCGGACGGCGACCTGGCGACTGAGGTCCGGAACGCCCCCCGATCCCGATCTCATGGTGGCCGGAGCGCGTGCCGCCTATGGGCGGTACGAAGTGCCACTAGCAATCGAGCTCGCCAAGGCTGCGATCGCGGGTGGTGCTGGATTCGACGCCGTCGAGGTGCTCGCCGCCTCGCACGCGGTGAGCGAGGATCCGATACGTGCCCTCGAGGTCCTGGCCGAAGCCCGCCCTGGTCTGACGAACAACGACGAGCGGATCAGGGCGGCCCAGACGGAAGCCGTCGTCCGCTTCACGAGGCTGTATCAGTCCAGCGCCGACGACGCACTGCGGCAGGAAGGCTTAAGCGTCCCGCGATCCGAATCGCGGGTCGCGCTGCCGATGGCCGCCGCCATGCTCTTTTGGACCGGTCGCGTCAAACGGGCCGTAGCCGATACCTCGCTGCTGGCAGAAAGCGACGCGCTTTCGCCCGCCGCGCGTTCCATCGCGACCGCTATGGCTCTCGCCATGAAGGCATATATGGGTGCGGGGGAGGACTGCCTTGAACACGTCGCGTCGCTGCCGACACCCACGGATGCCGACTGGCAGGAACTGCCCTACGCACAGGCCGCAGGTGCGTTTGGCCGCTGGGTACCGACACTGGTCACCGCGACCGTGGTGCGAAAACTCCCCGACGCCCCCTCCGCCAATGCCCTCTACTTCCCCCTGCACGACGGGATCGTCACCCTGTCCAGGGCGATGGCCCACCGCATGGCCGGAAGGGTGCAAGATGCTCGCCGAACCTGCGTCGAGATGCGCCTGAACGGCGACACCGGCTCCATCTACGCCTCCGCCTGCATGGCCGAACAAGCTCAAAGCACCGCCCTGCTGGGCCTGGCTGAAGAGGCGGCCGAGGCACTCGCCGACGCGGACCGTCGACACCAGCCGACGATGAATGCGATGTATCCGTGGATCGAACTTGCCCGGTCTCAAGTCGCCGCAAGCCGGGACGGTGCTCAAGCAGCGTTCCCTATCATCGATACGCTATTGGCTCGGTTGCGAAGTGACGGTTTCACGGGCCTTGAAATCCATGCGCTCCTCGCCTCTGCGCGCTTCGGACTGGCCGAAGATGGAGACATCGAGCGGCTGGCAGAGCTCCGCGAAAAGATCCCCGGAAGCTTTCCCGTCGCCGTCCACGAACATGCACTGGGCTTGTCCACCAGCGATACCACCCACCTTCTCAGGGCGGCATCCATCTATCAGGCCCTGGGCCTGGACCTTCACGCAGCAGAGGCCACATCTCAAGCCCTTGCCATCTCAAGGATGCGAAGATCCGCGGGAACCGGCGATCTTGCGAACCGCGTGGCATCGATGCTTGAACACTGCGATACCGTACGCACACCAGCGCTGACCTTCACGATCCCGCGGCTCACCCCCTTCCAGACCGATGTCGCCACCCTGGCCGCCGCTGGCCAAAAGACCCCGGTGATCGCCGGGAGCCTCGGGTACACGAACAGGCATATCGAAAACACTTTGTATGACATCTACCGGGCACTCGGAGTATCAAGACGCAGCGACCTTGCTGGGGTGCTCCACCTTTTCGACCTGGTCGCTAGCTTGGAAAGCTATCCCTGATTGTGCGTATCACAGCGATATCTTCTTCCGGTGAGCCGACGTCAATCCGGCTGCCTGGCAACATCAAGTCACAGCAGCCCGTCGCCGGGATGTTTGTCCCAGTCACGGTCGGGTTCGTAGTAGTTCCAGAAGGCATTGGAGCCGCGGGTCCAGCGGCCGTGTTCGGCGATCGCCGCGGCGTCGGCGTCTTTGCGGGCCAGCGCGGTGGTGACGAAGCCGCGGCGGGTCGAGTGGCCGGTGTAGCGGCGGAGCCCGGCATCGTCGAGGGGATCGGCCGGCGGCTTGTCGAGTCCGGCGGCGGCTGCGGCGGCGGTGATGATCGCAGCGATGGCCTGTCCGAACAGGCGGCGCCGACGTTGCCGCGCCGATCCACTCGCACGAACAGCGGGCCGGCGTGTACCCCCTTGCCAGCCAAGTAGACGGTCCAAGCACGCACCCGCCCGGCGCGGGCACAGCTCCGGATTCCTCCCGGCCGGGACCCTGACGACCACGCCCTTGGCGGCCTGGTCGGTCTTGGAGGCGCGGACCGTCACCCGCAGCCCGTGCGCGGCGTCGCAGACGTCGGCGATGTTCAGCGCGGCGATCTCGCTACGGCGGGCGGCCATTGCCCAGCCCAGCAGAATCACCGCCCGGTCCCGCAGCCCGGCGGCGGTGGACAGGTCCAGCGTGGCGACCATGGCGCGCAGGTCCGGCGGGCAGCAGTCGGGCCGGGTGGGGCCTCGGGGTCGGCGGCGCGTTTGCCGAGCCCGGTCGACGATCACCCGGCGGGCCGCCAGGGTGCCCGGGCTTTGATCACCGGCTGCGCAGTGCATCGCCACAATCGCGGCCAGGTGGGCGGACAGGGTAGATTCGACCAGGGCCCGGTCGGCCAGGTGGTCCATGTACGCAGCGAGCGTGGCCGCGGTGGCGGGTCGGTCGACGCGGCCCACCTCGGCGCACCAAGCGGTGTACTGCCGCCAATGGGAGGCGTAGGAGCGGCGGGTGTTCTCCGCCACGGACCGGGTGATCCTTACGGCAGCCGAGTCCGGCAGGACGTGATCCTGCTCCGTCCATACCGGCTCAGCGTTCGCTGAGAGCGATTCTGCGGCTGGCGCCGGATCGCTCGATGTTGGCATCGCCGTCGGAACCCGCTATGGGACAACCGCCGACGCCGCCGGAAGGGCTGCGGGGGAGGGGTCCGCGTTTTCGGTCTTGGTCACGAAAAGGGCCTCTTTCGTGACCGAGACAGAGGTCGACGACGCCGCTTGCGAAGACGGGATCGTCGGCCCACAGGGCATGCGCCACTGGCACGCCGATGCAGTTTGCCGGGCCTTTGACCTGCTGCGTGTCAGTGGGATGCGGTTGCTACTGACGGCCGGGTGCGGCCCTCAGCGTGCTACCGGGCTCCGCAACGCTCTGACCTCGTGGATGGCATGACCTGCGATTTCCTCACTGACAACGAGGTGCAGCATCGCAGTTTGTCGAGCGCACCAATGTTTGCCTTGCATCCCCACCGCCCGTCCCCCACGCTCAGCCCTCCGCATAACATGCATTATGCGGAGGGCATTGACTTGCATTGCATTACAGAGTTGCATTGCGTTTCATGACACGCAAGGTATTGAAATGGTTTGATGGAGGCGATGACGGCAGACGGCTGCCAAGCCCGTGCCGGAAGGGACGGAGCGCGTGGACTGCTGTAGCGGTGGACTGCTGTGGAGCGTCGGTTGCTGACAGGCGCGATCAGAACGGGACGTTCACGCCCAGGTCGCGGAGCGTGGTGATGGCCTGGGACAGGCAGGCTGCGGCGGTGGGGGCGTCGGCGCGCATGCCGGCTTGGAGTGGGCCGCCGCTGGCGGCGAAGGTCCAGTGGGGGCGGCCTTCGGCCAGGCGTAGGGCGTCTACGCGGAGCATGGCTCCGATGCCTTGTTCGCCCAGCCATTCCAGGATTAGCAGTGCCACTTCGTCGATGCCGGTGGGGGGCTCGTTCTGGCCGGTGGCTTCCCTGGTCACGGCGCGACCCTATCGGTGCCGGGTGCGGTGTGGGTGTGGCTCGGGCGTTGGTGCGGTTGGTGGGGTGGGGCTTTGGGGTGGGGCTGTGGGTGATGGATTGCGGTGCGGAGGCGGCGTGCGGGTGTCGGGACACGGGGGTGAACCGTGCGGTGCGGTGCCCGGCGGATGCTGTGTGTCCGGGAGGATGGGGCTGTGAGTGATGAGTTGAGTTCTGGCGCGCGGCCCTTGTGCAAGTTCGAGCGGCTGGGGCGGTGTTCGCGGCCGGTGAAGGAGACGTTGCCGGGGAGTCGGGGGCGGCGGCATGAGTACTGCGATGATCCTGGGCACAATGCTGTGACGTTCAATCGGGCGCGGAAGTCTGCTGCCAGGGCTGAGGCGGCGGCCGGTAGTGCTGTGGCGGCGGGGGGCGTTGTCGGGGCTATCGGGGCTGGCGGTGCGGGGAGTGGAGCTGGGATCGGGGGCGGCGGCGTCGGAGTGGGTGGTGGGGCGTTGCCGGTCACGGCGGCGCGCGCCGGGTTCGAGGCCTCGGGGGTGTCGGTGGCTGCGACGTTGCGGCAGTTGGGTGCGCAGGTTGATCTGTGGTTGGAGCGGGCTGAGGCGATCACTGATCCGGAGAATGTGGAGCGGCAGCTGCGGTCGGTGGAGTTGGATGCCGCGGCGCGGGTTACGGCTGCTGAGCAGGTTGCGGCTGCGGAGGCGGCGCGGCGGGCGGAGGCGGAGCTTGCTGTGCAGGCCGCCAATGCGGGGGCTGAGCAGGCCGCTGCTGATGCGGAGGTGGCGCGGGAGGCGTTGGACGCCGCGGTCGTGGCGCATGCTGAGCAGGAGCGGCGGCTGCGGCAGGAAGCTGATGAGGAGCTGGCGCGGGTACGGGAGCAGGCCGAGGCGGCGGTGACGGCGATGCGGGAGCAGGCGCGTAAGGAGATCGACGCTGCGCGGCGCGATGCCGAACAGGCCACCGAGCTGATGAACCGCACCAAGGCCGAGACCGCGTTGCAGTTGGAGACGGCACGTGAGCAGGCCGAGCTGGTGCGTCAGGCTGCCGAGGCCCGGATCGCCGCGGCGGAGGGTAAGGCCGCGAGCGCGATCGTGGAGGCTGAGGCGGCGACGCAGCGGGCGGCAGCGGAGTTGGAGGCCGTGCGGGCCAGCCTGACCGCGCAGATGCAGACGGCGAAAGCCGATGCCGAGGCTGCGCACGCCGCCCGCGTCGCCCAGTCCGAGCGGGCTGATCGCGAAGCGGCGGCGAGGCAGGCCGAGGCGGAGCGGGCGGCGCGCGCCGAGGCTGCTGCGGAGGGTGCGGCGGCGCAGTTGGAGCAGGCGATGGCGCGGGCTCAGCAGGATGCCGTGACGTTGGCGGCCGAGCGGGAGGCACGCCGGGAGGCGGAGTTGCTGGCGGCCTCGTTGAGGGGAGAGCTGGCTGCTGCGGAGCGGGAACGGGACACGGCCGGCGGGGGTAATGGCGGCAGCGGCGGTAGTGGTAGTGGTAGCCGCGGCAGTGGCGACGGGAGCAGAGGCGGGGGCGGAGACGGAGGGGCGCGTGTGCCTGGTGGGCGGCGGCAGGAGGACGTCGCCCACGCGGGGAACGTGGAGGGCGGCTGATCCAGGTAGAGGGTCAGAGAGGTCGGGAGGACCCGTGTGGTTTGGCCGCTTGGCGCGCGTGACATCGCGGGCCTGGTGAGCGAGCGGGTTTCGTGGTGACTGAAGGTGGTGGGGTGCTGCGCGGATTTGGATGAACAACCGCGCAGCGCCCCACCGTCGTTTACAGCGTCAGCAATGCATTACCGCGATGCGGCTGCGGTATCTCACACCGGCAGCGCCCAAGCCTGGTTTGCCTGGTGGCTCCCGCATGTCCACGTGTCCAGCTTCGTGCTGTTGGCCGTCCCGCCCCCGTACACGTCCAGGCACAGCCCTGAAGCGTCGCTGGTCAGCGTCCCGTCCGCGTGCGCGGTCCAATGCTGCGCGGTCGTGCCGGCACAGGTGGAGATCACCACCGAGCTGCCCGCCGTCGTGCCCGACGCCGTCAAGCACTTCCCCAGCGACTGCACGCTGCCGTCCCCCGGGCGCGTCCACGCCTGGTTCGCGGTGCCGCCGCAGCTGTAGAGGATCACCGCGGTGCCGTTCGCGCTGCCGCTGCCGGAGACGTCCATGCACTTCGCGCCGTTGCCGACGATCTCGCCGGTCGGGATCGCGGCCGCGCAGCCGGTGGCCGGGGTCAAGCGCCAGATCGCGGTGCCGTGTGCCGGGATCGTCGCGGACAGGGTGCTGGTGCCTGTGGTGGTGGTGCCGGTCCACAGGTCCTTGGCGGTGGCGGTGCAGTTCGGCAGTCCGATCGAGGACAGGGTCGTGGTGACTGTCTGAGCCGCCGAGCCGCGGTTCAGCACGGCCACGGCGCGGTCGCCGTTGGACAGCGGCTTGGCCAGGACGTCCAGGGTGCCGTTGGTGGACACCACGCCTGCCTGCCGGCCGGCGGTGTCCTGGTCGACGGCGACGATGTCGGTGTTGCCCAGGGCTGCCAGGCCGGCGCTGGACAGGGCGCTGACGTCGGAGGACAGGATCAGCGGGGCGCTCATCATCGCCCACAGGGCGACCTGGCTGCGGGACTCGTCGGCGCTCAGGCCGGGGTCGCCGGCGATGAGGAAGTCCGGGTCGTTCCAGTTGCCGGGGTGGGCGTAGCGGGCGATCCAGCGGTTGTAGCCGTAGTTGGACATGACCGAGGACCAGCGTGAGGCGTTGGGGTTGGAGGCGCTGTAGGTGGCGACGTCGTAGCCTTCGCGCCACAGCTGCCCGTACTGGCCGATCCAGCCCAGCACGTCGAACCAGGTCGGGTTGCCCCACTCGCCGCTTTGGAAGTAGGCGGGCGCCGACTCCGAGAACACGATCGGGCGGCCTGCCGAGGCCAGCGCGGTGGCTTCGGCGCTGTAGGCGTTGCGGTAGGCCTGCTCGGTGGTTTGGCCGGAGGGCACGTAGACGTTGCAGCCGTCCAGCTTGAGGTAGTCCACGCCCCAGGAGGCGAACGTCGCGGCGTCGTGGGCGAAGTGGTCGGCGCCGCCGCCCTGCGGCTGGCCGCTGCCGGGGTAGCCGCCGCAGGTGGAGGAGCCGGCGTCCTCGTAGATGCCGAAGTTCAGGCCCTTGCTGTGCAGGTAGTTGCCGAGCCAGGCCATGCCGTGGGGGAACTTCGTGGAGTCGGCGACCAGGGTGCCGGAGGCGTCGCGGGAGCCGGCCATCCAGCAGTCGTCGACGGTGACGGTTTTGTAGCCCTTGGCCGCCAGTCCGGAGCTGACCAGCGCGTCGGCGTTGGCGACGACGATCTGCTCGGTCACCGAGCATTCGTAGTGGGCCCAGTCGTTCCAGCCCATCGGGGGTGTCGCGGACAAGGCGGCGGCTGGGGTCGCGGTGGTAGTGGCGGCGGACGCTGCCTGGGTCGACGCTGTCGAAGCCGTCACCGCATGCGCGGCTGTCGATGTCAGTGGCAGAGCTGCCAATGCGCAGGCAAGCGCGGTGATGGTGAGCTTTCGGATACCGGCAGGGGGAGATGACACAGTGCCTCCTTGCTGATTCTTGAGAGATCTGCGGGGCGCACGCCGTGCATCAGCACACTGCCGATGCTCGAAAGTGTCAAGGTTCAGTGTCATCCGCACAGATCCGATCACGATCGCGGCGGTGGCACGCGGGGTCGAAACGCCGTTGCCGACGGCACTACGCTTAAGCCCCGACGCATCGGACGAGGGTGGGGAGACAGACGGGTGTCGTCGACGTCGGCGGTCGCCGTACTGGCGCAAGGGCTGCGGGACCTCAGGGATTTCGCGGAAGGGCCGGACGGGGCGGAGCTGAGCGAAGCCACCGGCCTGAGCGAGCAGCAGATCGAGGAGGCGCTCGGCGGCGAGCAGCTGCCGACCCGGGAGGTGACGCTGGCCCTAGTCGGCGCCTGGGAAGGCGACGTCGAGGCCTGGCGCGCGTACTGGACGCAGATCGCGCAGCTCGCACGGGGCGGGGGTGAGGTGCGGGCCGGGAAGAAGCAGACGGTGCCGGTGGCGCCGGAGCCTTCGATTATTACGGCGTTGCCGGCGCGGGAGCCGGGGACGGAGGTCGCGGCCGAGGGCCCCGACAGCGCTGGGGAAGACGACGGCGAGCGCCGAGAGTCTGCCGAGGACGATGAGGCGGAGGACGAGGTCGGATCGGCGGAGGCTCAGGACGCGTCGGGCGATCAGATATCCGAGGTAACGGCGCGTTCAGCTGGGCAGCGGGGTTCGGCCGGGGTCGGCGCGCAGGAGCAGACGAGCGATGTCGACGCCGAAACCGGTGCTCAGGAGCATGCGGCCGACGCCGACGCCGAAGATGAAGATGAAGCCGGGACCGGAGCCGAATCTGGCGAGCATTCGGCCGACGCCGGAGCCGAATCCGGTGCTCAAGAGCATGCAGCCGGCGCTGACGACAAGCCGATCCTCAGCACAGTTGTGCTGACCGCTGCCGGATCCTCCCCCACGCCGCCGGAGCAGCCAGCCTCGGCCACCGAAGGATCCGCGCAGTCCGCGCCAGTACCGCAGGCAGCCGGTACCGAGCAGCAAGCCTCAGTCGTCGACGAATCCGCGCCGGTTGCCCAGCCGGCCGGCGCCGAGCCCCCGCCGTTCGGCCAAGCGGGCTCTGGCGCCGAGCCCCCGCCGAAGAAGAACACGCTGGCGCGCGTCCTGGTGCCCATGGCCGTGTTCGTGGTCGGTGTGGGTGTCGGCGCGTTCGGTGATCACGCTCTCAACTCGAAGAATTCCGCGAGTGCGGCCACGGCGTCTGTGCCGACCGCTGCTCAGAGTTCGTCGAGTGCGGCAGCTACGCCCGGTCGTAGTTCGCAGTCGCCTTCGGCGTCTGCTGGTGGGGTGGGGTCGTCGAGTTCGGTGGCGACGCCGGGTGGTTCGAGTGGTTCCTTCTCCTCGTCGTCGGCGAGTGACGATGGTGATTCGGCGTCGTCCTCGGGGCCGTCGTCGAGTGCCTCGTTGTCCTCGTCGTCGGGGTCGACGCTGGGGTCCTACTACCGGATTCAGTTGGCTTCCGGGTACAGCGTGGATTTCTTGAACGATCCCAACCATCCGGTATCGGGTACGGCGAACGGGCCGGACAGCATGGGGTTCTTCGCCACCAGTTTCGTGGACGGCAAGTTCTATGCCGACCAGGTGGCGATTCTGGACTCGGAGGAGACCGGTAGCTACACGGCCTGTCGCAACGACACCCGCTATCAGCACGATGTGCCGTTGTCGCAGGTGTCGGCGGGCAGCGGGTTCTGTATCCACACCGAGACCGGGCATTTGGTTTTGGTGACGGTGCGGCGGATGCCCTCCAGTACCGATGCGAATCCGTATGCGGTGGTGGATGTGACGGTGTGGCAGAGCTAGTACGGCTCTGACCTGCGTGAATAGGGCTGCGGCGCCGGATGTGACCCAGGTCACGTCCGGCGCTGTCACATTCGGCGGCGCCTGGGAGTCAGAGAGGCGGCGGACCAACGGGTCCGAACCCGTATGAATCATCTCGAAGACTCGTTAGAGGGAGCAGTACTGATGCAGGCGCGTATCGCGAACCCGGCCATGATTCTGGACGCCGGCGGGGCTGTGCAGGAGCTGTACAAGTCGGTGTACAAGGGCGGGGTGTCGCAGACGATTCTGGAGCTGGTGCATCTGCGTGCCAGCCAGATCAACGGGTGTGCGCCGTGCGTGCTCAGCGGCTTGTCGAGCCTGCGCAAGGCTGGGGAGTCCGAGGAGCGGATCGGGCTGGTGTCGGCGTGGCGGGAGGCGCCGTTCTTCACCGAAGAGGAGAAGGCGGCGTTGGCGTTGACCGAGGCGGCGACGCGGATCGCCGACGGTGCCGACGGGGTCAGTGACGCGGTGTGGGACGGTGCGGCGCAGTTCTTCGACGAGAAGCAGTTGGCGGCGATCGTGATGATGATCGCCGTCACCAATCTGTTCAACCGGTTGAACGGCCCGACGCGGCAGGTCGCGGGCCAGGCCTGGTAGAGGGAGCGGGGAGTCGGGGCGGGCTCGGGCGACCTGGTGACCGGCGAGGCAGAGCGGGCGGGGGCGGCGGGGGGAGTCGGGCACCTCACTGCCGGTGTGTCTTCCGGCCTGGCCGTTCCGCCGGTAGCGTGCGCACGTCGACGCAGAGCCGGCCTTTCGTCGACGCAGAGCCTTTCTACGCCGCCTGTGCAGGAATGCAGGGAGGAGCGCCGCATGCCCGAGCTTTCCGGCTGGTCGCACGTGTCGTTCTCGGTCCGCGACCGGGATGCCAGCGTCCGCTTCTACACCGAGGTGCTGGGGTTCAAGACCCTGGCCGTGACGGACAAGTCCGACTGGTTGCAGACGCTGTTGATCCATCCCACCGGGGTGTGTCTGGCGCTTCAGCAGCACACCGGCAATTCCGGTGAGGCGTTCCACTTCGCTCGGACCGGCCTGGACCATTTCGGGTTCGGGGTGGGTTCGGTGCAGGAGCTGGAGCGGTGGGAACAGTGGTTCGGCGAGGTCGGTGTGGCGCATTCTCCGGTGCGTCACACCGACCTCGGGCAGTTCGTCAGCTTCGAGGATCCTGACGGCATCCAGCTGGAGCTGTTCTACAGTCCCCTGACCGCCGCCCAGGGGGGCCAGAGCCAGGGCTAGGGCTAGGGGTTCAGGAGCGTGGAGACGATCCTGGAGAGTCTGCGCGCTTCCTCGATCAGGCGGCCGCTCATTTCGGGATCGTTGGGCATCCTGGCGAACTTTTGGATCTCGTCGCGGAGCGAGTTCGGAACTTCGAGGCTTTCGGACAGGTGGAACAGGGCGTCCCGGTGGTCGGAGAGGTCGACGTCGCCGCCTGGCGTTGTTCCGGCGTAGGTTCCCTGGTAGGCGACCTGGAACAGCAGCTTTCCGAAGGTGAACCAGGTGAGTCGGCTCTGGACGCAGCGCTGCCGGACGATGGTCTCGACGTTCGCCATCGCGGCTTGGTACGGCGCGAGGAACGCTTGTGCCTGGCTTCGGGAGGTGGCCCGGGAGAAGCCGTGAGCCACTGATCTGAGCGGTTCCACCTCGTCGTCGCGCAGTCCGATCGCGAGCAGAGACTCGACGAACTCTCCCAGGAGCCGGGCGGGGTCAAAAGGGGAACCGAACAGCGGCGCCATGATCAATTTCGAGCCGATGCCGGAGCCGGCCAGGAACAGGCTTCGCCGCAGGTGGCCGCTCGCGGGATCGGTCTCGGCCGTGGGACCGCCCTCATGGGTGCCGGGCCCGGCCGTGCTCAGGGCCGCGTTCAAGTCCTCGCGGCGCCCGGGCAGGCCGATGAGGGCGGCCAGTTCGGCCAGCCGTTCCGGGTCGAGCAGGTCGTACCAGCGTCCGACCCGGGAGGCGGTCAGCCGGCCCAGCCCTTCGCGGCGGTGATGCTCGTTGACCACCGCGATCAGCAGCCCGTCGGCGAACACCGCCGCCCCGGACATCCCCTCCCACGGCGAGCATCCCGGATCAGGGTCGTGCTCGGGTGCCGCGACGGTCCACTCCAGCGTCCCGGCGTACCGGTTGGAATCGGGATGGCAGATACCGGCGGCATGGTGGGAGTCCCGGTACCGCCGCCTCCGCTGCTCGGACTGGCCCGCCCCGGCGGGTTCAAGGCCAGCCACTTCAGGACCGGCAGCACGGTGGTCGTCGTTGAGCTTGAACCGCGGAAACCCCACCGCGTCACAACCCACCGGCCCGGCCGCGTACCCGAACCGCACCGCGGCCACCGAAGGCTCGGCGCCGACCAGCCGCAGCACCGCCACGTCGGCCCGGCCGTCGGCGAACACCGCCTCGCACGCCACTTCGCGCACCCGCCCCGGGGCGTCCACGAACCGCACCGCCACCGCACCACCACCGTGCAACACGTGCTCGGCGGTCAGCACCAGGTCGGAAGCGACCACGTAGCCCGAGCCGAACCAGCGCTTGCCGTCGGCGTCGAGCGCCACGGTCTGCACCGCCCGACCCGCCTCCCACCCGCTGGTCACCGCTGCCATCTCGACCACCCCAAGCCCATCCCCTCGACCACCGCTGGTGCGCGTCACCGTAGAGCTTTGATACTCGCTCAGGTGCCCGATCACCGGATAGCAGGGTTATGCCCCCTCGGCAGGTCTGGCAGGTCAGGCAGGTCAGGCGTCAGGCCGAGGCCTGCGACGGCGCCTTCGGCGCGCGCCCGCGCCGCCGGTAGACGATGACCATCACCACGAACACCACCAGCGCGAACGCCGTCCCGACGCCGGTGGCGCCGCGGAACATCGGGGCGTCAACGTCCATGGTTCGCTGGCCGGCGTGGGCGCCGCCGCCTCCCCCGGCCGCCACGCCGAGCGTCATCAGGTTCGGTGCGGCCAGGATGACGGCCAGGGCGAGCCAGAACACGCGCATCTTCCAGCTCATCTGGCGGCGCATGGTGATCCACAGCAGGCCCAGTGGCACGATCGTGAACACGAAGCCGAAGCAGAAGCCCAACAGTGTTCCGGTGGACATCTGGCCGTTGACGGCGTGGCCGATGCGTTGGGACCACCAGCGGGGAACGTAGGCGGTCGCGGCCAGGTAGGTCAGGACCGCGGCGATCAGTACCAGGCCGATGGTGATGGCGCGGCGTTTGAGGTCCGGGCCTTCGGCGGCCGGGGCGGTGCCGGTGGCCGGGGCTGCGTGGCGTCCGCTCATGGCTTGATGCTGGCATCGGCGTGGGTGCCTCGCTCCTGCTGCTGGGCCGCCCGGGGACGGTCGCGTGGGCGGGCCCACCAGCAGGTTGGGCGACGGCGCGCAGGGCGGGATCGTTCGTGGCGCGCGCCGCCGCAGGGGTGTTCGAAAGCGGGTTCAGTGTTCGAAACCGGGTTCAGTACGCCATTCCCATCGCTTCCCGGACGTGGTGCAGGGTCCTCTCGGCTTCGGCGGTCGCGCGTTCGGCGCCGCGTCGCAGGATCTGCGACAGCATCCCGGTCTCGTGGGCCACTTCGGCGCGTCGTTCCCGCAGCGGCCGCAGGTGTTCGTTGACGGCTTCGGTGGCGTGGCGTTTCAGGGCGGCCGAGCCGCCGTCGCCAATCTGTTCGGCGACGGTGTGCGGGTCCTGGCCGCTGCACAGGGCGGTGATCAGCAGCAGGTTCGACACTTCGGGGCGGGTCTGGGGGTCGTAGGCGATGTGGCGGTCGGTGTCGGTTTTGAAGGCCTTGATGACGGCGGCGGTCTCGTCGGCGGTGGCGCGCAACGCGATGGTGTTGCCGCGGCTTTTGCTCATCTTGGTGCCGTCGGCGCCCAGGATGCAGGGGGCGTCGGAGATCAGGGCGCGGGGTTCGGTGAACACCGGGCGGTAGCGGGTGTTGAACCGGCGGGCCACGGTGCGCGTGACCTCCAGGTGGGGCAGTTGGTCGCGGCCGACCGGGACCAGGTCGGCGTGGCAGAACAGGATGTCGGCGGCCTGGTGGACCGGGTAGGTGAGCATCAGCGCGGACAGCGCGGGGCGGCCGGAGGCGGCGGCCTCGGCTTTGGTGGTGGGGTTGCGTTCGAGTTCGGCCACGGAGATCAGCGACAGCAGCGGCAGCAGCAGCTGGTTCAGGGCGGGGACGGCGGAGTGGGCGAACACGGTGCTGCGGGCCGGGTCCAGGCCGACGGCCAGGTAGTCGGCGACCAGGCCGCGGGCGTGGTCGGCGAGGCCGGCGCCGGCGTCGCGGTCGGTGACGACCTGGTAGTCGGCGACCAGCATGAACAGGTCGGCGCCGGCGTCCTGGAGGCGGACGCGGTTGCGCAGGGAGCCCAGGTAGTGGCCCAGGTGCAGCGGGCCGGTGGGACGGTCGCCGGTGAGGACGCGGATCTGGCGGGCGTCGCCGACCAGTTGGGCGGACAGGTCGGCTTCGGTGAGGAACGCCGCGGTGTCGGTGAGCGGGCCGGGCTCGGCGCCGGCCTCGGTGATCTCGGCGGTTGCAGCGATCTCGGCGGTTGCGGCGGTTGCGGTGATTCCAGCGGTTCCGGTGGCCGCGGTGACAGCGGCGGCGCCGGTGTCCGGCGTGATTCCGGTGGCCGGGGCCATGGCGGCGGGGCCGCCGCCGGTAGCGGGGAAACTTGTGGCCTGGGGCGTGGCCGGGGTGGGTACGTCAACAGTGATGCTCATCGTCGTTCTCCCAACGGGTATCTCACGGAACGGGGGGTCACCGTCGACGGCGCCCGGACCGCCCCGCCCCGCGCGGGGGTCGAGAACAACGAAGGCCGTCCGGATCGTCGGACGGCCTGTCGGCGTGCAGCTGGGGAAGCCGTCCCTAGGACGGCCGCCAGCTGGTGCACGCGAAGTTTTTCACGGGGTGAGGATATCAGGGTGGCTATGGGGCGCTCAAACAACCGGCAGCAGAAAGGTCAGCAGCGCCTTGCCCGGGGCGTACTCCCAGTCCCGTTCCGGGATCCGCTGGAATCCCAGGCGCTCGTACAGCCGCTGCGCGGCCGCCATCTGCGGTTTCGTCGACAGCACCAGGGCGCCGCGGTCCTCGGCGCGGGCCCGGTCCGCGCAGTGCCGCACCAGGGCCTCCCCGACGCCGCGGCCGCGGGCGGCGTGGGCGGTGGCCAGCATCCGGATCTCGGCCTCGACGCCGCGGGCTATGTCGGCGAACTCGCTGCCGGCCACCGTGTAGACGGCGGCGCCGACGACCGTGCCGGCCTCGTCCACGGCCACCAGCTGCCAGGTGCCCTCGGCGGCGTGGCGGGCGGCGGTGTCGCGCAGCCGCGGCAGATACGTCGGCTCGGCCAGCGCGTCGACCTGATAGGCGGTGGCGGTCAGGTCCCCGGCGGCGGCCAGGTCCTGCGGAAGGGCTTCACGAATGGTGATCTGCACAGCCGTTGATTGTGCCCGACCTGCCCGGCCGCGTGCGGGCCCGTCCCGGGGCGTCGGCACCGGTGCCGGTTCGGGCGCCGGTTCAGGTGCCGGTTCAGGTGCCGGTACAGGTGTCCGCGGGCCGCGACGGCGGCTACGGCCGGGCGCGTCGCGGACCCGACCGCGGCTCGACGCGCGCCCGGAGAGTGTGACAGTACGGCCACGATCAGGTGATCCGGGAGTGTGTGCGCCGTCACAGCGCCCCCGGATGGTCCTATGATCGCGCTCGGTAGTCGTTCGGAAGCCGTGCAGGCGGCGGCGCGGGCCGGGTCATCGGTGTCCCGGCCCGCCGATGGAGGTGGTCGCGGTGTCCGGTCAGAAGATGTCCATGGCGCACGCCGACGTGGCCGCGGGCCGCTCGTCCGCGCCGTGGGCCGACGAGCTCACGGGGCTGCCGAACCGGGCGATGCTGGCCCGGTGGCTGGAGGCGCGGACCGGGGCGCGGGCCCGGCCCGGGCAGCGCATCGGGTTGTGCAGCGTCGATCTGGACGGGTTCCGCCAGATCAACGCGCTGCTGGGATTCGGAGCCGGCGACCGGTTCCTGGCGGCGGTCGCGGCGCGGCTGCGGACAGTGCTGGAGCCCGGCGGGCACCTGCTGGCGCGGACCGGCGGCGACGAGTTCGCGGTGCTGGTCGACTACGGCGGCGAAGCCGGGGACGGTGAAGCAGCCGGCGCGGGCGTAGGCACCGGCGCGGGTGCTGGTACTGGCACCGGTGCGGGTGCGGGTGCGGGTGCGGGTGCGGGTGCGGGTGCGGGTGCGGGTGCGGGTGCGGGTGGGAGCGTGGGCACCGGGCTCGGTGCCGGCGTGGACGGGCAGGAGCCGACCGGGCCGACACTGCGAGCGGCGGGTTCGGGCCCTGCCCCCGGCCCTGCTCCCGGCTCGCCCCCCGGTTCCGGAATGGTGGAGCGCGTCGCCGAGCGAGTGCTGGCGGCGTTGCGGGACCCGCTGCGCGTGGAGGGCCGCGACCTGACCGTCACCGGTTCCATCGGCGCGGTCGAGGCCCTGGCCGCCGCCTCGGCGCCGGAGGACCTGATGCGGGCCGCGGATCTGGCGCTGTACTGGGCCAAGGGCGAGGGCCGGGACCGGTGGACCCTGTTCGACGCCGAACGCGCCGGAGCCGACGTGGCCAGGTACCGGCTGGCCGCCGACCTGCCCGCAGCAGTGGAGTCCGGGCAGTTCTACTGCGAGTACCAGCCGATCGTGTCGCTGGCCGACGGCGCCGTCACCGGCGTCGAAGCGCTCGTACGGTGGCGACATCCCCGGTTCGGGGTGGTGCCGCCGGACCGGTTCATCGCGCTGGCCGAGGACTCCGGGCTGATCGTGGAGCTGGGCCGGCGGATCCTGGCCGAGGCCTGCCAGGCCGCCGCGACCTGGCCGGACTCCCCGGGCCAGCCGGCGCCGCCGGTGTCGGTGAACGTGGCGGTACGGCAGTGCCGGGACCCGCGGCTGATGGGTCACGTGATGTCGGCGCTCGCCGACTCCGGGCTCGCGCCGGAGCGGCTGCGGCTGGAGATCACCGAGTCGGCGCTGCTGCCCGGTGACGACGCCGCCCAGGCCACGTTGCGGGCGCTGGCCGACAAGGGGGTGGCGATCGCGGTCGACGACTTCGGCACCGGCTATTCGAACCTGTCGCATCTGCGGCGGCTGCCGGTGCACATCCTGAAGATCGACGGCACGTTCGTCGCCGGACTGGCCTCGGCCTCGGTGTCCGGCGGCGGCCCGGGCGGCGGCTCCGGTCCTGGTACTGGCTCCGGTACCGGCTCGGGCACCAACGCCGGTGTCGGCGGGACGCTCGGCGCCGCGGGCGCGGACGAGCAGATCATCGCCACCGTCACCGCGCTCGGGCACGCGCTGGGCCTGACCGTGACCGCCGAGGGCGTGGAGACCGCCGGACAGCTGGAGACCGTGCGGCGGCTCGGCGTGGACACCGGGCAGGGCTGGCTGTTCTCCCGGGCGCTGCCGGCCGCCGGGATCAGGGATCTGCTGGCGCGCGGGGCGCCGTTGGCCGCCTGAAGGGACTGTCGGAGCCTCTGAGGGAACTGCCGGGACGCCTGCCGAGGCTCCTGAGGGAACTGTCAGAGGCTCCGAGGGAACTGCGGGGACCGGGAAGGAGCCGCCGCCGGGCGAGCGGACTTCGGCGTGGCGCGCGGGGGACGCGAAGAGGACTTCCTTGCACCCAAAGGCCTGATCCTTTGCCGAGCCACTGGCACCGGGGCCCCTCGGCGCGGTCTGATGAGTGTGCCGGCTCACCGAGCCGGACCGTGTTGGACAAGCTCCCCCAGCGACACCGACACTCGAGCGGGCCGTGACCTTCGGACCAGGGTCACGGCCCGTTCGGCTTTCCAGACGCCTCGGTTTTCCTGCCTTGACCGCCCTGACCGCCCTGGCTGCCTTTCCCAGCCTTCCTGCCTTTCCGGGCGCGCCGATAATTCCTCGCCGTCCCCGGCACCGCGCTGGCTACGCTGGGCCCATGACTTCCGGATCTTTCCAGGTGGTGGGCTCGGTGGCCACGCTGTGGCGCTACCCGGTGAAATCGATGCGGGGCGAGCGGCCGGCCAGCGCCGCCGTGGACCGGCGCGGCCTGGTCGGGGACCGGCTGTGGGCGGTGTGGGACGCCGAGGGCCGGTTCGGGTCGTGCAAAGACTCGCGGCGGTTCCGGCGCATGGACGGGCTGCTGGACTTCGGCACCGCCTACCCCGACGATCCGGTCGAGGCCGCGGACTGCGAACCACAGCTGGTGGCGCCGGACGGGACCCGATACCCGGTGCCGTCAGCGGCCGCGGACAGCGCCGTGCGGGCGCATCTGCGGCGCGGCGACGTGCGGCTGGCCCCCGAAGGCGACACGCCGCACCACGACGCCGCGCCGCTGCACCTGGTGTCCACCGCCACGCTGGACTGGTACCGGCAGGCGCTGGAGGACGTGCCCACCGACGAGCGGCGGCTGCGCCCAAACCTGGTCGTGCGGCTGCCCGGCGCGGCAGCGTTCGCCGAGGACGGCTGGGCCGGCCGGCGCCTGCGCATCGGCCAAGGCCCCGGCGCGGTGCTGGCCCGGTGGGCGAAGACCACCGAGCGGTGCCGGACGTTGAACGTCGCCCAGGACGACCTGCCCTACACCTCACGAGGACTGAAATCCCTGGCCGGACGCGACCTGAACCTGGGCGTGTACCTGGAAGTGCTGGAAGGCGGACGAGTCCACGTGGGCGACCCGATCGCGGTGGAGGCCGACCATGGCTGAGACAAGCACCGGGACCGGAACCACCGGCCGGAACCAGCCGCTCGGCGACACCGAACTACGGCTGATGCAGCGGCTGGCCCAGCAGATCACCGCCACCGACCTGGAACTCGTCAACAGCGACGCCACCTACGGGGAACTGGCCTGGAACTGGGGCCGGGCCCACCGTGCCGAGAGCGGCAGCTGGCGACACCGGCTGTGGTTCGACGGCACCGACGGTACCGACCGCACCGACCTCATCGCCTGGGCCTGGGCGGCACTGCCCCGCGAAGTCCCCCGCGCCGACGGCACCGTCCGCGACTACACCGACGCCTACCTGACCTACCAGATCCACCCCGACCACAACACCCTGATCGACGACGTCATCGGCTGGTACGAACAGACCGCCGCCGGTGTGCGGCGCACCCTGGTGACACAGGCCGCCGACCAGGTCGCACAAGCCCGCTGGGCCGCCCACGGCTACACCCCCGAATCCGACAGCACCGACGACAGCACCTCCGACAGCAGCGCCGACGACGGCGACTGGACCCAGCTGAACACCCGAGACCTGGAGGACATCGAAACCCCGGACCTGCCCGACGGATTCGCGTTCACCACCGCCGCCGACGCCGGACCCGGCGCCACCGTGCGGGCCCACCTGGCCGCCTGGCCGGCCTCCACCATGACCGACGACGCCTACCAAGGCCTGCTCCAAGCCCCCGGCTACCGGCCCGACCTGCACCTGCTGATCCAGGCCCCCGACGGCACCATGGCCGCCTCGGCCGTCATGTGGCTCGACCCGGCCAACGCCACCGTCGAGTTCGAACCCGTCGGCACCCACCCCGGGTTCCGCCGCCTGGGCCTGGGCCGCGCACTGGTGCTGCACGGCCTGCACACGGCGCGCGCCGCCGGTGCCTCGCATGCCACGGTCGCGTGTCTGGGTGCGCCGGCGCATCCCAAGGCACGGGGGTTGTATTACAGCGTCGGGTTCCGGTACTTCTCCCGGGATGTTCTGCTGGCCAAGGCCGCCGTGCAGTGACGGCGGCAGCAACCGTTGGGGGGATGGCCGGGTACGGGCGGGTGCGGGTCGGAACAGGGGTCAGGATCGGGACAGGAAGTGGAACCCGAGCCACCACCACACGAACAGGATCCCGAGCCGTCCCCATTTCTCCCGCATCACGAATCCGATGAGCTGGGAGAAGGTGGGGATGCGGCTGCCGGGGCGGCGGGCGAACGCTTCCACGGTCAGGCAGGCCAGGCCGACCACGACGTAGCCGAGGATGGTGATGACGCGGCTGCTCATCGGCGCACCACCCAGACTCCGACGGCCAGCCACAGGGCGTAGCCGGCGGCGCGGGCGAACGGCGGGTCGATGAGCGGGCCCATCAGGATCGACAGGGTCGGGTGGGCCGGGGTGGAGCCGCGCACGGCCGCGTACAGCTCCCAGATGCCGAACACGACGGCGACGGCGGCCCACGGCAGGGCGCCTTTGCCGTCGATGTGGTCGGGGGCGGGGAAGTGGGGGGTGGCGGGGCGCATCGCGTACCAGACCAGGGCGGCGCCGGGCAGCAGGGTGGCCAGTTCGGCGGGGGCGGTGAGGCGGCGCAGGCTGCCGGCGATGAGGGCGTAGCCGGTGCCGACCAGCAGCCAGGTGATCATGGCGTGGGTGGGGCGGGTCGGGTGCAGGGGGGTCGGCGCGTCGGCGGGGTACGCGGCCGGGTTGCCGGAGGATTCGGCCTTGCGGCCCACCGGCAGAGAGTCCTGCGTCATCGCGGCTTCCGCTCCTTGCTCGTGCGTCGCCGGGGTCCAAGGGGGCACCTCGGCGTGGTTCCGCCCACATCTGTGGAATCGGCGTACCCGGATCGGCAGGAAACCACACCCTGCCGCGGCCCTGATAGCTCAGTGTGATCGCCGCAGCTTGTCCGGGTCGGTGCGGGTTGCCGGCAGGACCACCGTTCGACCGGGTCGGTGCCGAGTGCTGTGATGGGGGTGTGTGCACCGCGATCGTGGACGTCGATCCCTCCTCAGCCGTTCCGGTCCTGCTGGCCGGTATCCGTGACGAGTTCCACGACCGGTCCTGGGTCGGGCCGGGCCGGCACTGGCCCCGGGAGTATCCGGGGGTGGTCGGCGGGCAGGACCTGCTGGCGTCGGGCACGTGGCTGGCGGCCGACCCGCCGGCGGTGCGGGCCGCGACGGTGTTGAACGGCTGGGGTGTGCTGGCGCCGCAGTCGGCGCGGCTGTCGCGGGGCGATCTGGCGTTGCGGTTCGCCGCCGGCGGCGCGGAGGCGGTGGCCGATCTGCCGCTGGCGCGGTACGACCCGTTCCTGCTGGTGTGCGCGACCGTCGAGGAGGTGTTCCTGCTGTCCTGGGACGGCCGCCGCCCGGCACGTCGGGTGCTGGGGCCGGGCCTGCACCTGGTGGTGAACAGCGGCCTGGAAGGTGCGGACTCCGACGAGGGCCCGGGCGTGGAGCAGATGGCGGCGCGGATCAAGTACTTCCGTCCGCAGCTGGCGGCGGCGCCGCGGCCCGAGCCGGTGGGCGGCGTGTCGACGCGGCAGGCGTGGGGCCCGTGGCTGCCGCTGGTCGACGGCGCCGGCTTGGACTCCTCCGACGAGCGCGCACTGCTGGTGCGGCGGCCGCTGGGCGAGCGGACGTGGGGCACCACGTCGGTGTCGCTGGTGGGTCTGCGCCGCGACGGGCTGCGGTACGACTTCAACGCCGAGCCCGGGGACCCGGACGGGTGGACGGCCGTCGTCGACGACTGATGGCTGACGGCTGATAGCTGATGGCTGGCGACTGGTAGCTGGCGGCTGGCGAAAAAGACCGTCGGGTCTTGTCCGCGCGCGCAGCTCACGTACGCGCGGACAAGACCCGAACCTGTGTGCGTCCCGGCGGCTCCTACCGCCGCAGGTT
Source organism: Catenulispora yoronensis (assembly GCF_039531695.1). Taxonomy (NCBI): domain Bacteria; kingdom Bacillati; phylum Actinomycetota; class Actinomycetes; order Catenulisporales; family Catenulisporaceae; genus Catenulispora; species Catenulispora yoronensis. The sequence goes on from NZ_BAAAQN010000004.1 coordinate 235,561, forward strand.
CGTCACCTGCAACGCCGGCGAGGCGGCGATGTCGGCGGCGCTGAACCGGTCGGTGACCCAGCGGCCGTGGGAGAACAGCGCGCTCTGGTCGGCGTAGTGCGGCGAGGCCGGGTTCGCCGACTCCGAGTACGTCAGCAGCGTGTTGGCCTTCGGCCCCGCCGGGGTCATCTCCACCGCCATGATGAACGTCGAGCCCTCCGCGTAGTTGGCGTCGGAGGCGTCGATGCCGCCGTTCTGGCCGGAGGTCGGCGTGGCGGACATGACGTTGAAGCAGCCTTCCTCATCGGCGCAGCCGTGCAGCGGCACCCCGTCCCAGCGGCGCGCCTGCCCCGGGGAGGCGTTCAGCGGCAGCTCGGACTCGGCCGCGGCCTGCACCGTGTCGGCGAGCGCCGTGGCCACCAGCGGCTTGCCGGTGTCGATGCCGCGCGGGGTGGACAGCGGCTGGTGCGGGTCGTACGGCACCCGCCAGAACGAGCCGGCGCGGTCGTCGTACTCCAGCAGCCGTGTGAAGAACGCGCCCCACAGCACCTGGCCGTGGCTGTCGACGCGGCCGTGGCCGTCCCATCCGGCCAGGGCCGTGCAGGCGGCGCGGACGTCGATGCTGGAGCCGTCGGAGGCGGTCAGGGTCGGGCGGGTGCGGCACAGTGCGAGGATGTCGGCCAGGCCGATCTGGGCGCTGCGGTCGGCGTCGTCGAGCATCAGGGTGCGCAGGGTCGGCAGGGTGAACCCGGCCGGGCCCAGGCCGTCGGTGCCGGCGAGCCGGCCGGCGATCATTCGCAGGCCCAGTTGCGGCCGCAGTTCCAGCTGGGTTTCGCGGCCGTTGTACACGGCCGGGTAGCCGGTCAGGGGCGCGGCGGGGTTGGTCAGGGCCGGGGTGTTGTTGGAGTTGGCGACGTAGTCCCGGCGGGTCAGTTTCGGTTGGTTCGCCGGGCCGAACAGCCCCGGGGTGACGGCGTCGGTGTCGCGGCCCCAGGCGCAGGCGGCGGCCGAGCCGTTCAGCAGCGGCAGCGTCATTCCCGGCGGCGGCGCGACGGTGCAGGAGGCCAGTTGGGCGTCGGTGACGTGCGGCATCACCGAGGAGTCGGTGTAGTACACCGAGCCGCTGGTGTCGGCGGCCAGGGTGTAGACCCACGGCGCGCCCTGGTAGCGGCGTTGCGCGGCTTGCAGCGCGCTGATGCTTTGGGCGCGGTCCATGGCCAGCCACTGGTCCATGGAGCGCAGGTTGTCGGCGTTGGCGTCGCGGACGGTCAGTGCCGAGGCGGTGCTCCAGCCCGCGGACAGTACCGGGCCGTAGCGGGTGTTGTAGAGGGTTTTGGTGACGGTGCTGGTGGTGCCGTCGGCGCCGAGGACCTGGACCGGTATCTGCCGGACGGTCATCTTCTCGGGGCGGCCGTCGACGAGGTAGCTGGTGGGGTCGCCGGGTACGAGCTGCATCTGGTAGATGCTCATGTGCAGGGCGTCGGTGGCGGTGTGGGTCCAGGCCAGGTTCTGGGTGTGGCCCATCTGCACCACCGGGGTGCCGTACAGGGAGGCGCCGGTGACGTCCAGGACGCCGGGGATGGTCAGCTGCACCTGGTAGAGGCGGGCGTCGCCGATGAACGGCAGGTGGGGGTTGACCAGCACCATGCTGTCGCCGGCGGCGGTGGCTTTGGCGCCCAGGGCCCAGCCGTTGCTGCCGCGACGGCCGGACTGGATGTTGGCCAGCGGGGCGGCGAGCGCCGAGATCGGGGTGCGCGCGGTCGCCGAAGCGGCCGCCGAGCCGGGGGCGGCGGTGGCAGGGGTTGCGGGGGCGGGGGTTGCGGGGGCGGGGTTCGCGGCCGGGGGTGCGGCGGTGGTGATCAGTTGCCGCAGTGCGGAGATGCCGGGGGCCTGGTTGATGTCCAGGATGTTGGTCCACACGTCCTCGGCGGTGATCGGCCGCACCCACGGCTGGCCCTGGCAGGTCGGGTCGGGCAGGTGTGCCACGCCGACGTCTTTGAGGTACCGGTTGAATCCGGCGGTGTAGCCGTCGACCATCTGCCGCAGTTCGGCCGAGGGGCCGACCGGGGCCGGGGCGGCGAGGATGTGCGCGATGGTGCCGGTGCGGCGCAGCGCCTGGAAGTAGGTGTCGCTGTCCAGGTTGGTGGAGGGGTTCAGGCCGTCGTTGCTCCACGTGTCGGGCCCGAAGACCGCTGAGCGCTGTCCCCGCAAGGTCAGGACCCGGTCGGCCATCTGGCAGGCGTTGTCCTGGGCGAAGGCGTATCCGTAGCCGTATCCGAGGTCGGTGTAGGTGTGGGCGAGGATGTGCGGGACACCGTATTCGGTGCGGCGGATCTGTGCGCCGTCGCTGCCGGGTCTGCCTTGTCCGGAGGCGGAGGCCCCGGGCAGGGTGACGGCAACCAGGCCGGCGCACAGGGCGCCCACTATTGCGGTTCTCGTGTTCCATCTCACGGTCCTGACGATCCCAGCCGGAAGGTATCGTCCACATCGCCCCGCAGGGGGACCTGATTGGCCCCGGGGTGTACTACCAACGGGGGAAGGGCGGGGGCGACGAAGGTTCTGGGCGGCGGGCGGCGAACCGCTGTGACCTGCGTGATAGCCGTGCTGTATCGACGATCGAGGCGGTGCGTGCCACCCTGATCATCCATGACCGCCGTGCATCCCGCCGACCCTGCCGACGACCCCACCGATCCCGATCCCGCCGATCCCGCTACCGCTGCTGGCACTGGCGCTAGCACCGGCACTGGCGCCGGCGACCTGGCCGCCGACGCGTCCGAGGCCGGGCCGCTGGCCGGCCTGCTCGTGATCGACCTGACCCGGGTGCTGGCCGGCCCGTTCGCCACGATGATCATGGCTGATCTGGGGGCGCGCGTCATCAAGGTCGAGCATCCGGCCACCGGCGACGACTCCCGCCGTTACGGTCCGTTCGCCGCCGACGGACGCTCCATGTACTTCGCGCGGGTCAACCGTGGCAAGCAGTCCTTGGCCGTGGACCTGAAGAAGAACCCCGAGCAGGTCGCGGCGCTGGCCGAGCGGGCCGACGTGCTGGTGGAGAACTTCCGTCCCGGTGTCATGGACCGTCTGGGCCTGGGGCCGGCGCAGCTGCGGGCGCGTAATCCGCGGCTGGTGTACGCCTCGGTGTCCGGGTACGGCGCGACCGGACCGCGTTCGGGCGAGCCCGCCTACGACGCGGTCATCCAGGCCCGCAGCGGTCTGATGTCGGTGACCGGTGAGCCGGACGGGCCGCCGGTGAAGGCCGGCGCGTCGGTGTCGGATCTGTCGGCCGGCGTCTACACCTTCGGCGCGGTCATGGCGGCGCTGGTGGGTCGCGGGATCCATGGCCGCGGCACGCATGTCGACATCTCCATGTTCGACGCCACGGTGTCGTTCTTGGAGGGCAATGCCCTGGCGTGGCTGGCCGACCGTACGGTGCCGCACCGTATCGGCTCGCACCATCCGAACATCGCGCCGTTCGGCGCGTTCGCCGCCGCCGACGGGCAGATCGTGGTGTGTGTGGGCAACGACGCGTTGTTCGCGGCGTTCGCCGCCGCGCTGGGCGCCCCGGAGCTGGCGGGCCGGCCGGAGTTCGCCGAGAACGGTGCCCGCTCGGCCAACCGCGTGGTGCTGACGGCCGTCATCGAGGAGCTGCTGGCCGCGGACACGTGTGCGGGCTGGCTGGCGCGGCTGGAGGCGGCGAAGGTGCCGTGCGCGCCGGTCAACGACATCGGGCAGGCGATGACCGATCCGCAGACCGAGGCCCGGCGGATGCGGATCACCGCCGGGGGGCTGGAGCTGCCCGGGCAGGTGGTGAAGATGGACGGCTATCCCGACCCGCTGCGGCGGCCGGGGGCTCCGGGGCTGGACGAGCACGGGGACGTGATCCGGGCCGAGTTCGGGCTCTGATCGAACATGGACAGTCTGTTCAGAACCGGGACAGCCTGTTCAGAACAGGGACAGTCTGTTCAGAACAGGGACGGTGTGTTCAGAACAGGAACGGCTGGACCGCGCTCCACGCCGGATCGTGCTCGGTGTGGATCGTGACCGTTCCTTCGGGCCAGCCGTGCTGCCAGGCGCCGATCCGGGCGGCGACGTCGGTGTGCGGGTCGGTGTAGTAGTGGAACACGCGCTGGCCGTCGCAGCTCACCGCGACCAGCAGCTGCCCGTCGGGGCCGACGAGGTCGGCGAGCGCCTGGTCGAAGTCGTTCATGCGCTGTGCGGACTGCCCGGTCTGGAGCCGTGAGGCGTTCATGGTGGTGTAGGGGACTGTGACGGCGATGTGGTCGTCGAGCAGCGGGTGGTCGACCGGGCTGATCGGGGTCTGGATGATCGCGGTGAGCGGCATGCCGCGGACTTGCGCGCTCACCAGTGCGTAGGCGCGGGGGTGTTTTTCGGCGAATGCCGCGACGGCTGCGGGCAGCTCCGCGATCGGGACGGTGTTGTTCTCGCCGGTGCGGTCCGTGGCGCGGTCGCCGGTGCGGTCCGCGGGTTTCGCGGTGGCGGTAACGTTCCCGATCCAGCGTTGGACGTCGGCTTCGCCCAAGGCCCAGTCCAGCGCCAGGTAGGCGGCGGCGGTGGCGTCGTCGAGGTCTTCGAACTGCTCGTTGCGGACGGTGAGGTGCAGCCGCGGCACTTGTTCGTCCTGCGTGATCGTCACGGTGGTCCGCGCCAGTACGATCCCGGTCTCGGCGGGGCCGTGGACCAGGCGGCGGGACAGGGCCGCCGGGTCGGGTTGGCGGGTGGCGTGGAACTGCCAGCCGTCGGTGTCCGGCGGGGCTGCCAGCAGCCAGCGGGCGGCTGCTGAGCGTGCCTCGGCGTGGCCGCCGGGGGTGACGGTGAGCTCGAAGACGTCCGGGCCCTGGGAGCTGCTCTGGGAGCCGTCGCGGCGGCGGCTGAGCTCCCATTGCAGGCCCGGGTGGATGCGCCGCACCGCCTCGGTCAGGGCGGTGCCGTGGGTGCCGCTGTCGCCGTCGGCGAGCGCCGCCTGGATGGCGGGCCGAGTGTCGGCCCACCAGGTCCAGAAGTCGTCGATGGCGCGGGCCTGCGCTTGCGCCTGCTGCGACGTTGCCGCCGCTGGTGTTTCCGTCTTCTTCTTCGCTCCGGGCCACCGCATGCACGGATCTTCTCAGACCGCGGGGCGGGCTGTCAGACCGTGGTGCCGCCGCTGCCGTCGGCCTTGATCGTCGGGGTGGTCGGCGAGTCCAGCCAGGCGTTGATGTAGGCGCTGAAGTCCTTGCCGGTGTCGGCCTTCACGAACGCGATGAACGCCGCCCGGTCCTGGTTGGTGCCTTTGTTCTTGTGCGCCCAGTCGTTCAGCAGCTGGTAGAACGCTTTGTCGCCGAGGGCGTCGTGCAGGCCGTTGAGCATCAGCGCCGGGCAGTAGTACACGTTGGTGGAGGCGAAGTGGGTGGGTTTGAAGTGGCCGGGCGGGCCGTCCTGCTGCCGCAGGCTCTGGTCGACGGGCAGCACGTGGGTGGTCATGAAGTCGTCCAGGGTCCCGGCGCCGCCGGCGGCGTGGGCCACGTCCCACATGAACTGCGAGTACATGGCGAAGCCCTCGTTGAGCCACAGCCCGGACCAGGTGGTCGGGGTGACCGCGTCGCCGAACCACTGGTGGGCGAACTCGTGCAGCAGGTCGTCGACGGGCAGCCGGGTGGACAGCGTGATCATGGTCTGGGTCTCCATGCCGACGCGGTCGGGGCGGAACAGCACTCCGGCGGTCGGGAACGGGTAGGGCCCGTACCGCTGCTCCAGGAACGTGATCACTTCCGGGACGGCGGCGATGAGCTGGTGGGCCGCGGCGGCGTCGGCCGGCAGGTACCAGTAGGTCAGCGGCAGCCCGTGCGGCCCGGTCGCGGTCTCCTCCTGGAACCGGTCCACGGAGAACGCCACCAGGTACGTCGACACCGGGTCGGGCTGGTGCCATTTGTAGACGCCGGAGCCGTTGGCCTCGGTGCGGCCCTGGAACGTGCCGCCGGTGACGCCGGCCCAGCCGTCCGGGGCGGTGATCGTCACGTCGTACAGCGCTTTGTCCGACGGCTGGTCGTTGCACGGGAACCAGGTGAACGCCCCATACGGCTCCTGCTGCGCCCACACCCCGCCGCTGGCGGTGACCTGCGCGCCCACGCCGGGTATGTCCGGGCGGGTCATCGGCGGCGGCACCAGCTGCGGGGTGCCGTGGTAGGCGATGACGACGCTGGCGGTGCCGCCGGCCGGCAGCTGCTTGCCGACGGGCACGGTGAGCCGGTCCCCGGCGTGGGCGGCGGCCGCCGCGGCGCCGTCGACCTGCACCGAGTCCGAGGTCATGGTGCCGGCCAGGTCCAGCACGAAGCGGTCGGTGGGCTGCGCGGCGCGGATGGTGAGCGTCGCGGTGCCGGTGAGCATCTTCGCGGCGGGGTCCCAGTGCAGGTCCAGGCCGTAGTGCAGGACGTCGGTCGCGGGGTCGCCGTACTGGGGGTAGACGTCGTCGACGACCGGGTGCGAGGCACCGGTCGCCGGATCGACCGCGCCGCCGGGGGGCGCCGCGGCGCTCGCCGAGGGTGTGGCCGTGGGGGCGTCGGCCGACGGCGCGGCCGAGCTGGGTGTGCCCGCGCCACCGGGGGCCGCGGGGGTGCGGGCGCCGGACGGGGTCGTGGAGTGCGTCTGGCCGGCGGCAGCGCCCATCACGGTGCCGGTGCTGCTGCACGCGGCGGTGAGCGCCACTGCCACCGACAGTGCGAGCGCTGCGGCGGCGGCGCGCCGAATCCGATGTCTGTCTTGCGTCCCCACCCTTGAGTCCCTCCCCGAGCCCATGCGTGTGCGCCCCTACAATCCCAGCCCGGCCTGCCTGAGCACCAGAGCCACCGGGGACCTGTGGCCGCAATCGGACAATCCCCGCCGGGCCTCTACGATCTACCCAGAGCACCGGTCGCACACCACGGGAGGGCCCGCGATGCCCGCGTCACAGAAGATCACCTTCACTGGCGGCGCCGGTGAGGCGCTCGCGGCCCGGCTGGAGCTGCCCGACGGGCCGCCGAAGGCCTACGCGGTGTTCGCGCACTGTTTCACCTGCGGCAAGGACAGCGTGGCCGCGGCCCGGATCTCCCGGGCGCTGACCGACCACGGCCTGGCGGTGCTGCGGTTCGACTTCACCGGCCTGGGGCAGTCCGACGGCGATTTCGGCAACGCCGGGTTCGGCGCCAACATCGAGGACCTGGTCGCGGCCGCGGAGTACCTGCGGGCCGAGCACGGCGCGCCGCAGCTGCTGATCGGGCATTCCCTCGGCGGCGCGGCGGTGCTGGCGGCGCGGCACCGGATCCCGCAGGTGCGGGCGGTGGCCACGATCGGCGCCCCGGCCGACCCGGCGCACGTCGAGCACCTGATCGGCCATGCCCGGCCGGAGATCGAGCGGGAGGGGCAGGCGACGGTGCGGCTGGGCGGGCGGGACTTCTGCATCCGCCGCGGGTTCCTCCAGGACATCTCCGCGCAGCGGCAGGCCGCCCGGATCGGGGACCTGGGCGCGGCGCTGATGGTGATGCACTCCCCGCAGGACGACGTCGTCGGGGTCGACAACGCGCGGATGATCTTCGACGCGGCGCGGCATCCGAAATCGTTCGTGTCGTTGGACGGCGCCGATCATCTGCTGACGCGGCGTGCCGACGCCGAGTACGCGGCGGCGGTGCTGGCCGCGTGGGCTTCGCGGTATTTGGTGACGGCCGAGGAAACCCCGGCGCCGGAGGCGGGGGCCGCAGTCCCGGAGGGCACGGTCCGCGTCGCCGAAGCCGGCGGCCACTACCCGCAGACCGTCACCGCCGGCACCCACAGTCTCGTCGTCGACGAACCGGCACCACTGGGCACGGACACCGGACCGAACCCGTATGACCTGCTGCTGGCCGCCCTGGGCGCCTGCACCTCGATCACCCTTCGCATGTACGCCGACCGCAAAGGCTGGCCCCTGGAACAGATCGCCGTCACCCTGCGCCACGACCGCGTCCACGCCAAGGACTGCGAAGACTGCGACACCACGCAGGGCCACGTCGACCGGATCAGCCGCCACCTGGAACTCACCGGCCCGCTGGAGGCCGAACAGCGGACCCGGCTGCTGGAGATCGCCGACATGTGCCCGGTGCACCGAACCCTGACCGGTGAGACCGTCATCCGCACCGAACTGCTCTGAAGCGCAGAGACCGGGCGGCGCGCGCCGCCCGGCGAACCTCAGAGCCGGACGGACCTCAGGGTTGGACGGACCTCACGGCTGGACGAAGTGGTACCCGGCCGCCAGCAGCTGCGGCAGGAACTTCGCCAGCGCCGCCACGGTCTGGGACCGGTCGCCGCCGCCGTCGTGCTCCAGGATGATCGAGCCGGTGTGGGTGTGGCCCAGGACCGTGGACACGATGTGGTCGGTGCCAGGCCGGGACCAGTCGCGCGGGTCCACCGACCAGTCCAGCGGCCGCAGCCCCAGCTTGGCGCAGGTGTCGAACACCGCCGGGGACCAGGCGCCGCCGGGAGCGCGGAAGAACGTCGGCGGCTTGGCCCCGGCCTTGGTCAGGGTGTCGGTGGTGCGTTCGATCTCGGCGCGGATCGCGCCGGCGTCGAGCTTGGACAGGTCGGGATGGGTGTAGGTGTGGTTGGCGACCAGGTGCCCGGCGGCGGTGACCTCGGCGACCAGCGAGGCGTGCTTGGCGGCGTTGCCGCCGATCATGCAGAACGTCGCCGGGATCTTGTACTGCGCCAGCAACGCCAGCACCTGCGCGGTGTACTTCGCCGAGGGGCCGTCGTCGATGGTGAGCGCGATGGCCTTGTCGCCCTCGTGGACGTAGTACTGCGGCTTGCCCGCCGCCGGCGCCGGATCGATGCCGGTGGCACCGGGGGGCGGGGTGTTGTCCGGCGGCGGGGAATCGTTGCTGTGGGAGTCCCCGGGGGCGGTGGAGGTGTCCGCGCCCGGATCACCGCCGGGGAACGGCGCACCGCCGTTGCGGGCCTGCGGAGCGGTCGGGCCGGTACCGCTGCCGCCGGCCACCGACGGCTTGGACTTGTCGGCACAGCCGCTCAGCAACAGCACACCGCCGACGCCCAACAGCAGCCGGCGGGACACGCGGTCGTCGCCCGCGCCCGGCAGGCGCGCGCCGCGTGGATGGTTCTGAGGATCAAGACCCGAAACGCTCACGCCTTCAGGACGCATCGCGGTTGCGCGGGGTTGATTGCGTAACAGTCGTGTGACGTAGCAATTTTCGCAGCGCAGGTCAGGCCGGGTGTGGGTTCAGAACTGGGACTCAGACGTTACGCAGAGGGCGGGGGTCGGAGGCGGCGTGGGGCTGCGCGATTCGGAGGGCTGCCCGATTCGGAGGGCGGTGTGTTCGCGGGGCGGTGTGTTCCGGGGGCGGGCGGCGTGTTCGGGGTCAGCGTGCTTCGTCGCCGGTGTCCTCGGGGGTCCGGCCGGGACGGGTGCGGGCGTAGGCGCCGTCGAGCAGGTCGGCCAGGTGCAGGGTGAGGGCGGCGCGGTCGAACGGCTGCTCGTCGAGCCACCAGTCGCTGGCGGCCTGGACCATGCCGACGATGCCGTGGGCCCAGGCCTGGGCGCGGGGCCACTGCGGTTCGGGCAGTCCGAGTTCGGCGGCGATCCCGGCGGCCAGGGCGTCGCCCAGACGGCGCTGGAACCGGGCGACACGGTCCCGGACCTGCGGCTCCTCGGCCTGGGCGCGGTGCACCAGGAACCGGTACAGCGCGGGGTTGCCCTCGACCAGGCCCAGCCAGGCGTCGATGGCGGCCTCGGTGCGTCGGCGGCGGGTCCCGGGCCGGGTGAGGGCTTCGCGCAGCCGGGCCAGCAGGGTCTCGATGTGCCGGTCGGCCAGGGCGACGTACAGGCCGGCTTTGTCGCCGAAGTGCCGGTACAGGATCGGCTTGGTGATGCCGGCCTCGGCGGCGATGGCGTTCATGGACGCGGCCGGCCCGTCGCGCAGGACGACGCGTTCGGCGGCGTCGAGCAGTTCGGTGCGGGTGCGCGGGCCGCGGCGGCGTCGGGTGTCGGCGTCGGCGGAGGTGTGGGCTGGGCTTTGGGCGGAACTGTGGGCAGGGCTCTGGGCGGGGCTGCTTTGGGCTGGACTGCGTGTGGGGCTGTGGGCGGGGCTGCTCTGGGCGGGGCTGTGGGGTGCACTGTCGTTCACCATGGGGTGCCTGCCTGTCCTTCCCTGGGGCCGGGGCCGCCGCCGTCGCGCGCCTTGACAGAAGTTACCGCCGGTAACACACTAGCGGCGACCGAGGTTACCCGTCGGTAGCCGCTGTTGGCGAGCTCCGGACGACGAAGGACAGTGAAGAGACGATGACCGGGTTCTCCCTGGAACTGACCGAGGACCAGATCGAGCTGCGGGACTGGATCCACGGCTTCGCCGCCGACGTCATCCGGCCGGCCGCCGCCGAGTGGGACGAGCGGGAGGAGACGCCGTGGCCGATCCTTCAGGAGGCCGCCAAGGCCGGCCTGTACTCGCTCGACTTCTACGCCAACCAGTGGTTCGACGAGTCGGGCCTGGGGATCCCGATCGCCATGGAGGAGATGTTCTGGGGCGACGCCGGTATCGGCCTGGCCCTGTCCGGCACCGGCCTGGCGGCGGTGTCGGTGGTCTCCAACGGCACCCCGGACCAGGTCGGCGAGTGGGTTCCGCAGATGTTCGGCACCGCTGACGACGTCAAGCTCGGCGCGTTCTGCTCCTCCGAGCCCGACGCCGGCAGCGATGTCGCGGCGATGCGGACCCGCGCGGTGTACGACGAGGCCAAGGACGAGTGGGTGCTCACCGGCACCAAGACCTGGGCCACCAACGGCGGCATCGCCAACGTCCACGTCATCGTCGCCACCGTCGACCCGGCCCTGGGCTCGCGCGGCCACGCCTCGTTCATCGTGCCGCCGGGCACGAAGGGGCTGAGCCAGGGGCAGAAGTTCAAGAAGCACGGGATCCGGGCCTCGCACACCGCCGAGGTGATCCTCGACGAGGTGCGGATCCCGGGCTCGTGCCTGCTGGGCGGGAAGGAGAAGCTGGACGCGCGGCTGGCGCGCGCCCGCGAGGGGGTTTCCTCGCGGGGGAACGCCTCGATGGCGACGTTCGAGGCGTCCCGTCCGGCGGTGGGCGCTATGGCGGTGGGTATTGCGCGCGCGGCGTATGAGTACGCCCTGGAGTACGCCAAGACGCGCGAGCAGTTCGGTAAGGCGATCGTGGAGAACCAGGCCGTGGCGTTCATGCTGGCCGACATGAAGACCGCGGTGGACGCCTCGCGACTGCTCGTGTGGCGGGCGGCGTGGATGGCGCGCAACGGGAAGTCGTTCGATTCGGCCGAGGGGTCGATGTCGAAGCTGTTCGCGTCGGAGACGTGCAAGAAGGTGACGGCGGACGCGATCCAGATCCTCGGCGGGAACGGGTTCACGCGGGAGTACCCGGTGGAGCGGATGCACCGGGACTCGGCGATTTACACGATCTTCGAGGGGACCAGTGAGATTCAGCGGCTGGTGATCGCGCGGACGATCTCAGGGGCCGCTATCCGCTAGCGCCGCGCTGCGGCTATCTCTGCGTCGGTCTCTGTGTTGGTCTCTGCGTCTGCTGCGCGCTCTACCTCTATGCGTTCTGCGCTCACTATGCGTTCTGCTTCTGCGCGCTCCACTCACTACTCACTGCGCGAGTGGCGAACGCTGTAGTGCTTCGGCCGCGGCGCTCGCCGAGGGGTCCAGATACACCGAGGTGGTGCCGACGTCGGAGTGGCCGAGGATGTCGGCGACGGTGCCCACGTCGGCACCGGCCTGGCGCAGCAGCACGGTGGCGGCGGTGTGCCGCAGGCCGTGCGGCGTCACCGCGCGCCGCAGCTCCGCCGGCATCTGCTTGACGCGGCGCTCGACCATGCGCTGCACGTCGCGGGCCGTCATCCGGCGGCCGCGGATCGTGACGAGCAGCGCGCGGGCGGCGTCGGCACGGTCGGGTTCGGAATCGCCGGCCGGGGGAGCGGGGCGCTCGTGCTGCTGGTAGCGCTCCAGCAGCTCCACCAGCGTGGCCGACAGCGGGACGTCGCGGCTGCGGCCGCCTTTGCCGTTGCGGATCCGCAGCACCGGCCCGCCGGTGAGCTCGTGGCGGCGCACGTCGTCGAGGTTGGCCGCGCACAGCTCCGCCACGCGCGGACCGGTCTCGGTGAGCAGCCGCAGAATCGCCTCGTCGCGAACCGTCAGCTGCTGATCGGCGCGCAACTCCTTGGTCGCCGACCATGCCTGCGGCGTCTCCTGCAAGGCTTGGGCCTGCTCGACGGTGAGGCCCAGGCGCGCGCCGGCGGCGCGGGTGGGGACGCGGACGCGGGAGACCCGCGGCATGGGGTCGGCGCGGATGTAGCCCTGGTCGGCGGCCCAGGCGAACAGGCCCCGCACGGCGGCGGTCCAGCGGGCGCGGGCCTGGAGTCCGCGTCCGGGCGTGTTCTCCCCGCCGGGGCCGGCTTTGCGGGTGCGGGTGTAGCGGCGGTCGGGGGCGTTGGCGATACGGACGAGCGCGTATTCGATGTCCTCGGCCTCGACGTCGTCCAGGACCTTGTCCGGGCCGAGCAGGATCGCGGCCTCGGTGAGGTCGCGGGCGTAGGCGTCGCGGGTGGCGGGGGACAGGGCCCCGGTCGCCACGCGCAGGTGCAGGGCGTCGCGGTAGCAGCGGACGGCTTCGGCGACGGTGACGGGGGTGAAAGTCTTCGGGGCGGCCACCTGCCCCATGGAATCAGAAGGCGGGGACAGTGGCGTGATCCACACCCTGACATCACATCACCGGTCCGATCTTCAGGCCCCGTCCCCGCGTATCGTCGGCACCATGACCCGAGTCTCGATCCACTTGGACGACACGCTGCAACGCTACGTCGTCGACCACACCACCGCCTTGGACGCCGCCCAAAGCGCCCTGGTCACCCGCACCGCAGCCCTCGGCGACCCCTCCGGCATGCAGATCGGCGCCGAACAAGCCCAACTCCTGACCCTGCTGACCCGCCTGACCGGCGCCCGCCAAGCCGTCGAAGTAGGCACCTTCACCGGCTTCTCAGCCATCGCCATCGCCCGCGGCCTGGCCCCCGGCGGCAAACTCCTGTGCTGCGACATCAGCGAGGAATGGACCACCATCGCCCGCCAAGCCTGGCAAGAAGCCGGCGTCAGCGACCGCATCGACCTCCGCCTGGCCCCCGCCGCCGAAACCCTCAACGCCCTCCCGCAAGAAGAACACATCGACTTCGCCTTCATCGACGCGGACAAGGAGTCGTACTGGACCTACTACAGCGCGATCCTGCCACGCCTCCGCCCCGGGGGAGTGATCGCGGTGGACAACGTCCTATGGAGCGGCCGCGTAGCCGAATCCGCCAACGACGACACCGGAGCTGACGCGGGCGGCAACACACAGGCCCTGCGGGAGTTCAACGACAAGGTGGTCAGGGACGAGCGGGTCGATGTGGTGATGCTGCCGGTCGGGGATGGGGTTTCCCTGATTTACAAGCGGTAGCGGGTCGTCGGCGGCATGAATGTGCATCAGGACGCGTAATCAGTATTACACGACGTGGCTATGGCGGGTTGGGAAGGGGTGATGGGGCGCGGGTCGGGCGCGGGATGGGTTGAACAGGTGGCGGCAGCTGGGTGGATTGGTGCGCTGAGCTGGTGCTGAGCTGGCTGGAGCCTGGAGAGGCTTGACTGAGCGGCTGCGGGTGATGCGGCGGTTCTTGATCGCCCGCAGCCGGCGCTCGCCGGTTCGCACGCGTAATCCGAGTGGTCGGTTAGTTGGGTACGGCCTTGCCGCTTGGCGGCGGCGTGCGCCGGCCAGACCGCGGGTGGGTGGGCGGCGTATGGGTTCTACGGGTGGTTCAAAGAGGCTCGGGATGCCTTCTGATACCCCTGCGGAACCCCTCTCGGATCCACTGTTGCGACTGCCCGATAATGTACATTATGTAAAGCTGAATACCTGCTCGCGACGATCACACTCGACCTTCCGGCGCACACCAAGACCGTCCGGGTCCACCTGGAAGCCCTCTGCGAGGCAACCGGACGCTCGGCGGAGAGCCTGTGCTGGGGTGAGTACATAGCCCGGCGCTTCGGGCTCCGTGGACAGCGGGCCGCTGTCCGCAAGCAGCCGCGAAGAGTTCTTCGATCTGGAGCCGCAGACTGATAAACCCCCAACGTGCTCGCCGGGCTTTCCGGGAACAGGATTGGAGTGCTCCTGATGGCATCACTGAAGGATGTCGTGTTCGACAGCCACCACCCTGCGTCCATCGCCAGGTTCTGGTCGAACGCGTTGGACGAATATGAGATCGCACCCTACGACGAGGCCGAACTGGCTCGACTTCGTGAAATGGGTATCGACGACCCGGAGGACGACCCCTCAGTGCTCCTTCAGCGCGTCGACGGCCGCGGTCCGCGCATCTTCTTCCAGAAAATCCCCGAGAGTAAGACCACGAAGAATCGAGTCCACCTCGATCTCAAGGCCGACGACGCGGATGCCGAGGTCACCCGGCTCATCGCCCTCGGAGCCAGCGTCTCGGCCGACCACGGGCACCTGGTCACGATGCTCGACCCTGAGGGCAACGAGTTCTGCGTTCTTCGAGCACGTGACTCTGCCGCCGCGCACGACTGAACGAGTACGAGAGAAAACGCAATCGGGGTCAAACTAGAGAAGACCCACGTCGAGATCTTCGCGCTCGGGGCAGGTCGGAGGAAACGACAGCGGCATCGTTGCACCGACAAGTTCTTATCGATGCAGCTCGCAACCTCGTGACCGAGTCGTTTTGGAGAAGACAGGACAGTTGCTCAGCCAGGTCCAGGAAACCGGGCCGCAGCTACTGTTCCCCGGCGCTGACCCGGTGCCTCCTCCCCGACGCACTCCCCCGCGTCGCGCCAGCCAGGCTAGCTCTATCAACACCGCCGGAATCCCCGTATATTGCGCGGATGGGGATACGAGAACGGATCGGGTCGAAGCAGGCGCTGCTGGTCGTCGCTGGCCTGGTAGCCGCAGGTGTCGGGCTCTGGATCGGCCGCGCACTCCCGACGGACACCGCGACCCCGCAGGTTCTCCAGGGCACGGTCTCGATCGTCGGGACCAACGGCGACGAGTTCGCCGTCGCCCTCGAGGGAGGCCAGGCGGGAACCAGCTTCGGGCTCGGGTCGGTGCCGTGGAAGGACGCCAACAACAGCTGGCACGACAGCGGTCCGATCGACTGCCTCAAGCCTCTATCCAAGGGTCAGCACGTCAGGTTCGGCGTCGTTCACGTGAAGGATCCTGCCTTCGGAACCGAACTCGTCGCCTGGGTCGACTGCTCGAACGGGGCGAGCTGACCAAGCCCGGACCACAGCAGTGCTTTGAGGAGCCGTCGCCTTTCTAAGGCTTCGACGTCGACCCGCGACCCGGCATGTTGACGCTAATCTTCATACCTTCAACCGTTCCAGTTTCAGGAAGTCCACATGCCTCGCCGATCACCGGGCGAGATCAGAAGCCAGCTGCCTCTGCGGAACTCAGGGCATGTACGGCGGACTGTCATCCAAGGCCTGTCCGCCTCCGCCAACAGGCAGATCGCTCAGTTCGAGCGTGAACGGCAGCTTTCCCGAGGGGACGTCGCAGGCGCGTTCCTTCGTTGGGAACGCCGAGCAACACGCCCCCACAACAGCATGCGATGGCACTACAGGCATTCCGAGGTCTCTACCGAGCACATCCGTGCGCTGCTTGAGACCGTCCTGTGGAACCTTCGGCCTCGTGCGCGGCGAGAGCTTCTTGCGGTGCTGGCGCCGGTCGACACGCGAATCCTCGGGCGGACCGTCAACGACCCGTTCGCCCCTCGATTCCTGCCTTGGTGGCAACGCCGCCTTGAAATCTGAACCCATCGGCCTGTCCTGAGTCGATGCGCCTTGCGGCTGAGCCGGTCCTCCCCCGCCCGCCGAAGCCGCGCATCCGCTCCCGCCGCCCCCTGGCCCCCCCTCCCCCACCAAACCACCCCACCGCACCCCACCCAAGCTGATCTTTGTCAGAACTTTGTCAGAACAAGTCGTCCGACAGGTCTTCCCGCGATGGCAGGTGGGCCCTACCATCCCCCACAACTGATAGGAAACTTTCCTAAAAGAAAGGGTCTCCGTGTGCGCCGATCAGTAGTGGCCCTCCTGTCCCTCGCCCTCTTCGTGGCCATGGCCATGGCGTCGACACCCGCGCGGGCCGCCGGCAGGCTCGTGGCGGTGTTCAGCCTGTCCGGCAGTCAGGGCAAGTTCGTGGTGAGCAATCCCGGTACGGCCGCCGTCAACGGGTGGTCGATCGTGTTCACGCTGCCGTCGGGGGTGACGGCTTCCAGTCCGCAGAACGCCACCATCAGCCAGAACGGCACTGAGGTGACGCTCAATCCGGCCTTCTACATCAAGAACCTGGCGGCTGGGAAGAACACCGAGCCGTACAGCCCGACGTTCACGTTGAGTTCGGCTGTGCAGCCGGTGACGTGCACGATCAGCGGTGCCGCTTGTGATGGCAGTGGTGCTCCTCCGCCGCCGCCGGCCGCGGTGTCGGCTGTGTACCAGGTCAGCGGTACCAGTGCTTCGTATGTCATCAGCAACAATCAGACGACGGCGCTCAGCGGCTGGTCGGTCGTGTTCACGTTGCCTGCCGGGGTCACGGCGAGCAACGCGGCCAATGGCTCGATCGCGCAGAGCGGGAACACCGTCACGTTGAGCCCGGCCTACTACAACACCACCATCGCGGCGGGCGGGTCGACCGATCCGTACAGTCCGACGTTCACCGTCAGCCAGTCCGGTGCCAAGCCGACCAGTTGCCGGGTCAACGACGTCAACTGCGACGGGTCGGCTGACGCGCCGCCCGGCGCGCCCGGTAACCTGCGTGCCGCGGCGGTCACCACCAAGGCTGTGACGTTGGCGTGGGATGCCGCGGTGCCGGGCAGTCTGCCGATCACCTCGTACGACGTCTACAACGGCGCCACGCTGGCCGCTTCGGTGGACGGCACCGCCACCTCCGCCACTGTGGCCGGTCTGACTCCGAACACCAGCTACACGTTCACCGTCAAGGCCAAGGACCGCAAGGGCAACCCGTCGGCGGCGAGCGCCCCGGTCACGGTCAAGACCAACAATCCGGCCGATGACACCATCCCGCCGTCGGTCCCGGCCGGGCTGCACAGCACCGGCGTGACTTCTTCCACGGTCGCGTTGGCGTGGACCGCCTCGACCGACAACAAGGGCGTGGCCAACTACGACGTGCTCGTCAACGGGCAGGTGGCGACCACGGTCATCGGCACCACGGCGACCGTCACCGGCCTGTCGCCGTCGACGCAGTACAGCTTCACCGTGGTGGCCCGGGACCTGTACGACAACGTCTCGGCCGCGAGCACGGCGGTCACCGCCACTACCGGCGACATCGTGCAGAACGGCTACGCCCGGGTCGGGTACTTCGTCCAGTGGGGCATCTACGGGCGGCAGTACTTCGTCAACAACCTCGTCACCACCGGCAACGCGGCCAAGCTCACGCACCTGAACTACGCGTTCGCCAACATCGACCCGCAGAACCTGACCTGTCTGCAGGGTGTCACCAAGGGCACCACGGCGAATCCGGAGGATCCGAGCCAGGGTGACGGGGCCGGCGACGCCGACGCCGACTACGCCCGCCCGATGAGCGCCGCGCAGTCGGTCGACGGCCAGGCCGACACCGGCTGGGAGCCGCTGCGGGGCAACTTCAACCAGCTCAAGAAGCTGAAGGCCAAGTACCCGAACCTCAAGGTGCTGATCTCGATCGGCGGCTGGACCTATTCCAAGTACTTCTCCGACGTGGCGGCCACCGACGCGTCCCGGAAGAAGTTCGTCGCCTCCTGCATCGACACCTACATCAAGGGCAACCTGCCCGCCTACAGCAGTGCCGGCGGCCCGGGTTCGGCCGCGGGCATCTTCGACGGCATCGACATCGACTGGGAGTGGCCGGGCTCCGACGGGCACCCGGGCAACCATGTCAGCGCCAACGACAAGGCGAACCTCGCCCTGCTGCTCGCCGAGTTCCGCAAGGAGCTGGACGACCTGACCAAGAGCACCGGCAGTGAGCGCTACGAGCTGACGGCGTTCACCCCGGCCGACCCGGCGAAGATCTCGGCCGGCTGGGACCTGCCGAACACGGCGAAGTCGCTGGACATCTTCAACATCCAGGGTTACGACTTCCACGGTGCCGGCAGCGACAACTCCTGGGAGCCGAACCGGACCGGCCACGCCGGCAACCTGTACGCGGACCCGAACGACCCGTACAGCTTCCACTTCAGCGTGGAGAACGCGGTCAACGCCTACCTGCAGGGCGGGGTCAATCCGCGCAAGCTCACCATCGGCCTGGCGTACTACGGCCGCGGCTGGCAGAACGTGGCCGATGGCGGCAAGCTCGGCGTGTGGCAGGCGGCGAACGGCGCGGCGCCGGGGCAGTTCGCCGAGGAGGCGGGTACTCGCGGGTATTCCAACCTGATCGCCTCGGTCCCGAATTGCACGATCCACCATGACACGGTCGCTGTCGCCACGTTCTGTTTCACCGGCGACAACGGCCAGTGGTGGTCGTTCGACGACACGTGGTCGATTGCTCAGAAGACTGCGTGGCTCAAGAGCAAGGGTCTGCTGGGTGCGATGATCTGGGAGATGTCCGGTGACACCGGCACCCTGACCACCGCGCTGGACACAGGCCTGAAGCCCTGAGCAGGGCTGGAGTCCTGAGTAGGTCTGAGTAGTGCTGAGTAGTGCTGGAGGCTTGGGAAGCTTCGAGGCCCTGGAGAGCTTCGAAGTCCCGAAGTCCTGATGTCCTGAAGTAGCTCGCTGGTTGTGCGGGTCCGCGGTCCGCCGCGGTTCCCGCACAACCAGCAGCCAATGCCCGGGAATGTGCTTTACAACAAATGCGCCGCCGAGTGGACTACCGCTGGTCCGGGCTCCTAATCGACCAGTGCCCCGGCAGACAGGTTGACGACCGTTCCGGTCATCGCCGCGGACTGGTCCGAGGCCAGGAACGCGGCGGTCTCGGCGATCTGCGCCAGGGTCGGCAGCTTCTTCAGCAGTGTTCCGGCGGCCAGGCCGGTTTCGAGGAACTGCTGCACTGTCAGGTCGCCGGCCGAGGCCATCTGCTCGAACAGTTCCTTGGTGTAGGAGCCGGCGTCGGGGGCGTCGAGTACCGCGTGGGGGCGGATCCCGATGACGCGGATGTTCGGCGCGAGTTCGGCCGCCAGGACGCGGGCGAACGCCTCCTTGCCGGCGGCGCTCACCGCGTGGCCCAGGATCCCGGGCACCGCCAGTTTCGCGCCGGGCTCGGACAGCGTCAGGATCACCCCGGGGCGGCGGACGCCCATGTGCGGGGCCACGGCCTTGCTGGTGGTGAACAGCGACCGCAGGAATCCGTCGATCGGCTTCAGGAACACCTCCAGGGACAGGTCGGACAGCACGGTGCCCTGGTCGTGCAGGACGCTGACCGCGTTCAGCGCGATGTCGATGCCGTCGGCGGCCCCGGCCACCGCGGCCGCGTGCTCGCGCACCGCCTGCTCGTCGAACACGTCGACCTGCGCGGTCTCGATCTTCCAGGCCGCGCCGGTGTCGGCGGCGGCGCGCGCCACGGCGTCGAGTTTGGCCTGGGTACGGCCGACGATGAAGACGCGGGCGCCTTCCCGGGCGAAGGTGTGCGCCACGGCGCCGCCGATCGCTCCCCCGCCGCCGTAGATGACCGCGGTCTTGTCCTCCAGTAGCCCGTTCATGGTGTCTCCCGTGCCCGAAGCAGTCGTTCCGCCTGCCGGAACGACCTCGTACGACAAACACTAACCACAGTTGGTTGTTAAAAACAACCACCCCTTGTGGTACTTTATCCCGGCCCGATGGTGGACCAGCGAGGAAGAGACGAGGAAGCCAGGCATGCCGACACGCCGCAGCTACCGCGACTCCTGCGGGATCGCCCGCGCCCTGGACCTCATCGGCGAACGCTGGGCACTACTGGTGGTCCGCGAGCTGATCTTCACCCCGCAACGGTTCTCCGAACTGCGCCACGCCCTGCCCAACGTCAGCTCCAACGTGCTGGCCGACCGGCTGCGCGAACTGGAGAACAGCGGCGTGATCCGGCGCGCGCCGGCCGGCACCGACGGCTCCCAGGCCTACGAGCTCACCGAGTGGGGCCGCAGGCTGGAACCGGTCGTGCTGAGCCTGGCCGACTGGGGCATCGACGCCCCGCAGCCGGAGCCGCCGGCCGCGCTCAGCGCCACCTCGGTGCTGATCTTCCTGCGGGGCGCCGCACGCCCGGATCCGGCGGCCTCGCCGGTGACGTGCCGACTGGAACTGGACGGCAAGGTGTTCACGATCCTGCTGGCCGACGGCGCGGTGCAGGTACTGCCCGGTGAGACCGAGAACGCCCACGCCTGGCTGCGCACCGACCCCAAGACGTTCAGCGCCCTGCTGACCGATCCGGCGATGCTGCCGACCGCCACGGCCGATGGCACAGCGACCATCGTCGGCTACCGAGCCGCGATTGACCGGCTGCTGTATGCCGTCGCCGACCCGTGGACAGAGCAGAAGGAAGCCGAGCAGAGGCCAGCCGAGGAGCAGCAGGCTGACGAGCTGCCCGCCGACGAGCAGTAGCCCGCAACCGCAGCCCAGCCAGAAGCAAATAAGGCTTGCCCGGTCCACAGTCGGCCGGACAAACCCTGCCCAGAGACACCCGGCCCACCAGCGCGACACACAAATCCGGCCGACCAGAACACTCACCTCTCAGAGCACTGCCACACCCGGCGGCGCGCGCCGTCAATGTCGGCCCGCCGGGGCGTTGCCTTCACCATGATCGCGGGGTTGGTGATCGGTGGGGTGTCGGCCATGGGCGCGAGGCTAGCTCGCGGTGGTGACCGCGGCAATGACAGCGATGGCAGCGGCGGTTGCGGTCCGCTGTCTCATCGGTAGAGCATCAGTCGCAGAATTTCATGATGCTGTCACTGATCCGTCATCGGTCACGCCGACACCCGACACCTGGGCATCTGTGGTTTGCGTGGGGTGTGGTCGGGGTGGCGGGGGCGGTCGGGGGTCCGCCGGGGGGAGCGAGCGCTCTTGACCCCTTCATAACCCGACTGTAACTTTCCCGTGCACCTCGGAAGTTGCAAGAAGTCGCCAGATCCGAGCAAGTTCCCGATCTCCGCCGGTAAGAAGCTGAGGCGGTTCGGGGCTCGCGGGGGCGGGACTCGGCGGCCGGCCCCATCCTTCTGCTCCATCCCTGCGAGCCTCGATGTGAGGACACCGATGCGGCTTAGATCAAGACCTTCGCTTTTCCGATTCGCGGCGCTGCTTGTGGCTTTGCTGCTGGCCGCGCTGATACCGAACCTGCCCTCGGCCGGGGCGGCGACCTCCTCGGGCGGTGCGAACCTGGCCTATGGCAAGGCCACCGCTGTTTCCAGTGCGAACGGGCAGTATGTGGGGACGAATCTCAACGACGGCAATCAGTCGTCGTACTGGGAGTCCTCGGGCAGTACGTTCCCGCAGTGGGCCCAGGTGGATCTGGGTGCTGCGACGTCGGTGAACCAGGTGGTGCTGAAGCTGCCGTCGTCGTGGGGGCAGCGTAATGAGACGCTGTCGGTGCAGGGTTCGCCGGACGGTTCGACGTTCTCCACGATCGTGGCGTCGGCGGCGTACTCCTTCGACCCGGCGGCCAGCAATGTGGTGACGATCAACTTCGGGGCCACGTCGGCCCGGTTCGTGCGGATCAACATCACGGCGAACTCCGGCTGGACCGCGGCTCAGCTGTCCGAGCTGGAGGTTTACGGCGCGGCGCCGTCGACGACGAACCTGGCTTTGGGCAAGACGATGTCGGCGTCCGGGGTGTCGCAGAGCTACGCGGCGTCGAACGCGAACGACGGCAACACCTCCACCTACTGGGAGTCGACGAACAACGCGTTCCCGCAGTGGCTGAAGGTGGATCTGGGTGCGACGATCCAGGTGTCGCAGGTGGTGTTGAAGCTGCCGCCGTCGTCGTCGTGGTCGGCGCGGACGCAGACGCTGGCGGTGCAGGGCAGCACGGACGGGTCCTCGTTCACCGATCTGGTTCCCTCGGCCGGCTACACGTTCGATCCGGCTTCGGGCAACCAGGTGACGATCTCGTTCGCGACGGTCACCACCCGGTATGTGCGGTTGAACATCACCGCGAACTCCGGCTGGCCGGCCGGGCAGATCGCCGAGTTCGAGGTGTACGGTCCGGCGGGCAGCACGCAGCCGCCGGCGGCGCCGACGAACCTGGCGTACACCCAGTCCGCCTCCGGCGCGGTGACGTTGACGTGGACTGCGTCGTCGACGCCGAACCTGTCCGGGTACGACGTGTACGCGAACAACGCGCTGCTGACGTCGGTGCCGGGGAACATCACCACCTACACCGACAATCCGGTGGCCACGGCGACGGTCACGTATTTCGTGCGGGCCCGGGACGCCGCCGGCAACCAGTCGGCGAACAGCAACAGTGTGACCCGCACCGGGTCGCAGGCCTCGGCTCCGACGGCGCCGAGCAACCTGGCGTACTCCTCGCCCGCGTCCGGCCAGGTGAAGCTGACCTGGAGTGCCTCCTCGGACGCGGTCGGCGTGACCGGCTACAACATCTACCGCAACTCCGCGAAGATCGGCTCGGTGGGCGGCAGCACGCTGACCTACACCGATTCGGTCGCTGATTCCCAGACGGTGTCGTACTACGTGACCGCGACGAACGCCGCGGGCCTGGAGTCGCCGGCGTCGAACACGGTGACGCGCACCGGCTCCGGCGGTACGGGCACGAACCTGGCGTTGAACAAGCCGATCGACGGCAGCGCCTACACGTTCACGTTCGCTCCGGCGAACGCGAACGACGGCGATGTGACCACCTACTTCGAGGGGTCGTCGTACCCGTCGCAGCTGACGGTGCATCTGGGTGCGAACGCCGATGTGTCCTCGGTCGTGGTGAAGCTGAACCCGTCCTCGGCGTGGTCGGCGCGGACCCAGACGATCGCGGTGTCCGGCCGGGAGCAGTCGGCGAGCACGTTCACGACGCTGGCCGCACCCGCGTCGTACTCGTTCAACCCGAGCTCCAACGCCAACACGGTGACGATTCCGGTGTCCGGCCGGGTGGCCGATCTGCAGGTGTCGATCACGTCGAACAGCGGCGCGCCCGGCGGGCAGGTCGCCGAGCTCCAGGTGATGGGCACGCCCTCGCCGAACCCGGACCTGACTCCGGCGTCGAGCTCCTGGAGCCCGGCGGCGCCGGTGGAGACCGACGCGGTCACCGCCAGCGCGGTGATCAAGAACGGCGGCACGGCGGCTTCGGTGGCCACCGACGTCAACTTCTACCTGGGGTCGACGAAGGTCGGTTCCACCACGGTCGGCGCGCTGGCGCCCGGGGCCACGGCCACGGTGTCGGCGCCGATCGGCACGCAGTCGGCCGGTTCCTACCAGCTGACCACGAAGGTCGACGAGTCGAAGAAGAACTTCAACCTGACCGCCGACCAGTCCTTCACCAACCCCACGGCGCTGGTGGTCAAGCCGGTGCAGTCGGCGGACCTGGTGGGCACGGTGGCGTGGACGCCGTCGACGCCGGCGGCCGGGAACCAGGTGAACTTCTCGGTGACGGTGAAGAACCAGGGCACGATCGCCACCACTTCCGGCAGCCACGGCATCACGCTGACGCTGCTGGACGCCTCGAACAACACGGTGGCGACGCTGACCGGGTCGGTGTCCGGCGCGATCGCGGCCGGGGCCTCGGCGGCGCCGGTGAACGTGGGTTCGTGGACGGCGGCCAACGGCAAGTACACCGCGCATCTGGTGCTGGCCGCGGACGCCAACGAGCTGCCGATCAAGTACCCGCACCTGACCAGCGACACCTCGCTGTTCGTGGGGCAGGGCGCGAACATGCCGTACGACTCCTACAAGTCCACCGACGGCACCCTGGGCGGCGCGGCCGCCGCGGTGGGTCCGAACCGCACCATCGGCGACATCGCCGGTGAGGCGACCGGGCGGCGCGCGGTGACGTTGAACAGCACCGGCGACTCGGTGTCGTGGACGTCACGGGAGTCCTCGAACACGTTCGTGCTGCGGTACTCGATCCCGGACGCCTCCGGCGGCGGCGGGCAGAACGCCACGCTGGACCTGTACGCGAACGGCCAGCTGGTGCAGCCGTTGAACCTGACGTCGCACTACGCGTGGCTGTACGGGTCGGAGACCTCTCCGGGGGACTCTCCCGGTTCGGGTTCGCCGCGGCACATCTATGACGAGTCCAGCTTCCTGCTGGCGCAGTCCTACCCGGCCGGCACCGTGTTCAAGGTGCAGAAGGACTCCGGGAACAGCTCGCAGTACGCGATCGACTTCATGAACCTGGAGCAGACCGCGCCGACGGCGAACCCGGATCCGACGCATCTGGTGACGCCGGCCGGGTTCACGCAGCAGGATGTGCAGAACGCCCTGGACAAGGTGCGGCAGGACACCACCGGCGCGTTCACCGGTGTGTATCTGCCGGCCGGGCAGTACGCGGTGACCGGGCGGCTGCTGGTCTACGGCAAGCCGGTGAAGGTCGTCGGCGCCGGCGTGTGGTACGCGCAGTTCGTCGCGCCGGCCGGTCAGACCAACACCGACACCGGCTGGGACCTGCAGTCCGGCGCTTCGGGGTCGACGTTCACCGGGTTCGCGTGGTTCGGCAACTACACCACGCGGCAGGACGGCCCCGGCCACACCTGGGATCTGCGCAACCAGTCGAACATCACGATCGACAACGTGTGGATCGAGCACAACGTGGTCGGGATCTGGGGTGCGTCGAACGTGCAGAACTCGACGTTCACGAACCTGCGGATCCGGGACACCATGGCCGACGGTCTGAACCTGACCAACGGCTCGGCCGGCAACCTGATCTCCAACGACGAGGCCCGCACCACCGGTGACGACAGCTTCGCGTTGTTCGCCGCGCAGGACCAGTGCGGCGGCTGCAAGCTGACGAACAACACCATCCAGAACGTGACCGCGATCGCGCCGTGGCGCGCCGCCGGGGTCGCGATCTACGGCGGCGGCGGCAACACGGTGCAGAACTTCTCCGTGTCCGACACGCTGTGCTACCCGGGGTTGACGATCAGCTCGCTGAACTTCGGGTTCCCGTTCGAAGGGTTCGAGGCGACGCCGCAGACCGCGATCAAGAACTTCTCGCTGGCGCGCGACGGCGGCCACTTCTGGGGCAACCAGGCGTTCGGTGCGATCTGGGCGTTCTCGGCGACGCAGCCGTTCCAGGGCATCCGGGTCTCCGACGCCACGATCACCGATCCCACCTACACGGGCATCATGTTCCAGACCGACTATGTGGGAGGGGCGGCGCAGGCCACGTTCCAGGACACGGTGTTCACGAACACCACGATCACCGGGGCGCACGCGAACAACGACGGGTTCGGCAACGGCAAGTCCGGCTTCGGGGTGTGGGCGAACCCGCTGCCGGAGGCCGGTCAGGGCCCGGCGGTGGGTGCGGTGACGTTCAACCACCTGGTGGAGAGCAACAACGATGTGAACATCCAGAACACGACGAGCACGTTCACGATCACGGTGAATCCGTGAGCGTGACCGCGCGGCCGGGTGGGTTCACCGGCTGAGCGGGAACGGGTTCGGCCGGGGCCGGTCGCCTTTCGGGGCGGCCGGCTCCGGCGCGTTCGGGGGCAGGGCTGGCGGGGGCGGGGCTGCCAGCGGCGGTGGCGGTGATGCCAGCGGTGGCGGCGGCGGTAGTGGCGTCGTCGTCGACTGCGGCGTTGAAGGTTGTGGCGGGCGCGGGTTCGCGGACGGAGGGCAGGGTGAGCAAGGCCAGGTTCGCGGCGCCGACCAGCACCGCGCCCACGGCCAGCGGCGTGGTGGTGCCGACGGCGGCGGCCACGGGGGCGGCCAGCGCCAGTCCCAGGGGGCGGGTGGCGAAGGAGATGAGGGCGTCGAAGGATCCGACCCGGCCCAGCGCGTCGGCCGGGATGCGCCGTTGCAGCGTGGTCTCCCACAGCGGGTCCAGCACGCCCAGGCCGAACATGGCGGCGAAGTAGGCGGCGAGCACGACTGGCAGCGGCGCGGTGACGGCGAGCGCCGTCAGCGGCAGCGTGAACGCCGAGGCGCCGAGGGCGACGGCGACCAGGGGCCGCCGGATCGGCAGCCGTCCGGCCGCCCACACTCCGGCGAGCATGCCGACGGTGCCGGATTGCAGGATCACCACCCAGGCGGTGCCGCCGCCGAGGTGCGCGATGGCGATGACGGGTCCGAGGGTGAGCAGGAACCCGGCGCTGAGGTGCCACACGCCGTGGCCGAGCACGTTGGCGATGAACCAGGGGTGGCGGCGGGTCTGGGCCCAGCCGGTGCGCAGGTCGGCGAGGAACGACCCTGATGCGCTCGCGGTGCCGGCGCCGGCGGGGTCTGTGTCTGTGTCGGCTGTGCTGTCTGTGTCTGTTTGTGGAGGAGTGCGGACCGGGGTGCGGACCGCGCCGAGGGTGAAGGCCGAGCCGACGAACAGGGCGGCGGTAAGCAGCGAGGCCCATCCGGTGCCGACGGCCAGGGTGAGGGTGCCGGCCACGGCGGGTCCGGCGAACTGGGCCAGGCCCTGCCATACCGACATCCGGGCGTTGAGCCGCAGCCGGTCCGGGCCGGTGACGGCGGCCGAGACCAGGGTCCGCACCGCCGGGGTGCCGAAGGCGACGGCGGCTCCGGTGAGCGCGGCGAGCGCCGCCAGCGCGGGGATGCGGGCGCCGGCGGTGAGCAGCACGGCGCCGGTGGCGGCTTGGGCGGCGGCGCGGGTGAGGTCGGCGCCGAGGACGATGCGCCGTGCGGGGAACCGGTCGGCGAAGACCCCTGCCACGGGCAGCAGAAGCAGCATCGGGACGAGTTCGGCGGCCAGGACCAGTCCGAGCGCGGAGGCGCTGCCGGTACCGTGGACGACGGCCAGAGTGAGGGTGGTGGGGATCAGGGACGTCGCCAGGCCGGCGGCGGTGCGGCCGAGCAGCAGGCGGCGCAGTGCGGGTTGGGCGTGGACGGGTCGGGGCTGTGCGGGTGGGGCCTGGGCAGGTTGGGGCTCGGCGATCTGCGGCGGTGCGGCCGCTTGGGCCTGGGCGCCTCGCGGCGGTGCGGCCGCGGCGGGGTGGCGGGGTTCCGGCGCGGGCCAGGGCTCTGATGCGGCTTCGGTGTCGTGGCGGCGTGGCTGAGGACGCATAGCGGGCAGGGTATTTCGCTGGCGAATGATTCGTCAACGAAATACTCGGGGGCGAAGAAGATGGTGGCGGGGGTGCCCACCGGGCCGCATACTGAGCGCCATGGAGGACTCTGTCGATCGCCACCTGGCCCGCTGGCGCGGTAAAGCCCCCTACGACGAGACCGTGGAGGCGGTCATCACCCGGCTGCAGATGCTCGCCAAACATGTCGCCAACGCCAAGCGGCACATGATCGCCGAGGTCGGGCTCCAGGACTCGGAGTACCAGACGCTGCACCGGCTGGCCACCCGCGACGACCACCGGGCCACCCCGTCGGAACTGGCCGCGGAACTGGTGCTCTCCCCCGCCGGGATGACCGGCCGCCTGGACGCGCTGGAGCACGCCGGCCTGATCCGGCGGATCCGCGGCAACGCCGACCGGCGGCGCGTCGACGTCGAACTCACCGCGGCCGGACACGCCAAATGGTGGGAAGGAATGAAAGTGCAGGGCGCCGTCGAGGACGACATCGTCGCGGCCCTGGACGAATCCGAACGCGTCCAGGTCAACGCTCTGCTGAAGAAGATGCTGGTACGCGCCGAGCACCAGGCCGGCAACCCCGGCGACACCACCACCTGATCCCGCTGCGCGAACGCCTCGGCGTCGAGCTGCCGATACCGCACCGGCCGCACCGACCCCGGCCACCGCCGGCTCCGCGACCACCTGGCGCGCGCCGTCCACGCCGCCACCGGCATCCACGCCGACCGCGTCGCCCCGCCACCGCCGAAGCCCGCCAGCAGCAGCGACTCCGCCGAGTAACCAAACCTCCCTCCACACCTGCCGTGACCAGGCACGCGAGGCAAGGCTTATCAGGGCTGGAATGTGCCTCAAACCCGCCCGTTCGGGCAGCGCCGCGCCAGGGCCGCGCGCCATCCGCCACCGCGCCGCGCCCTGGTGCGCACCACCGGTGCCGGGGCTTATTTGAGAAGGAGCCCGATCGAACCCGTCCCGGCACCGGCAAGGCAGGACCAAGGCAGGACAAGGAGAACCCGGCCATGACGACCACCCCGGACCACACCGCCGAGGAACAGGCCGACCCCGCGCCCGACACCCCGGACACGCCACTGTCGCTGAGCACCGCCGCCGCCCGCAATCTGGCGACCACCACCAAATCCCAGCCGCAGATGCGCGGCATCACCTCCCGGTGGCTGCTGCGGCGCCTGCCCTGGGAAGAAGTGTCCGGCGGCACCTACCGCGTCAACCGCCGGCTGAGCCTGGCCGTCGGGGCCGGCCGCGTCGCGTTCGTCAAGACCGGCGCCGACGACATCCGCGTCATCCCCCAAACGCTGCGCGAACTGCCCGCGCTGCGCGGCTTCGACGACGACGCCCTGCTCACCGAACTCGCCGGCCGCTTCACCCCCCGCGACTTCACCGCCGGTGAGACCATCGTCGAAGCCGGACACCCCGTCGACGAAGTGTTCCTGCTCGCCCACGGCCGCGTGGAACGCACCGCCATCGGCGCCTACGGCGAACCGAAAGTCCTGGGCGTCCTCACCGACGGCGCCCACCTCGGCGACGAAGCCCTCCTGCAGAACGACCCGCTGTGGAGCGCCACCGTCAGAGCCACCACCGCCGGCACCCTCATGGTGCTGCCCTGGGCCGCGTTCCAACAGCTCCACGACACCAACGAGCACCTGCGCGAACACCTCGCCGCGTTCATCACCGCCGCCGGCCGCAAAGTCAACGCCAAAGGCGAAGCCCACGTCGAGATCGCCGCCGGCCACGAAGGCGAAGTCGAACTCGCCGGCACCTACGTCGACTACGAACTCACCCCCCGCGAATACCAGCTCTCCCTCACCCAGACCGTGCTGCGCATCCACTCCCGCGTCGCCGACCTCTACAACGACCCCATGGACCAGGTCAAAGAACAACTCCGCCTGACCATCGAGGAAATCCGCGAACGCCAAGAGTGGGAACTGCTGAACAACCGCGCCTTCGGGCTGCTCCACAACGCCGACTACGACCAGCGGATCTCCACCTGGTCCGGCCCACCCACCCCCGACGACCTCGACGACCTGCTTTCCATGCGCCGCAGCACCCACATGTTCCTGGCCCACCCCAAAGCCATCGCCGCCTTCGGCCGCGAATGCACCAAACGCGGCCTGTACCCCACCACCGTCGACGTCGACGGACACCAACTCCCCGCCTGGCGCGGCGTCCCCATCTTCCCCTGCGGCAAGATCGGCATCACCGACGGCCACACCTCCTCCATCGTCGCCCTCCGCCTCGGCCAGGCCCACCAAGGCGTCGTCGGACTGCGCCAGACCGGCATCCCCGACGAATACGACCCCGGCCTCAACGTCCGCTTCATGGGCATCACCGACAAAGCCATCATCAAATACCTGGTCAGCGCCTACTACTCGGTCGCCGTCCTGGTCCCCGACGCCATCGGAATCCTGGAGAACGTCGACGTCGCCACCCCCAGGAGCTGACCCGATGGCCCACGCCCTGCTGCCGCCCCGCCCCCACGGCCTGGGCACCTCCGCCGCCGCCCTGGCCGAAACCGGACGGCCGGCGCGCGCCGTCGCCGCCCTGTACTGCCCCACCGCCGTACGGGACGACACCGCCCTGGCCCAGCAGGTACAGGAACCGCTGGAGCAGTGGGCCGCCGGCTTCGCAGTACCACCCGCCGCCGTCGCCGGCCTGGGGCGGCTCGCGGTCCTGAGCCACCCCGACACCGACGACCCGGCCCGGCTGGGCGCCGCCGCGAAACTGCTGGCCGCCGGGCACCTGATCGAGACCGCGACCCTGCCGCACGCCGCCACCGTCGCACAGGACAGCGACGCACCGGACAGCGACGCGCACGCACTGGCGCGCGCCGTCGACACCGCACTCCAGGAGGTCTACGACGCCTGTGACCTGCCGAGCACACCGCCGACCGCCGACGTCCCGACACTCCACGGCCGACCAGCCGCAGCCGCAGCAGCCACCGCCGCCGCGGCTGCCGCGGCTGCCGGCACCACCGCCGGCACCACCGCCGCCGGCGCGCGGCCGGTCACCGACATCCCGCTGGTGGCCTCCGCGCTGGCCGCGTTCAGTGCGTTGCCGGCCTCCCCCTACCAGGTGGACCGGGTCGCTCGCGCGCTTGTGGCGTTGTCGGCGGCGGCCGGCGGCTCCTCAGGGCCGCATCCGCCGTGGGAACACCTGTCGACCGCGCACCTGAACGCCTACAGCCCGGCGCTGGCCGGCCTGGACGCGATCGACGGCTACGAACTGCCCCCGGGCGCCGGGGCCGATCCGGACCTGGCGCGGGTGGTGCAGCTGGCGTCACTGGCGGCGGTGCTGCTGCGCGACCTGGCGCGGCCCCGGCCCGCCGGGTTGACCGCGGCGATCGCCCGCGCCGAGTACCTGGGCACCCCGGCCGCGGCCCGCCGCGCCGCCGCCGTCCACGACGACGCGATGCGCGCTCTCCAGCACCACGCCACCGCGCTGGCCGGCGTGTCCGGCACCGCCATCCGCCGCTACCTGTCCGGGCTGTGGACCTGGCTCGGTGGCCACCGTACCTGGCACACCGCGCCCTGATCCCGATGATCCTCACCTGTACCGCTGCCGCCTGACCCCGCACCGCACCAACCTCGACGAAGGGTGATCTCGCCATGGGTTCGCAGTCCGCTGTCACCAGCCGCTACCAGGAATCCGTCGCCGACTACTGGGACAAGGAGAAGAACCCGGTCAACCTGCGCCTGGGCGACGTCGACGGCATCTACCACCACCACTACGGCATCGGCGAGGTCGACTGGTCGGTGCTGGACACCCCCGAAGCCGGACGCGAGAGCCGCGTCATCGCCGAGATGCACCGCCTGGAGACCGCCCAGGCCGACTTCCTGCTGGACCAGCTCGGCCCGATCACCGCCGAACACCGGCTGCTCGACGCCGGCTCCGGCCGCGGCGGCACCAGCCTGATGGCCGCATTACGGTTCGGCTGCCGCGCCGACGGCCTGTCCATCTCCGGCAAGCAGGTCGACTTCGCCAACAACCGCGCCGAACAGATGGGCGTGTCCGACCGTGTCCGCTACCACCTGCGCAACATGCTCGACAACGGCTTCGACGACGGCACGTTCCAAGCGATCTGGAACAACGAGTCCACCATGTACGTGGACCTGGACACCCTGTTCGCCGAACACGCCCGCGCCCTGGCCCCCGGCGGCCGCTACGTCACCATCACCGGCTGCTTCAACGACGCCTACGGCCGCCTGCCCTCCCGCTCGGTCAGCCAGATCAACGCCCACTACATCTGCGACATCCACCCCCGCAGCGGCTACTTCTCCGCGATGGTCGCCAACGGCCTGGTCCCCATCTCCGTGGTCGACCTCACCGCCGCCACCATCCCCTACTGGGAACTGCGCGCCCAGTCCAACGTCGCCACCGGCATCGAAGAGGCGTTCCTCACCGCCTACAAGGAAGGCAGCTTCCACTACCTGATGATCGCCGCCGACAAGGTCTGAGACCCGCCCCCTGCTCGGTGCGGCCGGTGGCCGCCGGCCGCACCCGCGCTCGCAAGCAGCACCCGCCTCCCCAGCAGCGGAAGGAACCAGCACCCATGACGTTGACCGCCGCCGACACCGCGCGCGCCGGATCGAGCGGACCCCCCGACGGCCCCGGCGGCCCCGGCGCCCACTCCCCGGCCGCCCCGGCCCCGCCGCCGTCCCGGCCCCCATGGGAACAAGCCTCACCGCACTGGCACCGCGACGACGTCGACCCCGCCGCCGAACCGGCACAACGCCCCCCGCAGCACCCCGAACGCCTCACCCCCGTACCGCTGCGCCACCGCCCCTGGGGCGACGGCACCCACAGCCCCCTGCTGTGCCCCCCGGCAGCCCGCATCGACGAGGCCCTGGCCACCGAGGTCAACGACCGCCTCACCGCCTGGGCCGACCGCATCGGCCTGCACGCCGGCAGTCTGGACCAGTTCCACGCCACCGGGTTCGGCCGCCTCATCACCCTGGCCCACCCCGAATGCGACGACCCCGACCTGCTGCTGGTCTCGGCCCAGATGAACGCCGCCTGGTGGGCCAGCGACGACTACTACGCCGACGAGACCGACCTCGGCGCCGTCCCCGAAGCCCTGCCCGCCCGCCTCGCCCTCGTCTCCTCCGCCCTGGACCCCCCACCCCCCGCCGGCCCCTTCACCGCCCCCCTGAACGACGCCGTCGTCTCCGACCCCGTCCTGGTCTCCCTGCGCTCCGCCCTGGCCCACGTCACCCGCCACGGCACCGCCGCCCAAGTCATGCGCGTACGCCACACCACCCACCAGATGTACGTCTCCTGGAACGCCTACAACGCCTGGCGCCACGCCGGCACCACCCCCGAAGCCTGGCGCTACCTCGCCGCCCGCCAACACGACAGCTTCTACACCTCGATGATCCTCATCGACATCGTCGGCGGCTACGAACTCCCGCCCGCGCTGTTCGCCGACCCCCTGTTCCACCGCGCCCTCACCCAGGCCGGCACCGCCGCCGTCCTCGTCAACGACCTCGCCTCCGCCGCCAAAGAAGCCAACGACGACCCCGACTGCAACCTCGTGCTGCTCCTGGCCGCCGAACGCGGCAGCACCCTGGACGAAGCCACCGAGGAAGTCGTCGCCCTGCACAACGACATCATCCAAGGATTCGAACAGACCCGGACCGCGCTGGCCGCCGTACCCTCACCGGAACTGCAACGGTTCCTGCTCGGCGCCCGCGCCTGGCTCGGCGGCAGCCTGGAATGGCACGACTCCTCCAGCCGCTACAAGTAGCCCGGGCACCGCGCCGAACACCTACCGGCGCTTTAAGCGTTCGGAGCTCCCGCAGATCCCGCAGGCCCCGCAACTCCGGCAGGCCCCGCAGCGCCCGCAGCCTCGACCGCCTCCAACAAGCCCCACAACACTGCGGCCGACAACACGGCGTTCGAGGCAGCACCCTCGGCGCGCGCCGGATCGGCGGCGTCGTTCAGGGCCTGGTCGACCAGGTGGGCCGGGAGCAGCGGGTTGGCGGCCGCGGCCTTCCGGACGGCGGGGTCGGGGTCGTGCAGCAGCGTGGCCGGCGGCTCCGGTAGCGCCGCGTCTGCTGCTGCCAGCGCCCTTACCTGTGCGTCGGGGTGGTCCAGGAGCGCGGCCAGTCCGGTCCGGGGCATGTGGGGCAGCGTCAGCAGCAGCGGCCGCCACTGCGGCTCGGCGACGAAACGTTCGATCATGGTGTGCGCCGGGGTCCCCGGGTGGTTCTCGGTCAGCAGCGCCCGCACCCGCGTGTCGGGATCCGCGGCCAGAGCCCGCATCTGCGTCTCGGGCAGCCGGGCGTCCATGGCCGCGGCCCGCCGCAGCAGCACGTTGTCGCTGTCTGCCGCCCGCACGTACCACCGCGGTTCGCCGAGGTCGAGGAACTCATCGATCTTCCGAGGCCAAAAGTCGACAATCGGCTCGGTATTGGCGATCTCCAAGGCCACATGCTGCCCCCGGGTGACCACAGCGCCATAGGCCTGCGCATACAGCCGCACCTGCTCATCGGGATCGCGGCACAGTGCTCGCCGCACCTCAGGATCCAGATCGAAACGGGCCGCGATCACGCACCGGATCCGCGGCGGCGCCACACCGGCCAGACGCGCCACGAGATCGGCCGGCGCGTAAGGGTTCTTGGCCACCGCGTACCCGTCCTCATCGTCGAACGCTTCCTCGGCGACCGCCCGCGACATCGGATAACTCAGCAGCATGCTGGTACGGGCATGGCACCGCTGCCGCGGCATACGCTCCTGCACCTGAAGCGGATCCAGCACCCACCTGGCATCCTCGGCAGCCGCCCGCACATCCGGATCCGGATCGGCCAACAACGCCGCACGCTCGGCATCGGACAGATGCAGCCAATCCGACGCCGCCGACTGCCGCATCTCGGCTTTCGGATGCGACGGGGACGCGGCATAGAACCGGGCAGGAACCTGCCCGGAGCTCACCAGTTCCTGCTTGATCTCCGTGGCCGTCACCAACCCCGGCGGATGAACACCGTCCTGGGCTGTCAACAGCTCGATCAGCACATCGTCGGGCAGCGGCCGGATCAGCCAGTCCCGCCGCCCCGGGCCGCAGGCGACCTTCAGACGCACCATCGCGTCCGGATCGCCCACCAGGCGGCCCCGCTGCCGCGGCGTCGCATACGGATTCCGCGCCAGCATCCGCTTCGGCTCCGAACGCCGATGCGCCACCACCGCGTCCACCACCGCCTCCGGCACCACCCGCTCCGCGCACAACACCGCCCACGCCGACATCGCCCACTCCGGAAGACCGACCGGCTCCACCAACCGCATCAGCAGATCCACCGGCGCCGCCGGATTCCCCGCCAACCCCCGCGCCCACGCCCCCACCAGCCCCGAACCCGCGCCCACGTTCATGTTCACGCTAAGCCTCCCGCTTGAACCCCACGCCCCCGTTGAGCCAGATCATCCCCACATCATCGGTGACCGGCCCATCCGGCCGCCACAACGGCAACGGCACCACACCCGGCGCCACCGGCTCCACCCCCGCGAACAACCCCTCGATCTGCCCCGCCGACCGCGCCACCAGCCGCGACGCCGCCTGATCCCACCCCCGACGCGCCGCCTGCGACCGCTCCGGCTGCCCGCCATCGGTCGCATGCGAGATCACCACCGCCGAACCCGCCGACACCTCCCGCACAAACCTCGCCACGATCCCCGGCGCATCCTCGTCCTCCGCGACGAAATGCAGCAACGCCACCATCAACACCGCCACTGGCCGCCGAAAATCCAACACCTCCCGCACCCGCACCCGATCCAGCAACTCCTGCGGATCGCGCACATCGGCCTGCACGACTGCCAACCGGCCAACGCCGGAGCCACCGTCGGCACTGGCACTGGCACCGGTACCGGCGCCGCCGTCCACCAACGCCATCGAATGCGCTACCACGATCGGGTCATAATCCACCAACACCACCCGCGCCCCCGGCGCCACCGCACGCACCACCTGCGCCGTATGACCAGGACCCGGCACCCCCGACCCGAGATCCAAGAACTGATCAATCCCCGCCCGCGCCAAGAACCGCACCGCACGGCCCAGGAACGCCCGATTGGCGCGCGCCATCGCCCGCAGCTCCGGCAACGCCCGAAGCGCCACCTGCGCGGCCGCCCGATCGGCCGGGAAGTTGTCCTTCCCACCCAACAGATAATCGTAGATACGGGCCGGATGAGGACGGGTGGTGTCGACCTGCGGCGGATCCCACTGCGGTGCCAATGCCTCTCGGCCCAACGACGACCGCAGCTCCTCGGCCATACCGATCCACCCCTTGTTCCGCCATCCCCGCGCAATACCGCCGTCCACAGTAGCCGACCGGCGACACGACCCTGATATCAGGACCCCGATTCGGGTCGGTCAGGACCCCGACTTGGCCGGCTGCGGCACATACGGCTTGCGCCGCACCACCAGCAACGCCACATCGTCCTCCAGACGGCCGCCGACATGCGCCGCCAGACCCGTCAGGATCTGAGCCGTCAGATCCGCCGGCGACGACGTCGGACGGCTCGCCAAGAACCCCGACAGATCGAAGAAACGCCCCGTCTTATCCCGCGCCTCAGTGGTGCCGTCGGTATAAAGCAGCAACGTGTCACCAGGCGCGAACCCCGCCCACGCCGGCGCCGCCGCCATCCCCGGCGGATCCGCCATGTCGAACAACCCCAACGGCGGACCCGGCTCCACCGGAGCCAGCACATCCACCCGGCCGTCCCGCAACAACAACGGCGGCGGATGCCCACAGTTCACCACCTGCACCGTCGGCGTCGTCGGATCCACCGACAACAACACCGCCGTCACGAACTCCTCATCCCGCACCGGACGCCGCGCCAACATCGCATGCATCCGATCCGCCACCCGCGCCAGATCCGCCTCCGTATGCGCCGCCTCCCGGAACACCCCCAACACATCCGCCGCCGCCTCCACCGCCGGCAACCCCTTGCCCCGCACATCCCCGATCAACAACCGGTCACCGAACTTCGTCGACAACGCCTCATACAAGTCCCCACCGATCCGCGCCTCAGCAGCCGCCGCCCGATACGCCACCGCCGTACGCACCTGCTCCAACTCCGGCGGCACATCACGCAACACCACATGCTGCGCGGTCTCCGCGACACTGCGCACATCCGCCAACATCCGCGACTGCCGACCCACCAACCCCAGACTCACACTGCTCACAACCGTCACCGCCGCGATCGCCCCCAGCGTCGCCACCTCCACATCCCCGGCCAGATCATGCGCATAAATGTACGAACCGATACTCACCCCGGCCGCCGCACACCCAGCCACGATCGTCTGCCACAACGACCGCGTCACCAACGCCGCCAACGCCGGAGCCACCGACAACGTCGAAGAGAACGTCACATCCCGCGGCGTCGCCACATCCGCCAACATCACCAACGCGATGAACGCATACGGCACCAACCGCTGCGGCCACGTCGACCGGCTCGGCGTCACCACCGTCACCGGCACCAACGCCCGCTCCGGCGGCGAAGAAGGACCAAGCAAGGGCATGCGTCACAGATCCCAGAGTCGAGAGCGAAGTCGAGAGCGGCAGGCAGACGTGCGACCAGCGGACCACAACCCGGCCCCCGACGGCACCCCAGGCTGCGCCGAAAGCGCGAACACCGGAAGACACAGAGGAAGGAACACGGGAAGAAACCCGCCCCTCACACCGTCAGATCCACCACCACCGGCGCATGATCCGAAGCACCCTTACCCTTACGCTCATCACGATCCACGAACGCATCCGACACCGCCCCCGCAAACCCCTCATTACCGAACACAAGATCGATCCGCATGCCATTGTTCTTCGGGAACGCCAACTGCCGATAATCCCAATACGTGAACGGCCTGTCGTACTTCAAAGCCCGCGGAAACACCTCCACCAACCCCGCACCCACCAAATCCGCCAACCGCGCCCGCTCCGGCTCCGTCACATGCGTCGACTCCGCAAACAACGAGACGTCCCACACATCAGCATCCGTCGGCGCGATATTGAAATCCCCCAACACCGCGAACGGCAACCCGGCACGCGCCGGCTCCACCACCGCCCGCGTCAACGAATCCAGCCACCGCAGCTTGTACTCGTAATGCGCATGCCCGACCTCACGGCCGTTGGGCACATACACGCTGGTCACCCGCACCGGACCGCACGTCGCCGTGATCGCCCGCGGCTCCAGCACCCCCTCGTACTCCGGCAGCCCCGGCCAGCCCCGCTCCACATCGGCCAACCCCACCCGGGACAGCACCGCCACCCCGTTCCACCGCCCCGTGCCCCAGGTCGCCGCCTCATACCCCAGCTCCGCCACCTGCTCGGCGGGGAACGCCTCATCCGTGGTCTTCAACTCCTGCAGACACAGCACGTCCGGCTTGGCCGACCCCAGCCAGCCCACCAGACGCTCCACCCGAGCCGTCACCGAATTCACGTTCCACGTCGCCACCCGCAGCACCATGGCCGCAAGCCTAACGGGCTCACACCCCGAACTTCGCGCCCCGCACCGCGGCGACCGCTTCCTCCGGACCCTCCAACTCCACCACCGCGTGGCCCTGCCGACCCGACAAGAACACCACCAGCTCCCCCGGCTCCCCGGTCACCGTCGCCACCGGCGCGCCCTTGCGCACCACCACCGACTGCCCGTCCGGACGCCGCGCCACCAACCCCACCGGCGAGCGCCGCCCCACCAGCTTGGCCAACCCCGACACCCGCCGCCACAACGCCTCCGCCACCTCCGGCGGCAACACCCGCGGCTCCCACCCGCCCCGGGCCCGCCGCACGTCCTCACCATGCACGAAGAACTCCACCAGGTTCGCCAACTCGTCCACACCCGGCAGCGAGAACAGCGACTTGCGCGGCGGACCGGCCACCACCAGGCCCACCAGCTCCTCCCACGGCAACGCCGCGAACTCCGCCTGCACCCGCGCCATCCGCGGCGCCAACGATTTGAGCAGAATCCCGCCCGCCGCGTCCGCCCGCCGCTCCCGCGCCACCACATGCGCCGCCAGATCGCGGGCCGTCCAGCCCTCGCACAACGTCGGCGCGTCCGGACCGGCGGCCCGCAACGCCTCGACCAACGCGGCACGTTCTTCCCGGGCGAAATGAGTTGTCATGAACCCAGCCTAAGCACAGCGCACACCAGTATGAACAGACGCAGCGCGCAGACACGCGCCAAGAGGGCACCGATACGGCGCCGGTTTGGTGCCGATGCGGCGCCAGTACGGTGCCGATGCCTCGTCACGACGCCGTCGTCATCGCTGTCTTCATCGCCGACATCACCCGCCACGCCGCACCCGGACCATCTCGACACTCCCTCACCGGCCTGACCGTGCAAGATAGTGACATGGGTACCAATACCACCGTCGCATCTGTCTTCAAGCCACTGCTCACGGTCGCCCTAGGCGAGGACCCCGCCGTCCGGTTCGAATTCTGGGACGGCAGCTCCCTCACCCCCGAGAACGGGCACAGCGGCACGGTCGTCGTCCGCTCCAAAGACGCCCTCAAGAACCTCGTATGGGCCCCCGGCGAGCTCGGCCTCGCCCGCTGCTACGTCTCCGGCCTCCTGGACTTCGAAGGCGACATCTTCGGCATCCTGCGCGCCCTCCAGCAGACCGCGCCCCGCGACGCCCGCCTCGGCGCCGACGCCGCCGTCCAGGCCCTCAACGCCGCCCGCCGCCTCGGCGCCCTCGGCTGGAAACCCGAACCCCCCGCCGAGGAAGCCCACCAGCACGGACGCCGCCACAGCAAACGCCGCGACTCCGAAGCCATCACCCACCACTACGACGTCGGCAACGACTTCTACGCCCTGGTGCTGGGCACCTCCATGACCTACTCCTGCGCCCGCTTCGTCGGCCCCGACGCCGACGGCGCCGCCGGCCCCGACGCCGACCTCGCCCTCGAAGACGCCCAGGCCGCCAAACACGACCTCGTCTGCCGCAAACTCGGCCTCGACCACCGCACCGGCCAGGACCTGCTCGACGTCGGCTGCGGCTGGGGCTCCATGGTCATCCACGCCGCCACCCACTACGGCGCCCGCGCCGTCGGCATCACCATCAGCAGCGCCCAGGCCGAACTCGCCCGCAAACGCGTCGCCCAGGCCGGCGTCAGCGACCGCGTCGAGATCCGCCTCCAGGACTACCGCGACCTCGGCGGCGAACGCTTCGACGCCATCTCCAGCATCGGCATGTTCGAACACGTCGGCGCCGAACGCACCGCCGACTACTTCAACACCCTGCGCGCCCTGCTGCGCCCCCGAGGCCGCCTGCTGAACCACGCCATCTCCAGCCCCGGCGGCTCCCGCATCAGCCCCCGCAGCTTCATCGGCCGCTACGTCTTCCCCGACGGCGAACTCCTCGACGCCGGCGCCACCGCCCAGGCCATGCAGGAATCCGGCTTCGAGCTCCGCGACATCGAAGCGCTGCGCGAGCACTACGCCCTCACCCTGCGGCACTGGGTCGCCAACCTCCAGGCCAACTGGACCGAAGCCGTCGACCTCGTCGGCATCGGGCGCGCCCGCGTCTGGCTCCTCTACATGGCCGCCTCCGCCCTCGGCTTCGAAGACGGCGGCATCGGCATCCACCAGATCCTCGGCGTCGTCCCCGACGAGGACGGCACCGCCGGCCTGCCCGGCAACCGGCGCAGCTGGGCGTGAGCGGGGCCAAGCTCGCCAGGTAGAGCGAACGGCTGCCGGGAGCGCCGGGGCCGCCGGGCCGCCGGGCCGCCGGGCCGCCGGGCCGCCGGGCCGCCGGGGCAGGGTCATCCTGTTCCGGCGGCCGTTCGCACTGCACCGCTGAGCTCGAAACACCGCTGAGCTCGAAAACACATACCCGCGAGCCCGCGAGCCCGCCAAGCTCAGCGAGCAGTCGGCCGCGTGTACCAGAACTCGATATCGCTCTGCTGCTTCGTCCCCGTCGGCCGCTTCACGATCTGCTGCTGATCCTGCCGCGTCGACAGCACGACCACCTTCTTCAACTGCTCCACCGTGTAGCCCGCGTCCTGCAACGGATTCGCCCCCGACGCCGCGATCACCGGCCGCCGCCCCACCTCGACGATGTCAGCGGCCACCTGCGCCAGCCCCGCCGCGTCCGCATCCGTCAACAACGCCACCGGCACCCGGCACTGATTACGGATCGTGGCCATCCACTGCCCGCTCATCCCGTCGATCAGCACCACCGAGTCCCGCTTCGGCGACAACGACCGACACACCGCGTTCGACGCCGCCACCTCACCCAACTCCGTACGCTTCGCCGCCACCGGCGCCGACGCCGACGCCGCCGGCACCACCAACGCCGCCGACATCACCGCGGCACCCAACGTCGCCACCGCCACCGACGTGACCGGCGACCGACGCGCCGAACCGGACGCGGAAACAGAGCCGGAGTCGGCCCCCGACCCCGCAGCGGACGCCGCCGCCTGCCCAGCCCGCACCCGCTCACCAATAGCCCGAGTCGCCGCCGCCACCGCCCACACCGCCAACAAAATGAACCCCGGCAACACCACCGTCACCAACCGCCGATCCGCATACGGATGATCCGGCGTGATCGACGGCCGCCACAACTGAAGCGCCGCCGACACCAAATACACCGGCAACGCCGGAGCCCACCGCACATCACCACCCCGCAACACCCGCCACGTCAACAACACCCCACCCACCAACGCCGCCACCACCAACGGCCACCCCACATACCACGACACCCACCGCAGACTCTGCTCCGCATACGTCCGCGAACCATCCGGCGTCAAACCCACCCACGCCTGCAACGACGTCAAATACTGCGCATCAGACGAATTCGGATCCCCATGCGCCGTCGACACATACGGCCGCACCAACAACACAACCCCGATCAACCCCGCCACCGAAGCACCCACCACCGGCACCCACCGCCACAACCACGCCGGAACCCCCCACCGCCGCACCGCCGCCGCCACCCCGAACGACACCCCCGACGCCAACACGAACGCCAACGTCACCAACTTCACCGACGACCAGTTCACCGGCACATCGTGCACATACGGCCAGCTCAAGAACCGCGCATCCAAAGCACCCAGCACCAAACCCGCGACCGCCCCCGCCATATACGCACCCACACCAGTACGACGCGTCGCCCACAACCACCCCAGCACCGGCATCAACAACGCCAGCTCCAACGCCAAATCCAACCGCACCAACTCACCGACACCCAGCACCAAACCCGCGACGAACACGAACGACCGCGACCCCGCCCCGGTGTTCGAACCCGCCACCACGAACTCACCCAGCAAATACACCCCAGCCATCAACAACAACAGCGCCGGCATCTCCGAAAACGTCGTCTGCGAATTCTTCAACACCGGAAACGCCACCGCCGTCACCAACGCCGCCAACGGCGCCCACCGCGGCCCCACCAACCGAGCCGCCAGCCCCGCGATCGCCAACAACGCCAACGCACCCACCAACGCCGGCATCACCAACTCACCCGACCAACCACCGACCCACCAACCCGCCGCCACCATCGTCGGCCACCCGGTCATGAACTGCGGCACCAAATGATCGCCGACCTGGAAGAACGCCGGACTGTTGAACGACACGGCGCTCGCCGAGTCCCCGAACGCGCCGACCGGGATCGACTTGGTCAGCTTCCCGTCGTGCGCCAGCTGATAGCCGATCTGCGCGTAGGAGCCGTTGTCGCGGTGCAACACCACCTGCTCGCTGTGCGTGGCCGCCGCGAACACCATGAAAGTACCGACGATCACCAGCACCGCAACGAGCGCCCACCAGGGAGCACGCGCCGCGCGCGCCGTCCGGAGCACCGGCGGCAGACCGAAGCGGAGCATCAGCACGGCCAGGACCACGAACAGCGGACCGACGGTGTAGGGGCGGAAATGGCCCATCCAGACCACCGGGAACGCCGCGACCAGCCACGCCGTCACCACCAGCGCGGGCCCGACGGCTAATGCCGCGAGCAGCAGGCTCGGCATCTGGTCGCGCGGCACACGAACCCGCACAGCACGACCGAAG
The DNA here is from genome assembly GCF_039531695.1 of Catenulispora yoronensis. Classification (NCBI taxonomy): domain Bacteria; kingdom Bacillati; phylum Actinomycetota; class Actinomycetes; order Catenulisporales; family Catenulisporaceae; genus Catenulispora; species Catenulispora yoronensis. Next base: position 277,696 of record NZ_BAAAQN010000004.1, read on the forward strand.
ACAAGACGGTTCAACGATCCCTCACCCCTGGGAGTAGCAATCACACCGGACTCCGCGCCTCTCCGGCCCCGACTCCGACCAGGCGAAACAGCGACCTTATCGCACGCCGTGACAACAACGAGGCCAGCGCTGGCGTATGCCGCTCGCGCTGGCCGGAGAGTCAGGCCCACGGTCTTCGGGGGCGAATCGGGGGCAATTCTAATAACCGAAAGGTAAGGCGAAGATGAAGAAGCCTCTGCTCCGTGCGGTGACATGCGCCATTTTGGCACGCTATGCCCCCGGAACCTGGTTTCGCATCACGTCGAACATCTGGACCGCGGCCGGTGACGCGAAAGCGAACTGCCCGCCGCGTGACCCCATCACGCGGCGGGCAGTGGTCCCGATGCTTGGCTGATACCTGGCCGATGCTTGGGCCGATGCCTGGCCGATGTTCGGACCGATGCTTGGCTGACGCTCAGTGCCAGAGCTGGTAGTTCCCACCGTTCCAGGGAAGGGCGTAGACGTCCCCCTTGGAATTGCTGTCGAGATACAGGTTGGTGGCCTTGTTCCTCAGCCGCCAACCGTTGCCCTGCCACTCCTCGTACCACTTCTCGTAGTCGTTGTTGGGAGTGCAGTACTCCAGGTAGGCGGTGCGGTCCCAGTACGCGGTCAGGCACAGATCGCGCCTGCCCCACGGTGATTCCAGCCAGGTCCCGTCGGACTGCGCCCAATCAGTCCACCAAGGATGTGCCAGCGTGCCGCAGCTGCCGGTGTCCACGGCCGACACGGTCGCCGGCTGCATGTTCAGGCACCTGCCGGTCGCGTCGTCGCGCCAGGTGACGTGCGGGTCGGTGGCGTGGGCCGACGGCGAAGCGAGGATGCCCCCCGCGACGACGGTCGCCAGGGCGACCAGGATACGAGCGATGCGCGCTCTCATAAACCCTCCCCGTGGGTTGTTCGAGCGCTCACTTTAATGTGATGTTGGGATGTTGTTCAAGGTGCGAATGTTCGGGGGCTGTGATGCTTCGGCGTACGAAGAAGCCGCCGCCGAGATCTCGGCGGCGGCTTCTGGGTCTACCTAGGGGGTCGGCTGTGGCGAATCGCGTGGTTCGCGCGACTCGCGCGACTCGCGCGGTTCGAGCGACTCAGGCGACTCGGGCGACTCCGGCCGATCAGGCGCCGGCCGGCGGCGTCTCACCGGGCTGGAGGTGCGGGATGGCCTCGGTCGGCTCGACGCCCATCTTGCCGGAGCGGAAGTCGAGCAGCGCCTGGCGGATCTCGTCCTCGGAGTTCATCACGAACGGGCCGTAGTGGACCACCGGCTCCCGGATCGGTTCCCCGCCCAGGACGATCACGTCCAGGTTCGGATGCCGCGACTCCTGCTGCTGGTCAGCAGCGATGACGATGCTGTCACCGGCCCCGAAGACCGCGGTCTGGGCGGAGTGGATCGGACGGTTCTCCGCACCGACCGTGCCCCGGCCGTTGAGCACGTACACCAGCGCGTTGAAGTCCTTCCGCCACGGCAGCTCGACCCGCGCACCGGGCGTGACCGACAGGTGAGCCAGGGTGATCGGAGTGTGCGTTATGCCCGGACCCTCAACGCCCTCGATGCCACCGGCGATCACCCGGATCAGCGCCCCACCGTCCAACGACGACGCGAGACCAACCTGCCCGGACCGAATGTCCTGATACCGCGGCGGCGACCACTTCTTCGCCGAGGGCAGGTTCACCCACAGCTGAATCCCGTGGAACACCCCACCGCTCTGCACCAGCTTCTCCGGCGGCGTCTCGATGTGAAGCAACCCCGACCCGGCCGTCATCCACTGCGTGTCACCATCAGTGATGACCCCACCACCACCATGCGAGTCCTGATGGATGAACGCCCCGTCGATGATGTACGTAACCGTCTCGAAGCCCCGATGCGGATGCCAAGGCGTCCCCTTCGGCTCCCCAGCCGCGTAATCCACCTCCCCCATCTGATCCATCATGATGAACGGATCCAAATACTCCGTCCGAATCCCCGCAAACGCCCGATTCACCGGGAATCCCTCCCCCTCGAACCCCGAAGGCGCCGTAGTCACCGCCAACACCGGCCGCGCCTTCGCCCCCTCCGCCAGGGCAGCAACACGCGGCAGAGCCAACGGGTTCTCAACAGTCACAGCGGGCACGGCGTCCTCCTGAGGTTCGGCATCACGGCTTCTTGCCCCGTCCAACAGTAGTTGAAATCTAAATTATTCCCTGAGGCCGGGGCCGGTGGCCTCGGTATATAGAGTGCCGCCAAACGGCCGGCGGCGCTGGGTGTGGTGGGTGGATGGGCGGATGGACCAGCGAGACGCCCGGCACGTTTGGTTCAACCGCACTGTCTCGCCGATCGCCGCGCCACGGTCCTGTTCGGTGGCAGCGCACCACGCGGAGCTGTCGGTGCGGCCGGCACACCCTCGCCGACGATCTCGACTGCTTCGGCTGGTTGTTGTAGGAGAGTGCCGCCGAAGGCGGCTCCTTATTGGTTGTGGTGAGTGTGGAAGGTGAGGTGAGGAGGAAGGGAGGATAGGGGCCTGTTATCTACTCAGTAGCGACTGCTTGGCCAAGCTCCTTCTTGTCAGTCCAGCCGGGAAGGGTGGGCCTGTCCGCGCACCACCAGTGGGGAGGGCCTGAGCCTCATGTCGATTCATGTCGCCAGTCGTCGCAGGTCCGTTGCCTCGTTGGCGGCTGCGTTTCCCGAGGCGCGGCGGCGCATCTATCTGCCGACGTATCGGTGGGTGCTGGAGCTACCCGAAGCGCTCCGGTCGGAAGTCGCTAAGGAGATCGGCTCCGGCGCCGTCGACGATCTCTGATGCGAGCAGGCGGCCGAGGATTGGGCCGAGTGTGATGCCGCTGTGGGTCACGGCTTCGTAGTAGCCCGGGGTTGATGGCACTGTGCCGACTGAGGGGAAGCCGTCGGCCGGGATGGGGCGGTTGGAGATGCGCGTTTCGGTGATGCGGCAGTTGGTGAGGGTGGGGACGGCGGCTCGGGCCAGGTCGTGGAGGAGTTGGCCGAGGTCGGCGGGGTCCTTGCCGGTGTCGATCAGTGCGTCGATCTCGCGGCTGTGGAGGACGATTGAGTTGTCGCCGTCGGGGCGGAGTTCGATGTGGGGGACGTGCATCGCGCGGTGGATCGGGAGCGGGGAGCCGGCGCAGCTGAGTCGGGTGACGGCGCCGGGTTCGTAGCGCATCGGCAGCTTGCGGCCCACGAGTGCCGCGATGTCGGCGGCTGCGGGGCCGGCGGCGTTCACTACGGCATCGACGTCGAGCGCCGTCCCGTCGGAGAGCCCCACGGTCCAGCCGCTCCAGCCACTCCGCCCGCCCTGGCCATCCTGGCCGCCCCCGCCACTCCCACCAGCACCAATCTCCCGCACCGCGGCACCAAAGCGCTGCTCAGCGCCAGCAGCAACCGCGTCGCCGACCAACCGCGCAACGAGCCGACGCCCATGGACCCAGGCTTCGTCGGGATAGAACACGACCGGGGCGTTGTCCGGCACCGTCAGCCCCGCCTCGAAACGGCGCCGTACCTCGGCACCGGTCCTCATCTCGACGCGGTAGTCCCAGTCGACCAGCAACGCGGCCGTCTCCAGGAGGTCGGCCTCCGCTGCAGAATCGCCGGCCCAGCGGAGGTGGCCAGTGGGGTGCCACCAGGAGTCCGGCCCGATGGTCCCGGCCACGTCGCGGTATTCGGCCATGCCCGCGACGTTGAGGTCGAAGTACGACCGGCGGACGGTCTTGTTGCTGGCGTTGACCCATGAGAACGACCAGTTGGTGACCCCCTCCCCCGGCTGTCCCGCGTCGACGAACACCACCTGGACACCGCGCCGCGTCAGGTTCCAGCCGACGCTCGCGCCCAGGATTCCCGTCCCGATGATGGCCGCACGCTCAATGGACCGGTCAGAGCCCTTCCGCGTGAATGTCCCCTCCATAGATGCCCCCTCCCCCGATATCGCGCTATCAAATCGGTGAGTGCATGGGGCCTGTTATCTAATACTCACTCCCGACTGCCGTCCATCAGCCCCTCCACCTCCGCACCGATGGCCCTCGACCGCGCCCCCGCCTTCTCCAACGCCGCCCGCAGCACGTCCTGCCAGTGCTGCGCCTCCAGCAGCTCAAGCCCCTCCACCGTCGTGCCTCCGGGCGTCAGTACCGGCTTGTACACCTCGGCCGGCGTCGTGTTCAGCCGTTCCACCAGCCCCGCGGTGCCGGTCAGCAGCGCGAGGGCGATGGTGCGCGCCTGGCCGGAGCTGAAGCCGCCGTCGGTGGCGGCGGTCACCAGCGCGTCGGCGAAGTAGGCCACGATGGCCGTCCCGCCGCCGACCACCGCGGTGGCGCTGTCCAGGGTGTCCTCGTCGGCGACCGTGACCACGCTGCCGACGCCGGACAGGATGTGCTCGGCCAGCGCCAGGCCGCGCGGGGTGAGGGAGGGGTCCGGCGCCAGGACCGTGACGGCCTGCCCGACCTGGGCCGCGATGTTCGTCATGGCCCTGATCACCTGGCGGCTGCGCAGACCGCCGGTGAGGGCCGCCAGCCGGACCCCGGCCATCAGGGACACCACCGTGGCGCCGGAGACGGCGTGCGGATCCTGCGTGGCGGCGAACGCCGGGAACGCGTGCGGCGGGAGCGTGAGCAAGGTCAGGTCCCCGGACGCCGGCTCGTACACCTCGTCGGCCTCCGCCCGCAGGCGGTCGCGGGCGCGCTCGCGGCCCTCCGGGGTGGCGTCGACGAATCGCAGCTCCACATCCGGCACGCCGCGCTTGATACCGGACCCGACGATCATGCCCAGGCGCCCGGCGCCGACGATCACGACTCGTTGCATACGTTCCATGCAACGCCCTGCGGCGGCGACGCGCCGGGTGGGGCGGACCGAACCGGTGACGCTGCTGGGCTTTCGCCGCCGCGACAGCCGCATCCGCATCCGCATCCAAAGCCACGGCTACGGCCACAGCCGCAGCCACAGCGGGGCGACGCCGCCCAACCCGGCGCGCGCCGCCCCACCGCACCCCACCCCACCCCGTCATCCCGCCCGCGTCACATCTCCGCAGCCGCCGCGACAACCTCTCGCCCGATCAGCTCCAGCCGCTCGGTCTCCCACACCTGCGCAACCGAGACGTGCACCTCGCTGACATCCAGCGCCGCCAGCCGGCGCAGCTGGTCGAGTACCGCGGGGATGTTCTCGCCCTTCTCGCCGATGTCCAGGCTCATCATCACCGTCTTCTCGACGTCCGCGTAGTCCCGGCCCTCGGCCTCGCAGTGGCCGCGCAGGACGTCGAGCTTGTGCTCGAGCTCCGGCGTGGGGAACAGGTTGCAGGCCCGGGCGTAGCGCGCGACCAGGCGCAGGGTCTTGCGCTCGCCGCCGCCGCCGATCAGGATCGGCGGGGTCCGCAGCGGCTGCGGGGAGTTCAGGGTGCGCTCCAGCTTGTAGTGGGTGCCTTCGTAGGGCCCCTCGTCGTCGCTCCACATCTGGTTGCAGATCTGGAGGGTCTCCTCCAGGCGCTCGAAGCGCTCGGCGGTGCCGGGGAAGGGCAGCCCGAGGCCGCCGGCCTCGTGGAAGTTCCAGCCGGCGCCCAGGCCGAGCCAGGCGCGGCCCTGGGAGAGCACGTCCAGGGTGGAGACGATCTTGGCGAGCAGGCCCGGCTCGCGGTAGGTGGCGGCGGTGACCCAGGCCAGCAGCTGCATCTTCGAGGTGCGGGCGGCCAGGTAGCCCAGGGTGGTGTAGGCCTCCAGCATGGCCAGCTCCGGCGGGCCGACGACACCGATCTGCCAGACGTGGTCCATCACGCTGAGCCGGGCGAAGCCGGCCTCCTCGGCGGTGGCGGCGATCCGGGTCAGATCGTCGGCCAGGCCCGCCGGGCCGGAGGGGTAGGTGAAGTTCGAGAGGTGCAGGCCGATTTCCATCAACGCTCCTGAAACGGGGCACGGGGCACAGGGCATGGGGCGGGCGCGCGCGAGTGCGGCGCCGCCAGCCAGACGTTACCCGTCGGCGGCGCTTGACATCTCAAGATCCGCACGCGACATTCCCTGACGCAGCGTCAGATAGTGTCAGCCTTCTGAGTTCAGGGCCCGGCTCCCTCGGCGATCATCCGTCGCGATCCCGTCGCGACCACCCGTCATCCGCGCACCGTGACGAAGGAGCCGTCATGCCCGAGAACCCGCAGGGAACGCCCGGAACGCCCGGACCGTCGGGAGCCCCGACCCGCCGCGCCGTCCTGACCGGTGCCGGCGCCACCGCCGCCCTCGCCCTGACCACGAGCGGGGCGAGCGCGGCGAGCGCCGGCACCACCTCCTCCGCCCTCTCCACACCGGCCTCCTCCCCCGCAGCGGTGCCGGTGCTGGGCGACTACGACGTGGTCGTCGTCGGCTGCGGCGCCTCCGGGATGACGGCGGCGCTGACCGCGGCCAAGCGCGGCCTGCGCACGATCGTGGTGGAGAAGGCGCCGACGTTCGGCGGGTCGGCGGCCCGCAGCGGCGCCGGGGTGTGGATCCCGAACAATCCGGTGATCCTGGCCGCGGGCGTCCCTGACACGCCGGCGCTGGCGGCGCAGTACCTGGCGGCGGTGGTCGGTCCGGAGGTGCCGGCGGCGCGGCAGAACGCGTTCCTGGCCAACGGGCCGCGGATGATGTCGTTCGTGATGGCGAACAGCCCGCTGCGGTTCCGGTTCATGGCGGGCTACTCGGACTACTATCCGGAGCTGCCCGGCGGAATGCCGAACGGGCGTTCGGTGGAGCCGGACCAGCTCGACGGCAACATCCTGGGCTCGGAGCTGGCGAACCTGAATCCGTCCTATCTGGCGGTCCCGGCCGGGATGGTGGTGTTCAGCGCGGACTACAAGTGGCTGAACATCGCCGCGGTGAACGCGCGCGGCGCCGACGTCGCCGCGACCTGTCTGGCGCGCGGCACGGCGGCGGCGCTGGCCGGGCAGAAGCCGTTGACGATGGGCCAGTCGCTGGCGGCGGGCCTGCGCGCGGGGTTGCAGCAGGCGAACGTTCCGGTGCTGCTGAACACGCCGCTGACCGACCTGTACATGTCCGGCGGCCGCGCGGCCGGGGTGTATGTGACGTACAACGGCGCCCCGGCGCTGATCACGGCCTCGCGCGGGGTGATCGTGGGCTCCGGCGGCTTCGAGCACAACCTGGCGATGCGGGCGCAGTACCAGCAGGCGCCGATCGGGCAGTGGAGCGTCGGCGCGAAGGAGAACACCGGCGACGGCATCCTGGCCGGGCAGCGGGCCGGGGCGGCGTTGGGGCTGCTGGACGACGCCTGGTGGGGCCCGGCGATCCCGATCCCCGGCACGCCGTACTTCTGCCTGGCCGAGCGCACGCTGCCCGGCGGGCTGATGGTGAACCAGGCCGGGAAGCGCTTCGTGGACGAGGCGGCGCCGTACAGCGACGTGGTGCACGTGATGTACGCGAAGAACCCGTCGGCGGCGGACATCCCGGCCTGGCTGATCGTCGACCAGAACTACCGCAACCGGTACCTGTTCCGGGACATCGTCCCGACGCTGCCGTTCCCCGACTCCTGGTACCAGAACGGCTCGGTCTACAAGGCGTGGACCCTGTCGGACCTGGCCGGGCAGATCGGCGTCCCGTCCCAGGCCCTGATCGGGACGGTCACCCGGTTCAACGAGGAGGCCTGGGTGGGCAAGGACTCCGACTTCCATCGCGGGGACAGCGTCTACGACCACTACTACACCGACCCGGCGGTGGTCCCGAACTCCTGCCTGGGCGTGCTGTGGGAGGCGCCGTTCTACGCGCTGCGGATCGTCCCGGGCGACCTGGGCACGAAGGGCGGCATCCAGACCGATGAGCGCGCCCGGGCGCTGCGGCCGGACGGCAGCGTGATCCCGGGCCTGTACGCGGCGGGCAACGCCTCGGTGGCGGTGATGGGGCACAGCTACGCGGGGGCGGGGTCGACGATCGGGCCGGCCATGACGTTCGGGTTCGTGGCCGCCAACGACATCGCGGATCATCCGTAGGCCGGACGGGCCGAGCCGGACCTACTCGGCGTCGACAGCCCGCCCCTTGACCCCGTCCCACGGCAGCACCGTGGCCCAGCCGGTCATGATGAAGCCGAGGACCAGGATGATCGAGAACAGCCATTGGACGCCGCCGGAGTTGGCGTTGACACCGCCGAAGCCCAGGGCCATGGTGTAGCCGCCGACAATTAGGAGGGTTATGCCCATTTTGCTGCTCATATGTCCACGGTAAGCGGCATCGGCTGATGCGGCACGTCAGGTATTGGGGGGCAGGCCGGTGCCGACTCCGCGCCGCCGGACGTAGAAGCAGTCCTCCTCGCCGCTTGAAGACGATCAGCACGCGGTCGACCACAAAGGGCGCGGATTGTTGTGCGGGTTGTTAAGGGGTTTCTTGTTAAGGAGTTTCGCTGCACGGTTCGATAAGCGTCTACGGGCCATGGCATGCTGCCGCGAGTGAACACCTCTGATTCGAATCACCCCGTCAGACTGCGGATGCGGATACGACCCACGGCCGCGAGAGCGACGGCGGCCGCTCTGCTCGGCGCCGCGGTGCTGACCTTGGCGGGCTGCGGCAGTTCGACGTCGAGCGCCTCGGGCGCGACCGGGGCGACGTCGGCGTCGAACACCTCGACGCCGTCCGCGTCGACGTCGCTGGGCGGCTCCTCCGCGCCGAGTTCTTCGACGTCGGGTTCCGCGGCCTCAAGCTCCTCGGCCGCCCAGACCGGCGCCTCGGCGTCTACCTCCGGCGGGAAGGCGCCGACCAGCACCGCGCCGGCCACCGGCTCGGGCCGTCCGGCCGACTGCACGCCGGCGATGCTGAAGCTGGCGGTGTCGGCACTGCGCGAGCCGATCAATCATGTGCTGATCACCGCGACCAACACGTCCAAGAGCCACTGCCGGTTGAACGGATACCCGTTCCTGAAGTACGACCCGGACCAGCAGGCGCCGGTGGCCGCGGCCGACGCCACCAAGCCGGCCACGACCATCGACCTGGCTCCCGGGGACTCGGCGTACGCGGGTGTGCTGACCAGCTCCGCCGACGGCTCGGGCAAGAACGGCAAGGACCGGCCGACGATCGACCTCCAGCTGGCGTCCGTCGCCGGCGGCGGGCTGCCGGGGTCGCCGTCGAAGCTGGCGATGCCGAAGGGCGCGCAGTACGTCGACGACTCGGCCATGGTCACGTACTGGGTGACCGACCTGCAGGCCGCGCTGTACTGAGCTGTACTGAGCTGTACTGAAAAAGGGGTGTCACCCGTCCGGACCAGGCTCCGCCCCTTCCGGGCGGGGCTCGGGCCGCCGTTGCGGCGAGGATGGTGGGGACCGCCGAGCCGGAAGGTGACCCGCCCGATGCCCAAGCCTGCCCCCGCCGATGCCGCGCAGCCCGTCGTCAGTCCTCTGACCTCGGCGGCGATGTTCCTGGTGCTGACCGTCGCGGACGGCGGCGAGGACGCGGTGCGCGACCTGGTGCCGGATCTGAGCGCCTACGCGCGGGCGGTGGGCTTCGGGCGGCCGGACGCCGGGCTGGCCTGCGTCACCGGGTTCGGATCGGCGGTCTGGGACCGGCTGTTCGCCGGGCCCCGGCCGGCCGAGCTGCATCCGTTCGTCGCGCTGGACGGCCCCCAGCACTCGGCGCCGTCCACTCCCGGCGACATCCTGCTGCACCTGCGCGCCGAGTCGCTCGACGTCTGCTACGACTTCGCCGACCACGTCCTGACCCGGCTCGGCGGCGCGGTGGAGGTCGTGGACGAGGTGCACGGCTGGCGCTACCAGGACCGCCGCGACCTGCTGGGCTTCGTCGACGGCACCGAGAACCCCGAGGGGGTGGAGGCGTTCGACGCCGCGCTGGTGGACGCCGAACGGGACCTGGACTTCGTCGGCGGCAGCTACGTGATCGTGCAGAAGTACCTGCACGACATGGCCGCGTGGAACGCGTTGTCGGACCGCGAGCAGGAGCTCGTGATCGGCCGCACCAAGGCCGGGAACGTGCAGCTGCCGGACGACTCGCTGCCGAAGACCTCGCACGTGGACCGGAACACGATCGTCGGCGAGGACGGCGAGGAGCGGGACATCCTGCGGGCGAACATGCCGTTCGGATCGTTCAAGGAGGGCGAGGCCGGGACCTATTTCATCGGGTACTGCGCCACGCCGACGGTCACCGAGCAGATGCTGCTGAACATGTTCCTCGGCGACGAGAACGGCAACCGGGACCGCATCCTCGACTTCTCCACGGCGGTGACCGGCGGGTTGTTCTTCGTGCCGCCGACCGGGTTCCTGGACGACCCGCCGCCGGCGCCGGACGCGGATCCGGACGCGGACTCCGCGCCAGCCACCCCCGCTGCGCCCGCCGTGCTCGCCGCGCCGACCGCCCCCACCGCGAACCCCCGTCCCACCGACGGATCCCTGGGTATCGGAAGCCTGAAACGGAGCTGACCCTCATGGACAACCTGCACCGCGACCTAGCCCCGGTCAGCGACACCGCCTGGGAGCAGATCGAGGAGGAGGCCCGCCGCACCGTGCTGCGCTACCTGGCGTTCCGGCGCGTGGTGGACGTCGCCGGCCCCGACGGCCCGACGCTGGGCGGCGTCGGCGACGGCCACACCACGCCGGTCCCGGCCCCCGGCGACGGCGTCCAGGCCCGGCTGCGCGGCGTCAATCCGCTGGTCGAGGTCCGGATCCCGTTCGAGCTGGACCGGCAGGCCGTGGACGACGCCGAGCGCGGCGCCCAGGACAGCGACTGGCAGCCGGTGAAGGACGCGGCGAAGATCGCGGCGTTCACCGAGGACCGGGCCATCGCCGACGGCTACGCCGCGGCCGGCGTCACCGGCCTGCGGCCGTTCTCCAGCCACGCGGCCATGGCCCAGCCCGAGGACCCGGCCGACTACCCGGCGCTGGTGGCCCGGATGTCCACGCAGCTGCGCCTGGCCGGCGTCGAGGGCCCCTACCACCTGGTGCTGGGCGCCGACGCCTATCAGGCGCTGTCCGACGCGGTGGACCACGGCTACCCGGTGGCGGCGCACGTCGCCCGGCTCATCGACGGCGACGTGATCTGGGCCCCGGCGATCACCGGCGGCGTGCTGCTGTCCGGGCGCGGCGGCGACTACCAGCTGCAACTGGGGCAGGACCTGTCGATCGGCTACGAGTCGCACACCGCGGAGAAGGTGCGGCTGTACTTCACGCAGTCGTTCACGTTCCTGCCGTACACGGCCGAGGCCGCGGTGCCGCTGAACGGTCAGACCAAGCCGGAGGGGCGGGTCGCCAAGGGAAAGCGGGCGCGGTAGCGCTCACCGAGCGCGTTGTCCGGCACTGCCCATCCAGCCCATCCAGCCCATCCAGCCCAATTCAGCACTGCGCCCGCCGTCCGGAGACGGCGGGCGCATCAGCTTGTCGGGGCCGTCAGGAATGCGGTCGCACCACGACGGCGACCGGCATGGAGCGGATCGGGTCGGTCCGGACGTGGCTGCCCGGGTGCGGGGAGTCCACGACGAGGCCGCCGCCGATGTAGATGCCCACGTGGTAGCGGCTCGCGTAGAAGACGACGAGGTCGCCGGGCTGGGCCTTGTTGAGCGGGACCGGGGTGCCGGCGTCGGCCTGGGCGCGGGCCGTGCGGGGGATCTTCACGCCGGCGGAGGCCCAGACGTGCTGGGTGAAGCCGGAGCAGTCGAAGCCCGCGCGGGTGGTGCCGCCCCAGCGGTAGGGGACGCCGATCAGGGACATTGCCTCGTGGACCGCCGCGGCTGCCTTGGGGTTGGTGGCCGCGGGCAGGCGGGTGGCGGTGCTGACCTTCTTGGGCGGGGCGTTCTTGACCGGAGCCTTCTTGACCGGAGCCTTCTTGATTGGCGCCTTCTTGACCGGGGCTCTCCTGGTCGGAGCCTTCTTGACCGGGGCCCGGTTCGGCGGGGCTTTCCTCGCGGGCGCCTTCTTCACAGGGGCCTTCTTTGCGGGAGCCGTCTTCTTCGGAACCGTCGTGCTCGGTGCCGTCATGCTCGGTGCCGTCGTGCCCAAAGCTGCCGTGCTCTCGGGCGTCGCCGCCGGCTGCGGAGCCTCCGGAATCCCGACGGCCGCCAGTCCGAACACCTGGCCGAACACGTTGCCGGACGCCTGGCCCGACGCCTCGGAGGGGCCCGACGGGCCGCCGAGTCGATCAGCGGCGGTGGCCAGCAGCGCGCCGGCCGCCAGCATCGCGGATGCGCACCGCGCGAAAGCACGGTGCCCAGGTATATGACAATCCATACCGTCACTTCCTCGGTTCGGGGCAGGACAGATTCCTGCGATGATCCGAAGGTCGTTCTACCGCTCCGGGATCGTCGGCACGCCTGGTCCCACCCGTTCGGCCGAGCCGTGCGGACGAACAGCCTGCTGAGGAAGTGTAAAGGAGTGTTCGAACACGAGCGACGACCGACCGTTCGTCCAGCCCCCCGCGGCCGGGCGAACGGTCGGTCCTTCAGGGAGTGCCGTGCCCGGCCGGGTCGAAGCGGGTCGGGCACGGCACGTCATTGGTGTTGTCGATGGATGCTTGGACGGGCATCGGGGGCCGCGGCGGTGGCGCGGCGCCCGAACCCCAGGCCATAGCTGGCGTCCGAGTTGCTGTCGTTGTTGCTGTCGTCGCTGTTCGCGGGAGAGTCCGTGTTCACCATGTGCCATATCGGACCATGGCTCCGGCGGGCCCCCTCCCCGTCGAAAAGACGTACGCTGCATGACGGGCTGTACCGCTGTGACCACCGCCGCCAAGGAAAAGGGCCATCGATGCAAATACGGGACTTCATCCCGCAAGTCCTGCCGCAGAACCTGCCGAGCCTGGCCGGCGGGGTGCCGCCGGCGCCGCCGGGCACCATCTTCGTCAAGGCCGGGGCCAGCGGCTTCGCGGTGCCACCGCGCAAGTTCACTCTGCACTTCGGCCGCGCCGAGGCCGACGTGCACGTGGTGATCGGCGGCGACGACGAGTTCGTCAGCCGCCTGGCGGGGATCTTCACCTGCGACGGCGAGGAGTGGTGGCTGCGCAACGAGGGGCGCCGCCCGATCCTGATGCCGGGCATGGAACCGGTGCTGCGGCACCACGAGGTGTCGGTGAACCCGGGCTACACCCCCATGACCATCGAGACCCCGAACCGCCGCACCCACCTGCTGGAGGTGCACCTGGTCGGGAGCCAGCGGCACGCCCCCGGCGGCGTCGCCCAGTCCCGCACCCTGACCTCCGACGTCACCGACCTGGCGCCGGTCGAGCGCCTGATGATGATCGCGCTGGCCCAGCGCTACCTGCGGCGCGAGCCGTATCCGGCCCCGGTGACGTGGAAGCAGGCCGCCGACGACCTGAACACCGCCGCGCCCAACCCCCTGCACCCGTGGACCGCCAAGGCCGTCGAGCGCCGCATCTCCGAACTGCGCGCCCGCCTGTCGACCGGGCCCGGGGCGATCCGCGGGATCGTGAAGGAGCCGGACATGGTCGAGCCGCTGGGCAACACCCTGAACGACAACTTGATCAGGGCTCTGCTGCGGAACGCGACGCTGGTGCCGGAGGACCTGTACGCGCTGGGCGAAGAGGTCTAGGAGCGGCGGGAGATCCGGTCGCGGCCGCCGGTCCGAGGACACTCGACGGCGGCCGCGGGCCCGGCGCCGGTACGGGGCCCGGCGCCGGTACGGGGGCTGGGACTGGGCACTGGGACTGGGTACCGGGTACCGGCCCCGAACTCAGACGCGCGCCGAGTGCCCCTGCTCCTTCAGCGCGTCCACGACCTGCTTCACCTCGTGCGCCCGCGAGCGCGGGCAGACCAGCAGCGCGTCCTCGGTGTCGACGACCACGACGTCGCGCAGGCCGACCACGGCGACCACGCGCCCGGTCGTGGAGACCACCACCGAGTCCTGCACCGAGCGCAGCGCGGCCACGGCGCCGCCGGCGAGCACCACGTTGCCGGCGGCGTCGCCGTCCAGGGACTCGCCGAGGGAGTGGAAGTCGCCGATGTCGCTCCAGGGGAAGTCGGCCGGGACGGTGGCGACCAGGCCGGCGGCGGCCGCGCCCTCCATGACGCCGTAGTCCACGGAGATCTTCTCCAGGGTGGGCCAGGTGGCGCCGAAGACGGCCTCCTGGTCCGGGCCGTCCCAGGCGGCGGCGATGGCGGCGATGCCGGCCCGCAGCTCGGGGCGCTGGCGCTCCAGCTCGGCCAGGAACGCGGCGGCGCGGAAGACGAACATGCCGGCGTTCCACAGGTACTCGCCGGTGGCCAGGTAGGCGGCGGCGGTCTCGGCGTCGGGCTTCTCGCGGAACTCGGCGATGCGGTGCACCCCGGGGGCGAGCTCCTCGGCCAGGTGCAGGTAGCCGAAGCCGGTCTCCGGGCGGGTGGGGCGGATGCCGACGGTGACCAGGGCGCCGGTCGCGGCGGCGCCGGCGGCGATCCCGATCAGCTCCTCGAAGCGCTCCTGGCGGCCTATGAGGTGGTCGGCGGAGTAGACCGCCATGACCGCCTCCGGGTCGCGCCCGGCGACCACCGCGGCGGCCAGGGCGACGGCGGCCAGGGAGTCCCGGGGCTCGGGCTCGACCAGGATGTTCCGCTCCGGGACGGCCGGCAGCTGCCGGGCGACGGCGGCGGCGTGCGCGATCCCGGTGACCACGTAGACCCGGTCGGGGTCCGACAGCCGCTCCACCCGGGCAGCAGTGGCCTGGAGCAGCGACTCGTCGGTGCCGCCGAGCCGATGCAGGAACTTCGGACTCGCGGCCCGCGACAGCGGCCACAGCCGGGTTCCGCTCCCGCCGGCCAGGATGATCGAGTACACGTGGAGCCGCCTTCCGAGGTGGTGAATCGTCGGATCATAGTGCACGGGGGTGTACCGGTAGATTGCCCCCGGAAGAAGGGAGTGATCAGTGACCGAGCCGACACGCGCGGCGGAGGGTGCCGACCAGCGGCCACCGCAGAGCGTCGCCGATCCGTCACCCGAGCCATTCCCCGTTATCCCGTCCGGATCGCTGCCGGACCGCCGACGTTGGTATCGCAGGATCCTACGTTCTGCCGCACGCTGGGCGGCAATCGCCTTCGTAGTACTGACGATGCTCTCGATTCCTTATAATGCGTACACCTCCGGGCGCGCCGGGCCACCTCCGGGCTTGAGCTACGTCTCGGCCGACGGCATCCGCACCCGCTTTGAGCAGTGGGGCGGCGCCGGATCCCCGGTGGTCCTGGTGCACGGTGCGTTTGAGGACTCCGACACCTGGCAGCCGCTGGCCACCCTCCTTGCCCGCGATCACCGGGTTTATGCACTCGATCTGACCGGCTCGGGATACAGCGCCCGCGTCGGGCCCTACACCACCGCGCATCTGGCCGCCCAGCTCACCGGTCTGGTGGCGGCGCTGGGCCTGGACCGCCCGGTCCTGGTGGCGCACTCCAGCGGCGCGGCGGTGGCCGCCGAGGCGGTGCTGGAGTCGCCGCACGCCTTCAGTGGTCTGATGTTCCTGGACGGCGACGCGCTCCCGATCCCCCACTTCGGGGCGTCCTGGGCGCTCGGGCCGTTCCGCACCTCGGCGCTGCGCCTGGCACTGCGGTCGGACTGGGTGATCCGCACGATCTACGCGGCCCAGTGCGGCCCGGCCTGCCCGCGGCTGGACGCCGCCGGCGTGGACCGGTTCCGGCGTCCCTATCAGCAGGCCGGGGCGGAGCAGGGGCTGTGGCAGATGATCGACTCCGTGGGCGGCCCGGGGCTGCCCGCCGCGCGCGTGGCGGAGCTGGCGGGGCTGTGCCTGCCGAAGGCGGTGACGTTCGGGCGGGAGGACGACGTCTTCCCGGCCGACGCGCCGTGGACGGTCGCGGCGCGGATCGGGGCGCCGGCGTCGACGGTGACGGTGACGGTGATCGACGGGGCGCACCATCTGTCGTTCATTTCGCACCCGGCGCGGGTGGCGGAGGCGGTGGAGGGGTTGGTGGCGCGCGCCGGGGCGGCGGGGTGTTGAGATAGGGCGGCGAGGGCAGGATGGCGAGGCAGGCTTATCAGCCTTCGAATGTGTAGCGGCCTTCGGCGTCCCGGCCCAGTTCGGCCAGTCCGACCACGGCGTCGACGTTCAGCGGACCGTAGATGTGGGGGAAGGGCTCCGCGGCGCCGGGTACGGGGTCGTATTTCAGCTCGGCGGTCAGGCGGTCGGTGTCGATGACCAGGACGACGAGGTCCTCGGCGGCGAGGTCGGCGTAGAAGGCGTTCGCCACGCCTGCGACCTGCACCGTGGTGGAGGCGTGGATGAATCCTTGTTCCTCCAGGGAGCGGCCTCTGGTGGAGACGCGGTACTCCCCCGCGTTCGCGCCGGCTGCCGTGGCCGCCGTCGCCGCCGCCCAATCGGCCCGCAGCGCGATGTGGTAGATGGTCATCGCGCCAGTCTGCCGGAGCCGTCGGCAAAACATCCTCCACCCGGACTGTCACTTCCGGCGGCGGCCTGAAAGCATACGGCCCATGGACATCAGTGAGTCGCCACTGGCCGAGGCCGGCCGCCGTTTCTTCAGCCCCGAGAACGCGAAGACCTGGATCAGTCTGCTGCGCCCGGGCTACCACCTGCGGGAGCAGCAGAAGGGCGAGCCGCTGGTCGCCTACCTGGGCGGCGACCCGATGCTGCCGGCCGACGTGGAGTGGCCGGTGTGGGAGGGCCACGGCCCGCTGTCCTTCATCGCGGCCTTCGACTGCGAGGAGGTGCCCCCGGGCCAGCTGGACATCCCGCTGCCGGAGGCCGGGATGCTGCTGTTCTTCTACTTCAACGGCGTCGGCGAGGACGCGGTCCAGTACCTGGACCCGGCCAGCATCACCGGCGGCACGCGCGTCATCTACGTCCCGGAGACCTCCGACGACGTGGCGCCGCGCAAGGCCCCCGAAGGACTGGAGCCCTTCCCCCGCGTCATGCTCACCGGCGAGCTCATAGCGTCCGCGCCCGACAACGAGAACGCCGCCCTGGTCGCCGCCTTCGGCGCCCCCGGCGAGGACCCGACCGCCGACGACGACTACACGGAGTACCCGACCGTCGGCGACGCGGACGGCGACGGCTTCTACGACGCCCTCACCACCTTCCGCCGCGACCACTCCCCCCACCACCGCGTAGGCGGCTACTCCCTGCCGAAGGCGGGCTCGGTGGAGAAGGAAGCCACCCACGCGGTCTTCCCCGGCGACGACGACGCCGCGAAGCAGTCCCGCCGTGACCTGCTCAAGGACCTGGTGATGCTGATCCAGATCGACAGCGACTCCCGCGCCGCGATGGAGTGGGGCGACACCGGCCGCCTGTACTGGCTGATCCGCCGCGAAGACCTCGCCGCGCGACGGTTCGACAAGGCGACGTTCACTTGGCAGAGCGAGTAGGACGGCTCGGTGAGGTTCGGGCGGCGGGGCCGACTTGACTAGCTTTGCCGACTTGGCGGGCTCGGCCGGCATGTGGCCCGACCGAGGTTGATCGTTGAGGCAGCGCGCGCCGCCGGTTCAGTTTCCAGAACCGGCGGCGCGCGTTGGTTTGTGCGTCGACTGCCGGGGCGAGAACGAAGCCGACCTCATTCCTCCCTCCGTCCCAGCTTCTCGTGCAGCAGGCGTTCGTGGAGTGCCACCAGTGTGTCGTAGCGGCTCAGCACGTCGGCCAGGTCGTCGGGTTCCGGGATCGAGTGTTCGGCCGCGCGGCGGATCATGTCGGCTTGTTGGCGCAGGACCGCGTACTGCTCCGGGCGGGGGGCCTGGGTCATGATCTCGGCCAGGGCCTGGAGTTCGCGGATCATCACCGAGGGCATGCCGAGGCTGGATTGGCGGACTTTCTCGAAGCCGCGTTGGACCAGGCGGTCGTAGGTGGCCTGGGTGCGGATCAGGCGGACGTAGCCGTCCTTGTCGCGGTGGACGACTTGGGGGTGCCAGCCCAGGGCCACTTGGCGCAGGCAGTCGCCGATCCAGTCGACGCAGGTCAGGGCGGTGAAGGTGTCGTTGATCGCGGCGGACAGGGCGCGGGTGGCGATCTCGGCGAGCTGGTCGATGCCGAAGGAGATGTCCTGGCTCATCGAGCGGTAGGGGCCGCTGAGGTGGGCGCGGCGGAGGGCTTCGGCGACCTTGGGCGCGGCGCGCGGCGGGGTGACGGTGGCCAGGATGCGGCCCGCCACCACGAAGTGGCCGGGGCGGTAGAGGAGGTGGATCACCGCGTCGTTCTCGGCGGCGATGCGGACCAGGCGGTCGTGGGTGACGTGTTGCAGGTAGCCGCTCTCGGAGGCGGTGACCGCGCCGCGCTCGTCGACCATGGCGCGCAGGATCTCCTGCGGGGTGGGGCCGGCCTGGGGGCCGCCGGGCGGCGGGGCGGCCTCGTCGGCGATGGCCTGGGAGACGTCGGCGGCGATGGAGGCGATGACGTAGGGCAGCTGGATCTGGATCGCGATGTGGTGGATGAAGTAGATCAGCACCAGGACGTCGAGCAGGGCCAGCGCCAGAGCCATGCTGATGGAGGCGTGCGGGACGAAGTCGCCGCGCGAGCCCGGGCCGATGGAGATCAGGACCAGGATGGCGAAGGTGAAGGTGGCCACGAAGGTGCCCAGCGTCCACTGCGTGCCGCGGTCGCGCATGAAGTTGCGCAGCATGCGGGGCCCGAGCTGGTTGCTGGCCAGGGTCAGGGCCACCAGGATCACCGAGAACACCACGCCGACGACGGTGATCAGGGCGGCGGCCAGCGCGGTGAGGATCTGCCGGGAGGCGTCGGCGGTGCCGCTGATCACCCAGGTCGGCAGTGTGATGTCGCCCCGGTAGGCGGCGCGGTCGACGGCGTTGCCGGCCCAGAACAGCAGCCCGGCGGCGATCACCTCCAGCGTCGGGATCCACCACAGGCTGGTGCGCAGCGCCTCGCGGCGCCAGGCCGGGCGCAGGTCGATGTGCTTCATCGCGGCCCCCTGTCCCGGTGCGCGGGCGTGGACGGTGCTCCTCGTCGGGAGGATCTCCCGGCGCCGCCGTCCGACGCCTGGCCTGCGCCGTTCGGGTGACCCCGGCGGCCCGGCCTCCCCGTGCGGGTCCCGGTCGCCGGGCCTAGTGTGGCCGACGGTCCCGCATGCGCCGACCCGGACGATGGAAGGTGGTCGGAATGAACCCTTCCGACGGTGCTCCGCAGTCCCGCCCCTACCGCCACCCCTCCGCGGGCTGGGGCGCCGCGAAGAGTGTGACGCACGTCCTGCTGGAGCAGGGCGAGCTGCGCGAGGGCACCCGCGCGATCCTGAGGATGAACCACGAGAACGGCGGCTTCGACTGCCCCGGCTGCGCCTGGCCGGACTCGCTCAAGGGTCTGCATCTGGACATCTGCGAGAACGGGATCAAGCACGTCACCTGGGAGATGACGCGCAAGCGCGCGGGCCGGGAGTTCTTCGCCGCGCACAGCGTCTCGGAGCTGTCGCAGTGGTCGGACTTCGCGCTGGAGGACCAGGGCCGGCTCACCGAGCCCATGGTCTACGACCCCGAGACCGACCACTACGTCCCGATCGGCTGGCCGGACGCGTTCGAGCTGATCGGCGGGGTGCTGCGGAACCTGGAGGACCCGGACGCCGCGGCGTTCTACACCTCCGGCCGCCTCGGCAACGAGGCCACGTTCCTCTACCAGCTGCTGGCCCGCGAGCTGGGGACGAACAACCTGCCGGACTGCTCCAACATGTGCCACGAGGCCAGCGGCCGCGCGCTGACCGCCGCCCTGGGCACCGGCAAGGGCACCTGCGACCTGAAGGACTGGGAGCACACCGACGCGCTGTTCATCATGGGCATCAACGCGGCCTCCAACGCGCCCCGGATGCTCACCGCGCTGGCCGAGGCCTACCGCCGCGGCGCCCGCATCGTCCACATCAACCCGCTGGTCGAGGCAGCCGCCGGCCGGACCATCGTCCCGCATGAGTTCCTCCAAATGGCGCTGTTCCGCGCGACCAAGACGGGCACCCTGAACATCCAGCCGCGCATCGCCGGCGACATGGCGCTGATCCGCGGCATCGCCAAG
Organism: Catenulispora yoronensis; assembly: GCF_039531695.1. NCBI lineage: Bacteria > Bacillati > Actinomycetota > Actinomycetes > Catenulisporales > Catenulisporaceae > Catenulispora > Catenulispora yoronensis. Next base: position 297,619 of record NZ_BAAAQN010000004.1, read on the forward strand.
GCGGTGCTGGAGTGGGCGCAGACCGACCCTAAGGCACTGGACCGGGAATTCATCGACCGCTACACGACAGGGTTCGACGACTACCGGAGCGTGGTGGAGGCCACGCCCTGGGAGGAGCTGGAGCGGCAGTCCGGGGTGGCGCGCGCCGACATCCTCAAGGCGGCGCGGGTCTACCGGGACGCCGACCGCAGCATCATCAGCTGGTGCCTGGGAGTGACCCAGCACGAGCACGGCGTGGACACCATCCGCGAGATCGTCAACCTGCTGTTGCTGCGCGGCAACCTGGGGCGGGAGGGCGCCGGGCCGTCGCCGGTGCGCGGGCACAGCAACGTGCAGGGCAACCGCACCTGCGGGATCGACCACCGGCCGGCCTCGGCGTTCCTGGACCGGCTGGCCGAGGTGTGCGGGATCGACCCGCCGCGCGACCACGGCCTGGACACGGTCGGCACGATCGAGGCGATGCATCGCGGCGAGGTGAAGGTGTTCTGCGGGATGGGCGGCAACTTCGCCCTGGCCGCGCCGGACACCGTGTATACGTACGAGGCGCTGCGCGAGTGCGAGCTGACGTTCCATGTCAGCACCAAGCTGAACCGCAGCCACCTGGTGCACGGCAAACGGGCGCTGATCCTGCCGTGCCTGGGCCGCACCGAGAAGGACCACCAGCGCGCCGGCGTGCAGCAGCTCTCGGTGGAGGACTCGATGAGCATGGTGCATCTGTCCGTGGGGATGAAGAAGCCTGCCTCGCCGCATCTGCTGTCGGAGCCGGCGATCATCGCGGGGATCGCGAAGGCGGCGCTGCCGGAGACGGACACGCCGTGGGACTGGTACGTGGAGGACTACGACCGGATCCGCGACACCATGGCGAAGGTGCTGGACGGCTTCGAGGACTTCAACCGGCGAGTCCGGCTGCCGCTGGGCTTCCGGATCCGGCAGCCGGCCCGCGAACTGGTGTTCCTGACGCCGTCGGGCAAGGCCGAGTTCTCGGCCGTGCCGCTGCCCGACGCCGTCCCGGCGCCCGGGACGCTGCTGCTGGGCACGATGCGCTCGCACGACCAGTGGAACACCACGATCTACAGCGACGACGACCGCTACCGCGGGATCGAGAACCTGCGGACGCTGGTGTTCATGAACAAGGACGACATGCGCGAGCGCGGGATCGGCCAGTTCGCGCCGGTGGAGGTGACGGCGACGTCGAAGGACGGGTCGCAGCGGTCGTTGAAGGGGTACTTGGCGGTGGAGTACGCGATCCCGCGCGGGTGCGCGGCCGGGTACATGCCGGAGATGAACGTGCTGGTGGGGATCCGGGACTACAGCGAGCAGAGCGACCAGCCGCTGATGAAGCATTTGAAGGTGACGATCGTGGCGTCCCCGAGCACCGAGAGCGCCGACGCGGCGCGGCGGGCCCAGCCGGAGCCGAGCCCGGAGCCGGGCCCGGACCCCGGCGCGAAACCGGTCCCACGAATGGATTCGCCGACGGTCGCCGGGGCGCGGCCGGTGCGACCGTGACCGGGTGGACATCTCCGAACTGACACCCGAGATCCTCGCGGAGCTGCGCACCCCGCGTCCCTATCCGGCGGTCACGCTGGTCCTGCCGGCCGATCCGAAGGAGCCCTTCGGCGAGAAGACCCGCATCACGCTGCGCGGCCTGTGCACCGAGGCGCAGCGGCGGCTGGCCGAGGACCCGGACGTCGAGCGGGACGTGCGGCTGACGCTGCGCGACGAGAAGCTCGACCCCGACGCGATCCTGGACCTGGTCGATCCGAGCGTGCCGGCCGGCGAGCTGGTCGTCCACGTCAGCGCCGCGGACCCGACGCGGCTGTGGCAGGTGCCGACCGGGGCCGACGCCACGCTGCGGGCCGAGTTCTCCGACGTGTTCCTGACCCGCTACCTGGTCGCGGCCGAGCAGCGGTCCTGGCCGTACCTGGTGCTGGTGCTGGACCAGGAGGTGTGCCGGCTGCACCGCGGCTCGGCGGAGGAGCTGCGCGAGGTCAAGGAGCACGGCTTCCCCGACACGCCGGCCATCCCGTCGCCGGAGGACGCCGTGCCCGGGGCGATTCCCCGCGCCGAGCCCTACGAGGCGCACGAGGAGTACGTGCGGCAGTACCTGCGCGTCGTCGACACCCACCTGGGCCAGGCACTGAAGGTCCACGACGGCCTGCCGCTGTTCGTGGTCGGCGGCGAGAAGATCCTGTCCTCGTTCCTGGACCTCACCGCCTACCGCGACGTGGTCGCCGGCACCCTGCCGCTGACCGGGATGGACAAGGACTCCCCGTCCGACCTGGCCAAGCGCATCGCGCCCGAGGTCGGGCGGCATCGCGCCGGGCAGGTCGCGGCGGCGCTGACGGAGCTGGAGGACTCCCGGTCGCAGAACCGGTACGCCGGCGGCCCCGCCGAGGTCTGGACGGCCGTGGCGGACAAGCGCGTCCACCGGCTGGTCCTGGAGGAGGGCCTGCTGCTCGCGGGCAAGGTCGGCGGGGACGGGCGCGAGCTGGCGACGCTGCCGTTCCCGGAGCCGGTGACGCTGCCGCAGCCGAAGGAGGACATCGAGCCGCCCGCGATCGGCGTCCACACCGACATCGTGGAGCAGCTGGTGGAGAACTCGATGGAGTCCGGGGCGCGGGTGCTGTTCGTGCCGGACGGGACGTTGCGGGAGGCCGGCGGGGTCGCGGCGGTACTGCGGTACTGACGGCGGACGGGGCACAGGCCCGAACCAGGAAGGCACGGGCCGAGCGCCCCGGCCCGCATCAAGCCTCCAGCGCCTCCAGCATGTCGGCCGCGATCTGCGCCGAGGACTGGGGGTTCTGCCCGGTGTGCAGGTTCCGGTCGGTCTCGGTGTGGGACTGGAACGGCGGCCCCTCCACGAACTCCGCGCCGAGGTTGGCCAGTTCGTCCTGGAGCAGGTAGCGCATGTTCGGCGCGAGGCCGCCCTGTTCCTCCTCCTCGTCGGTGAAGCCGGTGAGGCGGTAGCCGGCGATCGTCGGGGTGCCGTCGGCGCGGCGCGCGGCCAGCAGCGCGGCCGGGCCGTGGCAGACCGCGCCGACCGGCATCCCGGCCGCCAGCGCCTCGGTGATCAGCTCGCCGGCGACCTCGTCGGTGGCCAGGTCCTCCAGCGGCGCGTGCCCGCCGGGGACGAACACCGCCTCGTAGCCGCCGACCTCGACGTCGTCCAGCACCAGCGGGTTCTGGAGGTCCAGGATGCGCTGGAGGTCGGCGTCGTCGTGGGCGGACAGGCTGCGCGGGTCCGGCTGCGGGGCCTGGCCCACCGGCGTGGCGAACTTGACGTCGTACCCGGCCTCGGTGAAGGCGTGGTACGGCACGAGCAGCTCCTCGGCCCAGTAGCCGGTGGTGTGCAGGCTGCCGTCCTTCATGGTCAGCTGGTGCGCCCGGCTGACGATGAACAGCACCCGGGGACGGGCGGCCGCGGCCTGGTCGGTCATGGCGGACATGGCGTGTCAACTCCCTGTTGGCTCCGCTGAGGGTCTCAGCCCCAGACTCGCAGGCCCGGCGGCGCGGGCAAGCGCACGGCGCCGTCCGCGTGACGGGCTGCGGGGCGGGCCGCGTGACGGGCACACGGGGCAGGCTGCGGGGCGGATGGCGGGAGCGGGAGAGGGTGCCGACGCCGGAGGCGGGGCCGGCGTCGGCACCGATCAGGGGGTGCGCCCGGGCGTCAGCCGAGCACCGGGGTTCGCTCGTCATCCATATCAGACTCCGAACACAAGCACGAGCAGCATGCATGCTAGCTGAAATGAATGACACCGGGTCGATGAGGCTTCGGCAATCCTTGCGAAGCACGCCCAAGGCGGCGGCGACATCGACAGAATGGGGTCGTGATCGGCACTGTACAGCTGCATAGAGGGAGGGACGCGATGCAGGAGCAGGTCCCCACGTCCGTGCGCCCGGCCCTCGCCGAGCGGATCGAGACCCTGTTCCGGGTCGTGCGGCGTTCCGACGGCGAGCCGTTCAGCAACGAGGATGTGGCGCGCGCCTGTCGGGAAGCGACGGGCGAGACTTTTTCGGCGACCTATTTATGGCAGTTGCGCACCGGGCGTCGCGCGAACCCGACGGTGCGGCACGTCGCCGCGCTGGCCAAGTTCTTCGAGGTGCCGGCCACCTACTTCTTCGACGACGAACAGGCCGCCGCGATCTCGCGCGACCTGGAGCTGTTGGGCGCGCTGCGCGACGCCGGGGTGCGCAGCGTGGCGCTGCGCGCGGTGAATCTGTCCCCGGAGTCGATCGACACCATCAGCGATATGATCGACGTTCTCGCCCGGCGCGAGAAGAAGTCGAACGCTGCGAGGAGCGGTACGGCCCGCGGGTGATCCGCGGGATCCGCCCCGCCAGGCAAGAAGCGAACCGGCGGTCCGGCCGGTTCGGGCCACACCGTGCGGAGTCGGCGGACGGGCCAGCGGAGGGGTTGGGGATGCGGTTCGCACGAGGCCGGCGCACCTTGCTGCGGCGGTGCCGGGAGACCGTCGAACGGCTGGAGCTGCCGGAGCCGTTCAGCGCCGCGGCGTTCGTGGCCCGGCTGGCCGCCGATCGGGGCCGGCCGATCGAGCTGGTGCCGGTGACCTCGCGGCCGCGGGTGCCGTGCGGGCTGCTGGTGACGCTGGAGCACACCGACGTCATCGTCTACTTCGCGGACACCGCGGCGCTGCACCGTGAGCACATCATCCTGCACGAGGCGGCGCATCTGCTGTGCGGGCACGACCAGGCGGCGCCGATGCAGACCGGCTCGGCGGCCGGGCTGTTCCCGTCCCTGTCCCCCGGGCTGGTGCAGCGGGTGCTGGGGCGGACCGCCTACAACGCACCGCAGGAGCGGGAGGCCGAGCTGGTGGCGTCGCTGATCCGCTGCAAGGCCGCGGCGCGCGCCTCCGCGGCGGCGCGGGCGGCGGCCGAGGCGGCTCCGGCCGCGCACGGTGAAGCAGCCGAGGACACGGCGCGGGTCGGGGTGCTGTTCGGGGTCGGCCGGCCCTGATGGCGCCGGCTTCGGATCTGGGTGCTTACGCGGGGACGGCGGCGCTGCTGGGGTTCGTCGGGTACCGGTTCGGCGCGGACCGGCGGGGCGCGCCGGACCCGTTCCGGTGGCTGGTGTACGCGTTCGGGCTGTTCGAGGCCGGGTCGCTGGCGATCCTCGCGCCGGCCGGCCTGCGGCTGCTGACCGGGGCCGGGGTCGGGGAGGCCACGGTGGTGGGGCTCGGGGACTCGCTGCGGACGGCGGCGGTGAGCTCTCTGGTGGGGGTGGCGTACGCGCTGCGTCCGGCGACGGCCGGGCAGGTGGGGGCCGGATCGGCGACGGCCTCGCGGTTCCCGGGATCGCCGGGGCTGCCGGAGTCGCCAGAGTCACCGGGGGCGCCAAGATCGCCAGGGTCCCCGGCGTTGCCGGCCGGGGCCTGGCCGTCCGGCTGGTCGCGCTCATGGCTGGTCCCGGCGCTGGTGGTGCAGGTCATGATGGCTGTGCTGTTCGCGGTCGCTCGCCCTCAGGCCGATGCGGGCGGGACATTGAGCGTCGACGTCCCGGGCCGCGTGGCGCTGTCGGCGCATTACTCGCTGTTCGTCGGCTACACCCTGTTCGGTCTGGCCGAGCTGGCCGGCGCCCTGCTCCCCCAGGCCCGCCACGGCGGTTCGCGCCCGCTGCGGCTCGGCGTCCGGCTGGCCGTGGCGGCGATCGCGGTCGGCGCGGTGTGGACGCTGTGGACCCTGGACGACATCCTCAGCGTGGCCAGGTCGGGCACCCAGGGCGGCAGCGACGACTCGGTGTCGAACCTGTTCGGGGTGAGCTGCGTGGCGCTGCTGGTCGCGGGCGGCACGGTCGGCCGGTGGGGCGGGGCGCTGGCCAAGCCGCACCGCTGGTGGCGGGCCTATCAGCGGTACCGGACGCTCGGGCCGCTGTGGTCGGCGCTGCATCACGAGCTGCCGCACATCGCCCTGGACCCGGGCGACCGGCCGCGGCCCGGGGCGGCGGCCAGCATCGAGTTCCTCGCCTACCGCCGCGCGATCGAGATCCACGACGCGAGCCTGGCGCTGCGGCAGTACCGGCAGCCGGGGTTCGCGGCGTGGCTGGCGGCGGCCGATATCGACGCCGGGCGGTACTCGGCGGCCGAGATCGAGGCCGCCGCCCTGGCGGTCGCGGTGGAGAACCTGCGGCGGGACCGCCGGTTCGACGGGGCCGGAGGCGATGCCGGGTCCGACGCCATGCCCGACGCCATGCCCGACCCCGCATCCGGCAGAGCATCCGGCAGATCGTCCAACACCCCTGCCGAGACCGCAGCAAACCCCGAGGCCGGGGCGGCGGGCGCCGAGGCGTCGTGGCTGGTCGACGTCGCGCAAGCGTTCCGGCACTCGCCGCTGGTCCGGCTGGCCCTCGACGTGTCTTGATAAACCGCTGGTCAGCGGGGATTTCCGAACGGCGCTCCCGGCCCTACTTTGAGAGATGAGGGGACTTCCGGGCCCTTCCTTGGGGGGTGCCATGAAGGCTGTCGTGCAGCGCGCCTACGGCCCGGTCGACGTCCTGGCGGTCCGGGACGTGGAGCGCCCGCGCCCGAGACCGGACGAGGTCGTGGTCCGGGTCGCCGCCGCCGGCGTGGGGCCGGAGGTCTGGCACGTGATGGCCGGATCGCCGTTCGTCGTGCGGCTGGTGTTCGGGCTGCGGCGGCCCCGGAACCCGGTGTGCGGGCGGGACCTGGCCGGGTGGGTGGAGGAGCTCGGCTCGGACGTCACCGCCTTCCGGATCGGCGACGCGGTGCTGGGGTCGGGCGTCGGCACGTTCGCGGAGTACGCCCGCGCCAAGGCCGTGCACCTGGCGCGCAAACCGCTGTCGATCACGTTCGAGCAGGCGGCGGCGCTGCCGGTCTCGGGGCAGACCGCGTTGCAGGCGCTGCGGGACAAGGCGCGGGTCAACGCCGGTCAGCGGGTGCTGATCCTGGGCGCGTCCGGCGGCGTCGGCACCTACGCGGTGCAGCTCGCGGCGGCGCACTTCGGGGCGGAGGTGACGGCGGTCTGCGGGTCCGCCGCCGCGGAGCACGTCCGCGCGCTCGGCGCCGCGCACGTCGTCGACTACACGCGCGAGGACATCGACAGCGTCGACCATGTCGGCCGATACGACGTCATCCTCGACATCGCCGGCAACCGCCCGCTGCCGGTCCTGCGCAGGGCACTGACGCCGCGCGGCACGCTCGTCATCGTCGGCGGCGAGGGCGGCGGGAAGATCCTCGGGATGGGACGGGCACTGCGCGCGGTGTCGCAGTCGCCCTTTCTGCGGCAGGAGCAGAAGAACCTGCTGGCCCTGACCCGGGCCTCCGACCTGGCGACGCTCATCGGGCTGATCGAGGCCGGGCAGCTCACGCCGTACGTCGACCGCGCGTATCCGCTGGCCGACGCCGCGGCCGCGATCCGGCACCTGCGCGAGGGGCATCCGATGGGGAAGCTCGTGGTGACGCTGCCTTGAGCGGCGGCACGGTCCGGGTCTCATTCCTCGAACACGGTGGCGCACCATCGCCGGGACCGCTAGACCTTGATCGATCTAGCGGATGGAGGTCCGGGAATGGCTGACAACCCGGTTTTGTACGTCATCGTCTGCGCGGCCGGTCCCGCCGAGCGCGTAACGGTCCTGATCGAGGATGCCCGCGCCCGCGGCTGGGATCCCTACGTCGTGCCGACCCCGACCGCCGAGGAATTCCTCGATCTGGCCGAGGTCGAACGGGTCAGCGGCCACCCGGTGCGGTCACGCTGGCGGACGCCGGGCGAAGGCGGATCGCTGCCGACCGCGGACGCGATCGTGGTCGCTCCGGCGTCCTACAACACGATCAACAAGTGGGCCGCCGGCGTCGCTGACTGCTATGCCCTCGGGCTGCTCGCCGAGCTCGGCGGCGCGGGGGTCCCGATCGCGGTGCTGCCGAACGTCAACACCGCCTTCGCCGCGAACCGCGTCTATCAGCGCTCGCTGACCGAGCTGCGGGAGAGCGGGGTCCAGGTCCTCGTCGGCCCCGGCCTGATCGAGCCGCACCCGCCGCGCACCGACAACGCGGACAGCTTCCCCTGGCACCTGGCGCTCGACGCACTGGACGCACTGGACGCGGGAAGGCCGTCGCGATCGGCGAGATGAGTCACAACCACCTGCCATGATTCCGGGATGGGGACGGAGCTGACATGGTGGCCGATCGAGGCCGGCTACGAGATAGCGCGCGACGGCGATGAGCTGGTGTGCCGGGACCAGGCGAGGAACCTGGTCCCGGTGCTGCCGCCGGAGGTGGCGCGGACGCGCCGGTATCCGGCGTGGGTCCTGGTCAACCGGCCGGACGACGCCGAGGCGGCGGAGGCCGTCGGCGCCGGACTGGCCGGGACGCGCGGACTGGCGGCCCACCGCGCCGCGCTGAGGGTGGAGAGCCTCGGGCGAGATGTGCCGAGCGAACAGCTGCCGGTGTTCTACGAGCAAGCTGCGCGCCTGATGATCTGGTACGGCGATCACAAGCGGGCCGGGACGTTCTTCGCGCAGGCGCGCGCCGTCGAGGCCGAGGAGGGCCTGCCGATCGAGGACGACGTCTGGCTGGCCGTGCACCGCGAGTTCGCCGCGTTCGGGGCGTTGAGCGCGAAAGCGACCGGGGACTTCGTCAAAAGTCTGAAGAGTCGGGCCGAGCCGAAGGCCGCGTTGGAGGCGCTGATGCGCGTCGCGCTGCTGCGGGCGATGGTGGGGCAGGCGCCGTGGCCGCAGCTGCCGAAGCACCTGTCGGCGTTCGCCAAGGCGGCGGGGCGCGACGAGATCGAGGTGCACCAGGAACTGTTGGAGCGGTTCTGCGACGCCGATGCGGCGTCGGCGCTGCGGGACGCCGCGGCAGCGATGTGGACGGCGTGGGAGCCGGTGCTGATCCAGGTGGCGGCGCGGTCGGCGGTGGTGCGGGGCCTGGTGCTGGAGATGCTGCCGCAGGCGGAGAGTCTGGACGGCTGGTGGCTGGGGCTGGTGGGGGCGTGCGGGGCGGCCGCGGGGCTGGTCGGTGGGCCGGTCGATGGGCCGGTCGGTGGGCCAGCCAACCTTCAACCTCAGGTTGAGGTCGAGGGTCAGGCTGAGGTCGAGGTGGAGGTCGTGCGGCCGCTTGGCGGGCGGGCGGCATGGCTCGAGCGGCGTATTCATCATCCGAATCTGAACACCGTGCTGAAGAAGCGCAGCCGGGTCAGCAAGCCCCTGACCGACGAGCTCAACGAGCTGATCGTGCGGATGGCTCCGGCGCTGCGCGCCGACGGCGTGGCCGTGCGGCTGGACGGCCGGGACTACTGGACGAAGCGTGTGGACGTCCGGGTCCTGGAGACGTGCCTGGCGCACGGTGTGCCGGTGGCGGACTTGCAGCAGGACGCAGGGTTGGGCCTGGAACTGTGGTGGCGGAGCCGCCGTCCCGGGGAGGACCTGCCCGCGACGGCGGCCGATCCCCGGTTCGAGCCGCTGGTGCGGAAGTGGGCCGTGCTCGCCGAGAAGCGGGGCGAGGCGGCGGCGTTGTGGGCGGCGCCGGCGCTGCGGCCGTTCCTGACGCCGCCGGAGGACGCAGAGAACGACGAAGCGTCGCATGTGATGGATGGTCCAGCGGTCCATTCGGCAGTGCATGCGTTCGGGCACCGGGTCGGCCACATGTCGGTCGCGCCCCAGCGGCCGCTGTATGAGATACAGCGGCTGAGCCAAGCGCTTCGAGCGGGAGAAGTCGGGCTGGAGCAGCGAGTCCGAGGACTCGGCCTGTCGGCGCTGCTGGTGGGGCGGCTTGAATGGGTGGTGCTGCGGGCGATAACGCCGAGCACCTCCGAGGAGCGGCGCGAGCTGTTGACGGCGTTCCTGGAGGTGTGGGCTGAGTCAGCCTTCGCGGACGCCGACGTCCGGGCAGCCCTGGACAAGGCCGGGATAGCCGAGAAGTTCCCGTTTGAAGGTGATGATTCGCTTCGGTGGGACACCCGCGATCGAATACGGCGCCTGGTCGCGCTGCTCCGGGAGCGCGGGGCGGCGCCCCATGGACCGGCCAACGCCGTGCCGCTCATGGAGCAGGCAGGCCTGAGCCGGCCGGGGGCCGAGTTCGCGCTGGCGGGGCTGATCGGGGTGACGAGCTACCATGTGCCGCTGCTGAGCACGGAGGAACGCAGAAGCCTGGGCCTGAGCACCAAGCAGGTGGAGGACGCCCGGAGCGAGGTCGCGTCGGTGAGCAAGGAGGCGCGGCCCACGCTGCTGCTCGGAGTTCTGCCGGAGGACCCGGAGGAGCTCTGGCGGCCCGGCGGCCTGGCAGCCGTCGCCGAGCGGATCGCGGCGAACTGGGCTGCGCGGTTCGGAAAGAAGACCGTGATCCCGGAGGCGACGTTGGCGGCGGCGCCCGACTTCGGGCGCTCGTTCCCGGCCCAGGCATTGTGTGTGGCCCTGGCCGAGCCGGCTTCGTCGCCGATCCTCACGCGCGACATCGATTCCTGGCTCGTGCCCGGCGTCGACGACGGCGTGGCCTGGTACGGCAGCGACGGGTACCGGGTCGGCGAGTTCAACGTGTGGCTCTCGAAGCTGGCCACCGCCACGGCCTGGGCCTACGCCGCGCTGCCGAGCGAGGACCCGGTGCGGCGCGGGGTGCCGGAGATGATCCGGCTGGTCCGGCAGCGGCTTCTTCGTCCGGAGCTGATCCTGGTGGCGGGACAGTGCCGCTATGGAACGTCGGTGGACGACCTCGCGCAGCGTTTCGGCCCGAGCGCGTACCAGGGCCCGATCGAGCTGCCGGACACGACGTACGACGACGGCCTGACCATCTCGGCCAGCCGGGGTTCCAGCACCCGCTTGTACTTCCGGCCCGCGCTGCTCGGCCGGGACGCACGGACGGCGACGCTGGATTCGGCCGCGTTCCATGGGCGCGGCACCCTCGACGCCGTCAGCTTCCTGCTGGGGTCGGCCTGCGACCGCCTCGTGGAGCGGATCGAGTCCGGCGGGCTGCCGGCCGGAACTTATGAGGCTGATCCGCGGGTCAGCGCGCCGGACCTGGTGGCCGCCGTCGCGGACCGGTTCGAGCTGGACAGCGGCGCGGCGGCGTACTATCTCCAGCTGCTGGCAGTGCCGCAGCCGACCGACGCCTGGGTGCGGGTCTGGAACGGCTGGCGGCCGGCCCACCACAAGGCGGCGATCGCGGCATTGGCGGAGCGGGGGCTGGTCGTCCAGGAGAAGCGTCCGAAGGCCGGGCGCGGGGTTTTCCTGCCCGGCCCGTGGAGCAAGGCTGCGAATTTCCCTGGCGCGCGCCCCGTGGAGGCGTGGAAGAAGGAGGCGCTGGGCGCGGTGGGCGCGGACCCCGCCCTGGTCGAGTGGGCTCGGGTGCCGTTGACCGAGTTGTTCCAGGCCGTGGTCGACCGGGTGCTCGGTGGTGACGGGCCCGCGCACAGCGGGTAAAGGATCGCTCTGTCACGGACCCGTCGCGGTGGGGCGCTCCATAAGATGGCTGAGGCGGTATTCCTACCGTTTCATCGTCGAAAGGAGCGCCCCGGACGTGGGTGGCAGCGTTGAGACCCTCGAATTCCAGGCCGAGACCCGTCAGCTGTTGCAGCTGGTGATTCATTCGATCTACTCGAACAAGGACATCTTCCTGCGCGAGCTGATCTCGAACGCCTCCGACGCGCTGGACAAGCTGCGGTTGGAGTCGCTGGTCGATTCGGACCTGGAGGCCGACACCTCCGACCTGCATATTGTCCTGGAGGTGGATGCCGAGGCCCGGACGCTGACGGTCCGGGACAACGGGGTCGGGATGACCCGGGACGAGGTCGTGGAGCTGATCGGCACCATCGCCAAGTCCGGGACCGCGGGCTTGTTGGAGAAGGTGAAGCAGGCCAAGGACGCCGAGGCGGCCCAGAGCCTGATCGGGCAGTTCGGGGTCGGCTTCTACTCGGCGTTCATGGTGGCCGACAAGGTCAGCCTGCGGACCCGGCGGGCCGGGTCCGAGGCCGGGACGCTGTGGGAGTCCGACGGCCAGGGCACGTACGACATCGCCGAGGCCGACGGGCTGCCGGTGGGCACCGAGGTGGTGCTGCACCTCAAGCCGGTCGACAGCGAGGACGGCGTCGCGGACTACCTGGCGGAGTGGAAGCTGCGGCAGATCGTCAAGCAGTACTCGGACTTCATCCGGTGGCCCATCCGGATGCCCATCGAGCGCGGCGGCGAGGACGGCGTCAGCGTCACCGAGTTGCAGACGCTGAACTCGATGAAGGCGCTGTGGGCCCGGCCGCGCAGCGAGGTGTCGCAGGAGGAGTACAACGAGTTCTACAAGCAGATCAGCCACGACTGGAACGACCCGGCGGAGACCGTGCACATGCGCGCGGAGGGCACGTTCGAGTACGAGGCGCTGCTGTTCATCCCCTCGCAGGCGCCGTTCGACCTGTTCTCGCGGGACACCAAGCGGGGCGTGCAGCTGTACGTCAAGCGCGTGTTCATCATGGACGACTGCGAAGCGCTGATGCCGAACTACCTGCGCTTCGTCAAGGGCGTCGTGGACGCCCACGACCTGTCGCTGAACATCTCGCGGGAGATCCTCCAGCACGACCGGCAGATCCGGGGGGTGCGGCGGCGGCTGGTGAAGAAGGTGCTCGGCTCCATCAAGGACATGCAGACCGCTGACGCGGAGCGCTACGCGAAGCTGTGGGCGCAGTTCGGCCGGGTGCTGAAGGAAGGGCTGATCGAGGACACCGACAACGTCGAGGCCCTGCTGGACCTGATCTGCCTGGACTCGACGCACGACGCCGAGAAGCCCACGACGCTGCGCGACTACGTCTCGCGGATGAAGGACGGCCAGGACGCCGTCTACTATCTGACCGGGGCGAACCGGGCCACTGTGGAGAATTCGCCGCACATGGAGGCTTTCGCGGCGAAGGGCTACGAAGTCCTGATCCTCACCGATCCGGTCGACGAGGTGTGGGCCGAGCAGGTCCCGGCCTTCGACGGGCATCCGTTCCAGTCCATCGCCAAGGGCCAGGTCGACCTGGACGCCGGCGAGGACGAGGCCGCCGGCGAGGAGAAGGCCCAGCGGGAGGCCGACTTCGCCGCGCTGCTGCCCTGGCTGGCGGCGACGCTGTCCGAGCACGTCAAGCAGGCGCGGCTGTCCTCGCGGCTCACGACGTCGGCGGCCTGCGTGGTCGGCGACGACGAGGACATGACGCCGATGCTGGAGAAGATGTACCGGGCGATGGGACAGCAGTTCCCGCCGGTCAAGCGGATCCTGGAGATCAACCCCAAGCACCCGCTGATCACCGGCCTGCGGTCGGCGTACGAGAAGAACGCCGAGGACCCGGCGCTGCCCGAACTCGCCGAGATCGTCCTGGGCACGGCCCTGCTGGCCGAGGGCGGCGAACTCGCCGATCCGGCGCGGTTCAGCCGGTTGATCACCGAGCGGCTCGCGGCTGCGCTATGATCCGCACCCCGTGATCTCCGCGGGGACGGCCGACCGGTCGTCCCCGCAGATCAGAGCCCCGCACCAGCAAAGCGCCGCCCATGACCGTATCGACCGTCGCCGACCGCACCCCGGAACTCCGGCGCCACCTGCTGCCCACGCTCGACGCGGCCACCGCCGCGGTCCGTGAGGCCCACGAGACCGCGCGCGCGGTCGGCGACAGCCTGCTCGCCTGCCGGCACCTGCCCGGGGAGGTGTTCGGGTACGCGCCGGAGGTGTCGGGCGCGGCTGCGAGGCTGGCCGGGGCGACTCGGGGCGTGGTCGCCGCTGTGCGGGTGGCTACGGCTGACCCGTCGCCGGAGAGTCTGCGGGATTTGCATCGGGCGATGGGTGAGGTGGGGGATGCGGTGGTCGCTGCGCGCGGCGCTATCGAGCAGTTGCGGACGGCTGCTGGGTGGTTCGGCCCGCAGATACACACCGCTGCGCTGCGGCCAGCGTTGGAACCGGCAGCAGGATCAGCAGCGGGGCCAGCGCTGAAACCGGCTGCGGGACCGGCGTTGAAACCGGCTGCGGGACCGTCATCGCAACCGGCTCCCCCGCCTCCGCTCCCGCCTCCACCCCCGGCCGCGTCCCGCTGGTTCAGCGGGCCTCCCGCATCCTGATCCCGATCAGGCGGCGCCGAGCGCCTGTTCCATCCGCGGCATCAGGTCCTCCACGAAGTGCTGCGCCAGGCCGACGACTCAGCACCTGGTGCCGCGCCTACCAGCACCCCCGCACCCACCAGCAGCCCCCGCCCCGTCAGCCGCCCAGCGCCTCGACAACAGCGCCGAGCTGCTCCGCCGGCTCGGCGCCGTAGATCCGCAGCACGACGGTCGTCGCGCCGGACGCGAACAGTTCCCGGACCCGGTCGGCGCCCTGCTCCGGTGTGCCGGACACGGTGAACAGGTCCTGTGGTTCGCGGCTCAGCCAGTCGGCCTGGTCGGCGAGCGCCGCGGTCAGCGCGGTGCGGCCTGGCTCGTCGTCGCCGACGTGGCAGAACGCGAAGACGGCGAGGTCGTGGTCATGGTCGGCGCCGCCGCGGGCGATGTGGGCGCGGGCGTTCTCCAGGTCCTTCGGGCCGTGGCCCTCGGCGATCACTGTTCCCTGGGCGCGGCGGCCGGACAGTTCCAGGGTCTTGGCCCGCACGGCGGCGGCGAACAGTGGGGGGACCACGGTCGGCGGATGGACCAGGGTCACGTCCTTCAGTGTGACTTCGCGGCCTGTCATGGTGACGGTCTCCCCACGCAGGAGGGCGCCGACCGCGGTCAATGTCTCCTCCAGTCGGGCCATCGACGAGCCCGGTGTGGCGCCGACCTGCTCCAGCCAGCCCGACACGCCGTGGCCCAGGCCGGGGGCGAAGCGTCCGGGGAACACGCGGGCGAGGGTGGCGACCTCCATCGCGAACAGTGCCGGGTTCCGGTACGGCGCCGGGGCGATGCCCAGGCCGACGCGCAGCCGTTCGGTGGCGCCGAGGGCGACGGCGGCCGCGGTGAGGCCGCCGTTCCAGCCGAGGTCCTCCACCACCCAGAGGTCGTCGGCGCCGACCGCCTCGACGCGCCGGGCGAAGTCCGGCAGGCCCGCCGGGTCCCAGGCGCGGTCGTACATGATGCCCAAGCGCGTGTTCGTCATGGCGCGAGACTATCGGCGCGTTCCGCCACCGCCCCAGCTGATTCCGCCACCGCCCCAGCCGATCCCGCCGCCGCGTCCAGTCCCGCCGCCGGTCCCCGGACCCCGGTGTCGAGGCCGGGGTGCAGGGCGGCGTCGATCGCGAGGTCCTCGATGCCGCGCGCCAGCTGTTCCATGTGGGCCGGGTCCAGGGCCCGGGTGTCGGCCTCGATGAGGAGCCGGACCAGGTCGGGGCCGTCGTCGATGTGCACGAACAGGCGCTCCACCGGGTCGTTGCGCCGGCCGGTCCAGTCGAAGGTGGACAGGGCGCGCGCCGCGGCGAACTCCTCGGCGGTGCGGGCCGGGATCGTTTCCGGGTCCACGGGGGCGCGGCGGTCGTTGACGAAGGAGGCGACGTCGAGTTCGACGCCGCGGTCCTCGCCGGTGGTCCGGGTCAGCTCGTCGAGCTGCTCGGGGTCGAAGAAGCTGTGCTTGAGGGCGTTCATCGAGGCCGGTCCGGCGCGGCCGATCACTTCCTCGACGGTGGCGTCGGAGGCGTCCAGGAGCACCACCGGGGCCTGGGAGGCGTGGCAGACCACGTCGGCGAGCTGCCGCCGGAAGCGGTTGCCGATGACCGGCCGCAGCAGCACCGGGTTGACGCCGGTGACGCGGGCCAGGGCGATCGCGTGCACCGCCATCACGACGCGCGCCGGGTCGGCGCCGGTGCGGACGGCGAGCATCGCCAGGGCCGAGCGCAGGGCGGGCGAGGCGAACTCCGAGCTCCAGTAGCGCGGGCGGCGCGGGTCGGCGGAGGCCGGGAAGGTGGGGTCCGGCATGTTCCGCAGGAGTTCGCCGAAGTAGCGCATGGCCCGGTCGCTCTGGCGCCGGCCGGCGTCGGAGTACTGCCATTGGGCGAGCTGGAGCTGTTGGAGGCCGACCGGCGGTTCGGTGGCGCGGGTCGCGACGTCGCGGAACATGGTCACGGCGGCGCCGCCGTCGAGGGCCAGGTGGTGCATGACGACGACCATGTGGGTCGGCACGCCGCCGGTGCGGACGACGGCCATCCGGACCGGCCACTCGGTGCGCAGGTCGTAGGGGGCGCGCTGGTAGTGCGCGTCGATGGCGGCGGCGAGCTGGTCGGCGGCCTGCGCGGCGGTGTCCTGCGTACCAGTGCTTTGCGTACCAGCGTCCTGCGTACCTGCGTCCTGCATACCAACGACTTCAGGGGCGTCATAGATCTCAAGCTCGGTAACGCCACTGGCAGCCAGCACCTGATACGGCCGCGCGTTGTCGTCGAAGCGCAGCCGGGTCCGCATGGACGGGAAGCGGTGGTGCAGGTAGGCGAGTTCGTCGGCGACGTCGGCGATCGTGGTGCCGGGGTCCAGCGGCTTCCAGCCGCCCAGCGGCAGCCAGTTCCCCTGCCGGGTCATCGACTGCCAGATCTCGCGCTGTCCCCAGGACAGCTCGGCGACGCCCTCGCCCTCGCCGGCGAACTCCACGCTGAGGCGTTCGGTCGGAGTCGGCACCGGATCCACGCCCTCGCCGAGTCCGGGCAGCCGCGCGCCGAGCAGCTCGGCGAGGTGCCAGCGGGCGAACGCCTCGTGGTCCCCGGCGAGCCCTTCAGGGATTTCCCTGTCCGTGCCGACGACGAAAACCCGGCGGACGGTGGCGGCCTCGTCCGGCTCCAGGGCCGCGCGGACCGCCGGCTCGTGGTCGGCGCCGGGGTCAGCGCCGGGGCGCAGCGTCAGCAGCACGTCGGTCTGGACCGTCCCCTCCTGCCGAGCGGCGACCACGACGCATGCGCCGACCTGCGGCATTGCTTCGAGGATGCGCTTCTCGGCGTCCGGGGACGGGACCCGGTGGCGGTCGTCCGCCACGCCCGGGACGTCCAGCTCGACTGCGGGCTCTGATTCGCTGACATCGGCCACAGAGGCGATCCTTGGCCGCCGACCGGTCGCCGTCAAGGGGCCGTCTCGAACGTCGTGGCGAGCGGCCTACGCCGCCAGCAGACCCGACCCGAACCAGTCGTCCCCGCCCCGCACTCCGGGCAGCGCGAAGAAGTACCCGCCGCCGGTCGGCTGGATGTAGTCCACCAGCGGCTCGCCGGCCAGGCGGTCCTGAACGGCCTGGAACTGGCGCACGACGTCCTGCTGGTAGCAGCAGAAGATCAGGCCGACGTCGAGGTCGCCGTTGACGTCCAGACCGCGCTCGTAGTTGTAGCCGCGGCGAAGGATCTGCTGGTCGGCGGTGTCGGGGCTACGCGGGTTGGCCAGGCGGATGTGGGCGTCCATGGGGATGGCGTGGCCCTGCGGGTCGGCCCGGTAGTCGGGCAGGTCGTGCTCGGCGGTGCCATCCAGCGGTGCCCCGCTGTCGCGGCGGCGGCCGATCATGTTCTCCTGCTCGTGCAGGGTGACGCGGTCCCAGAACTCCACCAGCATCCTGATGACGCGCACCACCTGGTAGGAGCCGCCGGTGGTCCACGCCGGCTCGGGACCGCCGCCCCGGGTCCAGATCAGCTCCTCGGCGATCCGGGGGTCGGCGACGTCGGGGTTGGCGATGCCGTCCTTGAAGCCGAGCTGGTTGCGGGGCGTGCCGGCCGGGCGTGGCGCGGCGTGGAAGCCGTCGGCCTTCCAGGCGGGCTGCATGCCGCCGCGCGTGTGCTTGGCGATGTCGCGCAGCGCGTGCATGACGGTGTCGCGGGAGTCGGCGCAGATCTGGAGCATCAGATCGCCGTGCAGCTCCTTCGAGCCCTCGACGTGGTCGTCGGGGAAGACCGGCATCGGCGTCAGGCGCGCGGGCTTGCGGGCGGCCAGGCCGAAGCGGTCGTCGAACAGGGAGGCGCCGACGCCGACGGTCACGGTCAGGCCGTCGGAGGGGACGTCCGCGCCGAGCGTCTGGCTGTCGGTCGGCGGCGAGGCGACGTCGGTGGCCGCCGGGGCCCCGCCGGCCTCTGGCTGTCGGTCGGCGGCGAGGCGACGTCGGTGGCCGCCGGGGCCCCGCCGGCGGTCAGGAACCTGACGCGCTCGGTCAGCGTCCGGAACAGGGCCCTGAGCTCGTCCGGGGTCCGCGCGGTGACGTCGAACGCCACGAACGAGGCCGCGGCCTGCGGCGCGGTGAGGATCCCGGCCTGGTGCGGGCCTTCGAAGGGGATGCGGCGGCCGGAGGGCCCGGGGCCGTCGTCGGCGGTCGCGGCCACGGCCACCGCCGCGCCGCGGGCGGCTCCGAGCGCCGCGGCCCCGGCGGCCGC